>JAATGJ010000012.1 GCA_015654695.1 Chitinophagales bacterium | reverse complement strand
TGATGTCTAATTGGTATTAATTACGCAGCAGGCAGGCATACACCTGTAAAAGAAATTCTGAGCCGGGACAATTACAAAAACATGCAGCGTCTAACCTTATTATTTTTTTATCATAGAACACGCTGCCATGAGTTTATAATATGTCAACCTGGTCACAAATAATCAGATTATCCGTTATGAAGAGGAAACTAACTTTACTGTCAAACACTTTTTTTTTAGCGATTGTACTATTTACTTCCTGTAAAAAATCAGATCCAGGAGGGGACATAACGCCACCCCCGCCGCCACCCCCGCCAGCGCCCACCATATTAAAAGATGCGTCAAGTGTGCCGGTAGGTGTAGGTGTTAACTATGATCTGCTGAAAAATAATGCAAGCTATTCGGCACTGGTGAAAGCGCAGTTTGACCGGGTAACCCCCGAGTACCAAATGAAATACGGCGCCAACATAACTAATTCGGGAGCTTTTAATTTCACTAATACGGATGATTTTTTCAGCGTTGCTCAAGCAGGTGGATTAGCGGTATTTGGTCATACACTGGCATGGCATCAAAACAATAATGGCACTTACCTTCGTTCATTAAGCGGTACTACGGGGCCTAATCCCCTTCTTAACCCGGCTTTTGAAAATGGTTTTACAAATTGGTTCACCCAGGTATCAACTACTGCTCCTGCATCGGGTACTATTTCCCTGGAAACAACAGATGTGCAATCCGGCGCACAAGCTGCAAAGATTGTTGTAAATACTCCCGGGCCTAACGCTTATAGCATACAGGTCGTTTCAGATAATTTTAATGTTACCAGTGGTTCAAATTACAAATTAACTTATTGGGCGAAGGCCGCGGTTAATGGCCAGGCCCTGAGAGTGGTTGCACAAGGAACTACTTATTACGCCCAGCAGGACCAGGCCCTCAGCAACACATGGACGTTATATACTTTCAACTTCACGCCAACGGAAGCCGCGGTTTCTGTTAAATTCCATTTTCCTAACGCGGGCACTTTTTTAATTGATAATCTTTCTGTTGGTGTTTCATCTTCCTTGCTGGATCCTGTGCAGGTAAAAACGGCTTTGCAAAACTGGGTCACCACGATGGTTACACGCTATAAAAGCAAAGTAAGCGGATGGGATGTAGCCAACGAAGTAGTGGTAGATGGCACCGGTGATCTGCGAACCGGCGCTAACTCAACAGGCAGCGGCGGTGATTATTTTTATTGGGCTGATTATCTTGGCAGGTCATACATCGCTGACGCTTTTCGATGGGCCAATGCCGCTGACCCGGCTGCAAAATTATTTATCAATGATTATAACCTGGAGTCGGATAACAGGAAGCTTGATTCCGTTATTAAAATCATCAATGAATTAAAAGCCGCTTCCGTTCCTATACATGGTGTCGGTTTGCAAATGCATATCAGCATCAATTCAAGTAATGCGGGAATTGATAATGCATTAACCAAGCTCGTCGCTACCGGGTTACTGATTCATATATCGGAAATGGATGTAAGAGTAAATCCATCCAATACAACACCGTTTACCGCTACGCAGGCTTTGCTGGATCAGCAGGCGCAAAAATTCCGTTACGTGGCTGAAGCTTATTTCAGGATAGTGCCGGCGGCCCAGCGCTTTGGTATTACCGTGTGGAATCTAACAGATGCCGATAGCTGGATAGTTACTCCTGCCCGGCCTGATGCCCCTACTTTATTTGATGCCGGTTATAATAAAAAGACCGCCTTTACTGAATTTATCAAAGGATTGCAGTAATACTATTTAAAAATAAATAATCAGCACGCCGGTTTTAAAACGATATGGCGTTTATCTTTAAAAAAAATATTTCTTGTTATGATGATGGAGCAAACCATGCGTTGGTTCGGGCCGAATGACCCGGTTAGTTTACCAGATATACGGCAGGCTGGATGCACCGGTATTGTTACGGCATTGCATCATATCGCCGTTGGAGAAATATGGACAACAGACGAGATCAATAAGAGAAGATCATTGATAGAAGCGGCTGGCATGACATGGACCGTGATCGAAAGCCTGCCCGTGCATGAAGACATAAAAAAGCAGGCAGGCGGTTATCTTAAGTATATAGATAATTACAAGCAGAGTTTACGTAATGTAGCCAGGTGCGGGCTGAAAGTAGTGACATACAACTTCATGCCGATACTTGACTGGATGCGTACTGATCTGTTTTATACTATGCCGGATGGCAGTAAGGCATTGCGGTTTGAAAAAACCGCTTTTATTGCATTTGATGTTTTCCTGTTAAAAAGACCGGGTGCGGAAAATGATTATACGGAAGAAGAAATAACAAAGGCAAAGTTCCGGTTAAAGTCAATGACAGATGAAGAAGAAGAGATATTATACCGCAATGCTTTGCAGGGGCTTCCCGGAAGTGAAGAACGATTTACACCTGAACAAATTCTTACCGCATTAAAAATGTATGAGCATATTGGTGCCGCTAAACTCAAACAACATTTGTTTTATTTTTTAAAAGAAGTAGTGCCGGTAGCGGAAGAAGTGGGATTAAAAATGGCTATCCATCCCGACGATCCTCCTTTTCCATTATTAGGCCTGCCAAGAATTGTCAGCACGGAAAAAGATGCAAAAGAATTATTGGATGCCGCTCCATCACCGGCGAATGGTTTATGTTATTGCACCGGTTCTTATGGTGTTCGTGAAGATAACGACCTGCCGGGTATGGTTCAACGATTAGGCGATCATATTCATTTCATTCATTTGCGCAGTACCAAAAGAGATGCAGAAGGAAATTTCTTTGAGGCCAATCACCTGGATGGTGATGTGGATATGTATAAAGTCATAAAAGAAATTGTACTACTGATGAAGAAAAGAAATATTGCTATTCCCATGCGACCCGATCATGGGCACCAGATGCTGGATGATTTACACAAGACCACTTACCCGGGATACAGCGCTATCGGGAGGTTAAGAGGTCTTGCGGAATTAAGAGGATTGGAATTTGGAATTTGGAAAAATCTTACGGGCGAATAAAAGTTGTATTTCAAACCACAGATGTATCAATATTAGTTAGCGACGGCGCCTGCTATGCAACTGATAATTACCCCGGTATCAATAAGGATGCTCAGGAATAATACAGGCAGGGTGATCTTAGTTGACAACGCTGCAAGATTGGTAACCAGCGACATTGTCATAGCGCCAATCACCAGCGCCCATAGAAACATACTGTTCCCTGAAATCATAACGGCAAACAATGTCAGTGGTGTAAGAAAACAACCATGCCCGGCAAGACCTGCGGCCAGCCAGGCGAAACGGTTTTTTTCCTGCGCACCGCACCAGGCTATAAATCGGTACCAAACCGGCAGGTGGCTGCTTTGTTTACTGTAGGAAGAGCTATAGGGCTGTTGTAATACGGTATTCATATACTTTAATATTTACTACAAAAGTGCGGCGGAATGATGGCCGGTACTATGATCAATATTAACAGGCCGGGTGATTATTATCAGCCCGCACCGGCTGATGATAATCATGTAACTTTTCTTCTTAAGTCAGTTTTTTAAGCTAAAGGCGGGGATAGCTTTGTTACATTACTGATTCCTTTATTTATTGAAACGCCGTAAATCAGATGAAAATGGTATTGCATATTTTACAAAACCGGACATTAAAAGAAGCGCAGGATGAATTTAGCAGCGCCTATCCTTTTTTACGAATTGAGTTTTACAGGTATAGTGAGCCCGGCTCTGCCAGGAGACACCTGAAGAATTCATTACTGTTGATAGCAGCGGGGCTAAAAGGAACCGGTGAAATTGAGATCAATGACCAGATGACTGTGGGTCAGCTGGAAGATATATTTCAGAAACAATTTGGATTGCAGGTACAGGTTTCCCGCCGGTCGGGTACGCTATGGCTGGAGACCACCATGACTGATAACTGGACATTGAAGCAACAAAATGATCATGGCAGGGAATTATCAGAACCCGCCAATATCAGCAGGGTCACCAGGCGTGAAGACATTGATGAAGACTGATCGCTTAGTATAAAATATTACGCAGCTTTTCTATATCCGGGATAGTGATCTTTCCATCTTTGATCACGATCAGTTTCTCCGATTTAAAATCACTTAATGTGCGGATCAATGATTCGGTAGCTGTACCCACGTATTGCGCTATATCTTCCCGTGATATTTCGATGGTTGTTTTTTCGTTGCCGGAATTGAATTTGCTGTAAATATCAGCTAAGGCTTTTGCTACACGTTTGCGCAATGAACTGTAAGCGAGGCTTAATAACCGTTCTTCTTTCTCTTTTACATTCTGGGTGATGATGCGTATGAATTTCGCGGCGATAGTTATATCGGTATTGATCATTTGTAAAAAATCTTCACGGGGTATCTGCATGATCTCCGCTTCTTCCAGTATTTCAGCCGAGTCGTCATAGTTCCGGTCTTCTATCAGCGCCGAATAACCCAGGAAATCCCCGTCGCTGAAAAGATCAGTAATATATTCTTTACCATCCGGGTGGGTTTTAAATGCTTTTACTTTTCCTTTTACCAGGAAATAAAGATGTTTAGGTCTTCTGCCTTCCTGGTAAAGAGCTTGTTTTTTATGAAAGGAATCTATATCATACTGGTCCGCCAGTTGTTTCAATACGCCTGAATCTTTTACATCTTTAATGAACTGGTTGATACCCTGCGGGGAAGCGGTATATTTATTTTCGAGTATCTCAATTTTCTTCAGCCGGATTTCGATAGCATTCAGCAGCTCGATATCATCAAAAGGTTTGGTGATATAATCATCGGCGCCCATTTCCATTCCTTTCCTGAAATCGGCCCGTTCTGTTTTTGCCGTCAGGAAAATAAATGGGATATTCTGTGTATCTGTATTTTTCCTTACAAGATGCAAAACACCATATCCATCCAGTTCCGGCATCATGATATCGCAAACGATCAGCGCGGGTTTTTCTTTTATGGCGATGTCAACACCTCTCTTCCCGTTTTCCGCGGTGAATGTTTTATATCCCGCCAGTTCCAGTATCTCAGCGGTATTTTCCCTTATCTCATCATGATCGTCAATAATAAGAATAGTATGTTGTGCCATGGAAGGTCGTTTTGTTTTGAGAATAGTTGTAAAGTAATAAAGCCAGTCCAAATTAATTAAATCAGCGGGCTGATTTAAATCAGTGAAAGCTGTGAAGTTACTCATATTCATCCTTTTCTCCCGGTGATACTTTCGTTTCATCTATATGTCATCAAAAGCGATTACCCGTCAGCAAGTGCAGTGTTTTCATTGCGGTGAAGATTGCAATTCATCCAAAATACACCTGGAAGAAAAAATATTTTGCTGCGAAGGCTGCAAAATGGTCTACCAGGTCATTAATCAAAATGGCCTCTGCGATTATTATAATCTTAACGACAGGCCGGGAGTCAGCCAGCGCATAGCAGCAAGGAAAGACAAATTTGCTTTTTTGGATGATGAAGTTATACAGGCGAAACTGGTTAGTTTTCACGATGATAAACAAACCCATATTACATTCTACCTGCCGCAGATGCATTGCAGCTCCTGTCTTTACCTGTTGGAGAACCTGCACCGTCTTGATGAAGGCATTATTTCTTCCCGGGTAAATTTCACAAGAAAGGAAGCGAATATTATTTTTCTTAACAAACCAACATCATTGCGTAAGGTGGCTGAGCTGCTAAACGCCATAGGTTATGAACCCTATATCAGCCTGAACGATCTTACAGAAACGAGACCCGTCATTAATAAAAGCATGATCTATCAACTGGGTGTGGCGGGTTTTTGTTTCGGTAATATTATGCTGATGAGTTTCCCTGAATACCTTGGGGTGGACGCATCAGAAGCGGGCCTGCGCGAAATTTTCAGGTGGATGAATTTTGCACTGGCTATTCCCGTGTTTTTATACTCCGCTCTGCCATTCTACCTGTCATCCTGGAAAAGTTTACAACATAAATTCCTGAATATTGATGCGCCGATCGCACTGGCTATTATTGTTACGTTTATCCGCAGCGCCTATGAAGTATTGTCCGGGACAGGTGGCGGATATTTTGATTCCATGACCGGCATTGTTTTCTTTATGCTGGCTGGCCGCATACTCCAGGACAAGACGTATCGCCAGCTTTCTTTTGAAAGAGATTATACTTCTTACTTTCCGATAGCTGTTTCGGTACTCAAAGAAAATAAGGAGATACCCACTCTATTGCCGGAAATAAAGGCGGGTGATACATTGCTTATACATCATGAAGAACTGATACCTGCTGACGGCATCCTCACCAGGGGTAAAGCATTCATTGATTATAGTTTTGTTACCGGTGAGTCAGTACCTGTATTGAAGGAAGTAGGAGAAATTGTATATGCGGGCGGTAAACAAACAGAAGGAAATATCGAAATACTGGTAGTAAAGGAAGTAGCGCAAAGCTATCTCACCAAACTCTGGAACCGGGATGATCCGATGGCTGGCGGATTTAGAAAACAGGAACAGGCAAAGAGTGTTTCGTTTGTTCATTTGCTGAGCCGGTATTTTACGTATATCATTTTTACGATTGCTGCTGCCACGGCGGTGTATTGGGGCGTCAATGATACTCATAAACTATGGCCTGCGGTGACTGCTATTTTTATCATTGCCTGTCCCTGTGCATTGCTGCTCTCCAATACATTTACCAATGGAAATATTTTAAGTATACTGGGACGCAATCACCTGTATCTCCGCAACGCACAGGTGATTGAGGATATCGCCAATGCGGATCATATTGTTTTTGATAAAACAGGAACGCTTACTTCCACACAGGAACAGGATATTATGTATGAAGGCGGGCCATTGAGCCGGCAGCAAAAGCAACGGATAGCGGCACTGGCCCGTTGTTCCAATCATCCGCTGAGCAAAGCATTGGTAAAATATCTCGGCGCACCGGATGCCATGCAGGTAACCGCCTTTAAAGAAACAACCGGTGAGGGGATCGAAGGATTTGCAGAAGACGACTGGATTAAAATAGGTTCTGAAGAATATGTAACCGGAAGAAAAAGCAAAGAAGAAAGTACAGCCGTTTATATAAGTATAGAAGATAAAGTACAGGGACGTTTCCGTTTCAGCAATCATTACCGTGAATCCATTCCCGAACTGGTAAGGAAACTGGAAAATGATTACCAGCTATCTGTTATTTCCGGCGACAATGCTGCGGAAAAAAATAATCTCCAAAGAATATTTGGCGATAAAATCACTTTGTTGTTCAATCAAAAGCCGGAAGATAAACTTGATTATATCCGGTTTTTACAGCGGGAAGGAAAAAAAGTAATGATGATCGGAGATGGATTGAATGATGCCGGCGCCCTAAAACAAAGTAATATCGGGATAGCAGTTGCGGAACAAACCAACAATTTTACACCGGCCAGTGATGCTATTATTGAGGCTAAACAATTATCAGCGCTGTCAAAGTTTATCCGGTTGTGCAGGGCCAATAAGAATATCGTGATGGCGAGTTTTGTTCTTTCCATCGTGTATAATATTATCGGTTTATACTTTGCTGTGCAGGGAGATCTCCATCCGCTGATCGCCGCTATATTAATGCCATCCAGCTCGCTTAGTATAGTATTGCTGACCTATGGCAACAGCAGCCTGCTGGCCCGGTCCATGAAACTATAAACTTGCCTGGGATCAACTCTATCAACGATATAGAGCGAAAAAATGACCATAATCAGTCTGTATAATGACTTTGATTATACTCTGCAAAAGCGTTCAAAAATACTTTTACCATCAATTTGTAACCGGTAAAATGAGTGTCATTATCATATTGCTTTTTGCCAGCATATCCGTAGCGGCCATTTTTTTAGCGGCTTTTTTATGGGGTGTCAAAACCGGGCAGTTTGAAGATGATTATTCGCCCTCTTCCCGCATTTTGTTTGATGACAAACCCGCCTCAACAACCAAACCACTATAACACTTATAAATAACCGAACGTATGCAAGTAGAGAAATTTTATTATGACAACAGGATCGTAAAGGCTTTTGGCTATGCCACTGTTATTTTTGGAATAGTAGGTATGCTGGCAGGATTGTGGGCGGCTATCCAGATATATTATCCTGCGATCAGTTTGAACCTGGCGCCTGTTACTTTTGGCCGGCTCCGTCCATTGCACACGAATGCGATCATTTTCGCTTTTGTGGGTAATGCTTCATTTGCCGGTATCTATTATTCCCTGCAGCGTTTATGTAAGACAAGATTGTTCAGTGACAAACTGAGCTGGATACATTTCTGGGGCTGGCAACTTATCATTGTTGGCGCTGCTATTACATTACCTCTTGGTCTTACCAACGGTGCGGAATATGCAGAGCTGATATGGCCGATAGATATTGCCATCGCACTGGTTTGGATAATATTCGGCATTAACCTATTTGGCACCATTGTTAAAAGAAGGGAGAAGCACCTGTATGTTGCCATCTGGTTTTACATAGCTACATGGGTTACTGTGGCTCTTCTTCACATAGTGCGTTCTGTTGAAATTCCTTATTCATTAACCGGGAGCTATAGCTGGTATGCCGGTGTGCAGGATGCGTTAGTGCAATGGTGGTATGGTCATAATGCGGTGGCTTTCTTTTTAACCACACCTGTTCTTGGTTTGATGTATTATTTTTTGCCAAAGGCGGCTAACAGGCCCATTTATTCCTACCGTCTTTCTATCATTCACTTCTGGGCGCTGATATTTATTTATATATGGGCAGGGCCCCACCATTTATTATACACCGCATTGCCCGACTGGGCTCAATCATTGGGTGTTGTTTTTTCTATTATGCTGATTGCTCCAAGCTGGGGCGGAATGCTGAATGGTTTATTTACACTGAGAGGCGCATGGGATAAAGTGAGAGAAGATCCTGTTTTAAAATTCATGGTGGTAGCCATTACCTGTTATGGTATGGCCACATTTGAAGGGCCGATGCTGAGTTTGAAAAATGTAAACGCAATTTCTCATTTTACCGACTGGACCATCGCCCACGTTCATATTGGCGGATTGGGATGGAATGGTTTCATGGCGTTTGCTATCCTGTATTATATGATCCCCAAAATGTGGGATACTGCTCTTTACTCAAAGAAATTAGCCACTAATCACTTCTGGCTGGGAACCATCGGTATTGTAGTGTATGCTGTTCCCATGTACTGGGCCGGTTTTGAACAAAGCATCATGTGGAAATCCTTTACACCCGAAGGACAATTGAAATTCCAGTTCCTGGAAACAGTTACTAATATCAAACCGCTCTACCTGCTGAGAAGTATCGGGGGCGCATTGTATTTAGCCGGTGCTTTCATAATGGTGTACAACCTGTATAAAACGATGGCGAAAGGTAAGTTCATCGCTAATGAAGCAGCAGAAGCCCCACCATTAGTAAAAGAGATCAAACATAAGAAAGAATACTGGCACAGGATACTGGAAAGAAAACCAATGACCATGCTGGTGTTGAGCCTGGTACTGGTGGCTATCGGTGGTTTGATCGAAATAATACCGACGTTTCTTGTCAAATCAAATATCCCTACTATCGCGAGTGTACAACCTTATTCACCTCTCGAACTGCAGGGAAGGGATATTTATGTAAGAGAAGGTTGTTATACCTGTCACTCTCAAATGATACGGCCATTCCGTGATGAAGTAAAACGCTATGGTGAGTATTCAAAAGCAGGTGAATTTGTATATGATCATCCTTTTCAATGGGGAAGCAAAAGAACAGGACCCGACCTGGCGAGAGAAGGCGGCAAACAAACTGATAGCTGGCATTACAACCACCTGTATGATCCAACAAGTATGTCACCGGGATCGCTCATGCCCCGTTATATATGGTTGCTGGATGATGCGTTGGATACTGCATCTACACCTGCCAAGATCAGGGCCATGCGGACGCTGGGTGTTCCTTACCCGGAAGGATATGATAAAATAGCTAACAGGGATCTGGTGCAGCAGGCTGATTCTATAGCGGCTAACCTGAAGAAGGATAAAATAGAAACACCACCCAATGCCGAGATCGTAGCGCTGATAGCTTACCTGCAGCGTTTGGGCACCGATATAAAAGCAGAACCGAAACAAACTGTTGCTGAACGTAAATGATGTTGAAGTAATTAAAAAAATACCTGACATGAAATTCATTAACTACATCGAAAAGATCGGCGGGATTGATATCTATGGAATGATATCACTCGCCATATTTGGTTTGTTCTTTCTTACCATGCTAACCTGGGTTTTCAAAACGGATAAGAAAAAACTCAAAGAAATAAGCCGCATACCACTGGATGATAATTAATACCGATTGTGCATCCGTTAGCCGCCTGATAGTTATCGGGATCATTGGCGTAAATGGCTGCTACATCAGCATTATACCGGGAAATGCGGGACTAATTTATAAATACGATTGGTATAAGAACCTTTTAAAAAAACTAAAATGCTTCCACTTCTTTGTAAACGGTCAAAAAAAATACCGGGGCTGCTGAGTGTCCTGGTGCTATTATGTTTTTCACAACAGGCATGGGCAGCGGGCCCGCCTGCGCCATCTGTTTTCAACAATCCCCTGGCAGTTACGTTTATCGTACTTATGGTGTTGTTGCTGATCATTATTGCGATACTTGCCAGCCTGTTATTAGGTGCGGCTGATCTGAAGCTGAAGAAAGAGAAGAAGAAGAATCCCGTGATTCCTGCTACAGTTGTATCCATGCTGTTTTTTCTTTTATTAAACAGTACATCGTTGTTTGCACAGGCAGGAGACGCTGCAGCGCAAACAACATCGGCTACTATTGCAGGCATGTCCGCTTCCGCATTTTATATAATGGTAACGGTTATTTTTCTTGAGCTGCTGATAATAATAGCACTCCTTATTAATATCAGGTTCCTGCTGAAAGTAGAAAAAGAAAAAAACGTAGTGCTCATAGCGGAAACAGTTGAAGTAACTGAGGCTGTGAAAAGAACCCGCCTGTCCTGGTGGGATAAGTTCAATAAGCTTCGTCCTATCAGCCAGGAAGGAGATCTTGATCTTGGTCACGATTACGATGGTATCAGGGAATTGGATAACCGTCTTCCACCGTGGTGGTTGTATGGATTTTATGTATGTATTGTATTTGCGTTTATCTATATGTGGCGCTTTCATGTTTCTCATACAGCGCCTTCCAGTTTGGAAGAATTTGAAACATCAATAGCGAAAGCCGACCTGCAGATTAAAGAATACCTGGAGATGAAAGGCGATAACGTAGATGAAAACACCGTTACGTTGTTAACTGATGCCGCAGACCTTGATGCAGGTAAAGCTATTTTCACTAACCCTGCCAATTGTGTCACCTGCCATGGCGGGGATGCAAGTGGTATCGTAAATGATAACCCGGGAATAGGACCCAACCTCACTGATGATTACTGGCTGTATGGCGGTGCGATCAAAGATCTTTTTAAAACAATTAAATACGGAACCAATAAAGGAATGAGAAGCTGGAAAGATGATCTGTCAGCAAAGCAGATAGCCCAGGTAGCCAGTTATATTAAATCATTGCACGGCACAAAGCCAGCTAAAGTAAAAGAGCCGCAGGGTGAATTGTATAAAGAAGAAGCCACGACACCTGCTGCCGACTCATTAAAAACCATGAATGATTCTATTAAAACAAAAGAACTCTTAGGCAAGCTCGGAGCGGCGAAAGCCATGAATTAAACAGGGTAAAGATTTTCATTTCAACAACGAAAAGATGACAGAGGAAATTATTAAAGAGGATACTGGTACAGGGAAAAAATCTTTTCGTGACAGCCTTGCTACGGTGGACGCAAAAGGGAAAAGGAAATGGGTGTATGCCCAGAAACCGAAAGGGAAGATTTATAATATCCGTACCCGGGTGAGCTGGGGCTTCTTCGCTTTGTTATTTACATTGCCGTTCATTACGTATCATGGTCGCCCTTTATTCCTGTTCAATATCCCTGAAGCGGAATTTATCATCTTCGGCAAGATATTCTGGCCGCAGGATTTTTTCATTTTTGGAATAATGATGCTTACGTTCATTGTTTTCATTGTATTGTTTACAGCGGCATTTGGCCGGTTGTTCTGTGGCTGGGTTTGTCCCCAGACCATTTTTATGGAAATGCTGTTTCGCAAAGTCGAGTATTGGATAGAAGGCGATGCGGCCAAACAAAGGATATTAAATAAAGGAACATGGACAAGTGAGAAGATCAGGAAAAAAACGATCAAGCATGTTTCATTCTTCGGGCTGGCTTTTATTATCGCCAATTTATTTCTTTCCTATATCATCGGGGTAAAGCAACTGCGGCATATTATCAGCGAACCGGTAAGCGACCATTTTGGCGGCTTCATGGCCCTGGTGATTTTTTCCGGGGTGTTTTATAGCGTATATGCTTATTTCCGGGAACAGGTCTGCACAGTTATTTGTCCTTATGGCCGTTTGCAAAGTGTGTTGCTCGACAGGAACTCAATGATCGTGGCTTATGATTATAAAAGAGGCGAGCCAAGAGAAAAATTTAAGAAAGCAAGGGTAGCAGAAATAAATACCGGTGATTGTATTGATTGCTTCCAGTGTGTAAAGGTTTGTCCCACGGGTATTGATATACGCAATGGCACACAGATGGAATGCGTCGGTTGCACCGCCTGTATAGATGCCTGCAATAAAATGATGGATGCTGTCAACCGCCCGCAGGGGCTGATCAGGTATGCATCGGAGAATGGCATTACTGATGGTAAAAAGCTCCGCTATACAGGCAGGATGAAGTTTTATACGGTGGTGCTTTTTATACTCACGGGGTTATTAGCCACTCTATTGCTGACGCGAAAAGAAATTGATGGCACTATTATCAGGACTACCGGGATACTTTACCAGGAAAGAGGCGCTGATAGTTTATCTAATCTTTACAGTATAAAGATCGAAAACAAAACGCTTCATGAAATTCCGGTTCAGTTAAGGCTCGAAGGAGAAATGGGCGCTATTGGAAAAGTAGTGTTAGTGGGCGCTAACAATATTCATGTAAAGAAAGAAGGGCAGGGAGCGGGATCATTTTTTATCGTGTTGCCCCGCAGTATCATCCGATCAAGAAAGACCAGCCTGAAAGTCGGATTGTACCAGGGAGATAAAAAGATCACGGAGCTGAAAACAAATTTCATGGGACCTTTTAGCCGGTTTTAAAATTATTCATCATCAATCATTCAACTATGAACTGGGGAAATAAATTATTGGTAACGTTTATTGTTTTTGGGACGGGCATGTCTTATCTCGTTTACCGTTCAGTGACTACCAATTTTGAACTGGTGGACAAAGACTATTATAAAAATGAGTTGCGCTACCAGGAAGTAATAGATGGCACTAACCGTGCTAATGACTTAAGCGCTGCTGTTAAACTGGAGCAAAGCGACAGCGGCATTGTTTTGCAATGGCCCGAAGAAATGAAAGATCAAATCATTTCCGGCACCCTTCATTTCTACTGCGCTTATGATGGAAAGAAGGATAAGAAATTTATAGTAAGCAAGGATACGGATGGCATGCAGTTGCTGGATGCCAGGCAGATCACACCCGGTAATTATACCGTCAAGATTAACTGGAAGGTTAATGGTAAAGAGTATTACACAGAAAAATTAATAATCATTCCCTGATGCTGTGGGGAGCCATCATAGCAGGTTTTTCGTTAGGGGCAGTCAGCAGCCTGCACTGCGTGGGTATGTGCGGCCCGCTGGCGTTGGCATTACCTGTTCACCATTTATCAAAGGCGCAGCAACTTGTTTCACTTTTTCTATATCAACTGGGCAGGATCATTACTTATTCTTCACTGGGCTTAGTATTTGGCCTAGCCGGGAGAAAGATCTACCTGGCCGGGTTTCAGCAGTGGTTCTCTGTCATCATGGGAATAACAGTGCTGGCGCTGGTTATTTTATATTCGGTGTATAAAAATCCGCTGCAACCTTTTTTGTTTAAAAAAATGTTCAGCGCTGTTCAGTCGTATATGATGAAAGCTTTCCGTTCAAAGAAAAGCGGTATGGGATTCGTGTTACTGGGTATGGCAAATGGTTTATTGCCCTGTGCGATGGTCTATGTTGCTATTGCCGGGGCGTTGACGTCAACGCAGGTGTCATATAGCGTCCTGTTTATGGCGATGTTTGGCGCGGGCACTTTACCAGCCATGATGATCATTGGTTATTTTGGAAAAATGATCAGCCTGCCGGTAAGAAATATGTTCAGGAAAAGTATCCCCGTATTTATGACCATTATGGCAATTGTTTTAATACTAAGAGGAATGAATCTCGGTATTCCTTTTATCAGCCCCATGCTGCATGGGCCGGTTGGCGAGGCCGTCATTTGCCGTCCTTAGATCAGAGGCTTCTTTTTCAAAAAAAATTTTACTTTTTGTCTTGATACAAAAAGTAACAAAAAAATCAAGGCAAAACAGCAAGACGCTGATTTGCGAAGAACCTGCTTGTTTTGCCTGCGAAGAGCCTGGCTTATTAGTTGTGATCCCGATACAATCGGGATTATCATGTAGCTTAGCTCATTGACAACGAAGATGATAAGGCAGAGCGTGAAGAAAGGTTGTGATTTGCTTTCAAATTATCATGTAGCTTAGCTCATTGACAAC
>JAATGJ010000056.1 GCA_015654695.1 Chitinophagales bacterium | reverse complement strand
CGATTACAGCTGCATGATTCTTATTTATCATATTTTTCTATTAAAATGGATAGCGTGGTCAGTTAATATGTAAGTTTAAAAGCCAAATCTGGATATAAGTCGTAATTGCCATCTCCGAAGGTTTTGTAAAAACGAAATGATTGTTCTTTTTAAATTCTTTATATGCTGTGACAGATTTCTTGTGGCTATATTTTTTATAATTGAAATAATTCAATGACGCCGGTATTATCCAATCCTCATTGCCTGCAACAAAAAGCAATGGAACGTGAGCTTTTTTGAAATCAATCTTCGCTGTTCTGCTAAAGCAATCCCTGGCCACAAGCCTGGATTCCGGAACTGCCATTGTGTTATAAGATTTTTTTTGATCAGCAATAGGCATTCCATTTGTTACAAAATGCCGCCACCCGGAAAACGACAGCAGGTATGTTGTTTTTATGGAAGTAAGAAACCCCAGGTGCCTAACAATAAAACTTAAATAGGAAAATGTGAATGTCATAACTCCTCTTGGCGGCACTGAATTAATGACAATCCCTGCAGCACCTACACCCCGGTTTAAAAGAACTTGAACAATGAGTCCCCCTAATGAGTGCCCGATCAATACTGGTTGTTCAGGAAAGCTATTAGCTATACCTTCATAATAATCCAATAGTTGTAAAAGGGTAATGGAGGCGATATCCGCGTCCGGATGCCTTTTTCTTAGAATTTCTGCCGAATCATTCCGGTATGGCCACGCTGGTGCATTTGTAATGTATCCGTTTTCTTCAAAAAACACCCTCCAGTTATTCCAGCTATAGTGGCTGATAAAAGACCCCGAAATAAATAGAATTGTTTTTGATGTAGCCTGCATAAACACAGCATTTGTGCAGAAGGACACAATACCAATGCCACCATATCAACATATTGATTTATAAGCTATAAATAGAATTCGGTGCAAGCTGGCCAACGGCCTGTCGTTGTAACAGGATTAAGTCAGCGAAATACAGTTGAAAAAGACCGCCAATTAACAAGGAAATCGTCAAAACGATTTGTACAATTCAGGGATTTATATGAAGAAAACACAGGTTAAAACGTCATGTGTTCCTTAATTAAGATACTTTTATACAGGTAGGTCACCAAATTTTACGGGTATGAGAAAATCTTTTACAAGTTGTTTCGTTTTTCTCATTGCTTTTCAATGTTACAGTCAAAAATATTCTTCAAAGTTTAATTATAATGTTCCCAAACTTCGTTTATTAATTGAGACATCCGGACTCTATCTCTATGCAGCCAATCAGGGATTAATTGATTATGACAGTGCAATGGTTCTTGCCTGCAATGCCCAGAATTTGCCGGTATCCTTGTGGTATGATGAAGGCTATAATGAAGACAACACTTTACCCGGGAATGATCCAATTGACAAAGAGGATATTCGGACCGTGAAGGCACTCCTGTCAAACTTAAAAAATGCAGATCGCCTAAAACAACTTTTTGCAATAGCTGGTTATTATCTTTTCAAACCTGGAGATAAGATCAGTGATCTCGGGGCAGCCTGGAATTATTTGCAACAAGCGAGGCAATTGAGTGATTCGCTCAAAATTATTCAATGGAGCAGCTTAAGCTGGGTTCTGCTGGGAAAATATTATGTGCAAAAAAATGATTTTATTAAAAGCAAAGAATGCTTGCTGCAGGCAGTGAGGGAGGCTAAGACATCAGGAAAGAGTGATTTGATCGCCTTTGCATTGGATAACCTCGGAACGTTTCTTCCCTACTCCGATAGTACAAAGATAATAGCTCTTTCAAATGCCATGAGTTTATATGAAAGGCTGAACATGAAGGAAAAGGAATCTGAAATGCTGATGAAAATAATTGGCATCTACTTTTGGGGAGGTAAAATAGATTTAGCAATGAAGAAGCTTTATGAAAGCCAGGCGCTTCAAAAGAGTATCGGGTTTAAACATACTCATTACACCGAAACCACAATCGCCTATCTGGAATTAATGAAAGGTAATATGAATAAGGCCCTTCCTTACGCGGTCGAAGGTGTAAAGACAATGGAAGCCGCCGCCGATACGGTGTTTGCCGATCTTTTTTACATACGTCTTGGTAATGTATATCATAATCTGGGGAGATTCGAGGAAGCAATTAATTTATATAAGAGATGCATTGAAAGTGGGCGCAAGAATCCGAATAATGGAATGTGGTACAAGAGTTTTTTAAGTACGATAACATCGTTAACCGAAATGGGAAAGGAGACGGAGGCGCTGACATTCATCGAAACAATGACAAAAGATTTTCCGCCCACCAATACGTTTGATAAAATGTTTCTTGCCCAAATGACCGGCGATTGCTATAATGCCCTGGGCCAAACGGAACTTGCTGAAAAAAGCTACGCGGCTATGATACTATCTGCCGATCAATTAAGTTCTCTCGAGACAAGACCTGATGTAGGTTGGTGTTATGCAATAGCAGCAGCATTTTATTCAAAAAAAGGGCAAGCATCAAAAGCTCAGCATTATGTGAACAAAGTATTATCGCTGCCTTCAGCAAAAGAAAGAGTATATACGGCCCGCCTGGTTGAACTTGCTTCTTTCAGGATAGATTCTGTTAACGGAAAATATCTTTCATCTATCGGTCACTATCAACATTACAAGGAGCTAAATGACTCGGTTTTTAACCTGTCAAAGAACAAACAAATTGAAGAATTACAAATTCAATATGAAACTGAAAAAAAAGAACAGAATATAAAATTGCTGGAAAGTCAAAGCAAATCACAGCAGGGTGAATTGGACAGGAGCCGGTTATTAAGAAACTTAATATTAGGAGGGCTTTTTTTATTAATTGTCGTCATCGCATTATTATATAACAGGTATCGCTTAAAGCAACGGACAAATAAACAATTGGAAATATTAGTAGAGGAAAAGCAGGGTTTGATTGAAGATAAGGAGTGGCTTGTTAAAGAAATTCACCACCGGGTAAAAAATAACCTTCAGATCGTAATTAGCTTAATGAATATCCAGTCAACTTATCTTGAAAGTGGTGCAGCCTTGGATGCAATCAGGGAAAGCCAGAGCCGGATGAATGCAATGTCACTCATCCATCAGAAACTATACCAGTCATCTTCCCTGGTTGCCATCAATATGCAAAGTTACATTGGTGAGCTGATAAGATACCTGCTTGAAAATTTCGCCGGCAACCAGAACATAAAGCCTGAAATTGACATCACTGCCGTTGAACTGGATGTTTCGCAGGCCATCCCCATTGGTTTGATTCTTAATGAGGCAATTACCAATTCAATCAAGTATGCCTTTCCCGTCAGTAAAAAAGGTCAAATAACCATTGTATTAAAACCGAAAGAGAGAGACAACTGGACATTGACAATAGCTGATAATGGTGTAGGATTGCCTGGAGGATTTGATTTCGGGAAAAGTGAAACAATAGGCATGATGCTCATACGAACCTTGTGTGAACAGATTGGTGGTACACTATCTTTAAAGAATGAAGGTGGACTTGAAATCATGATCTGCTTTATGAAAGAAATATCTGTCAAAACACGGTTAAAATCCGACATCTAATAACATAATCGGCAATAATGCGTGAAAAAATACTGATTGTAGAAGACGAATTAATCGTGGCAACGGATCTCCGTATGTTATTGGAGAAATCAGGGTATATCGTTTGCGGGATAGCGCGTTCTTACCATAAAGCGGTTGAGCTAATAGCAGGAGTAAGACCTGACATAGTTCTGATAGACATATTTTTAAAAGGTACATTAACCGGCATAGACCTCGCCAAGAAATTAAAAGATGAAAACATTGCCTTTATCTACCTGTCGGCTAATTCAAGCGAGGACATTTTAAATGCTGCGAAAGCAACCCAGCCGTATGGGTTCCTTGTTAAACCCTTTCGAGAAAAAGACTTAGTGGTAACATTGGAAATTGCCCGTTACCGGCTTGAGCACAGTCAAAATACTCAAATCAGGAAAGAGGCCCTGTTTCAAAGTGATTTAATTGCTATTTCAAAGGCAAACTTAGATTATAATGATGGGCTACTGAAAATATGCAAGGCGTTGCAGCCATTAATACCATTTGATTTTATTGAGCTGTCTGTAAAAATATTTGCACAACCGGCTCATTACTCAATTAGCTTTCTGAGATTAGGATTCGAGGAGTATCAAACCATAGGAATACCCGAACTGCTGCAAATCACTGGTTTGAAAATTGACGATATTTCGTCTTTACAATCAATAACGCAGGACGATACCATACCTGCTATTTACAATGAACTTGCTTTTCAGCAACTGTGTGAAAAACCATCCATGAAAAGATTAATTGCAGAGACATTCAAAACTCAATCCTATTTAACGCTTCCGTTATTGCTATATACAGGAGAAATATTTTATTTATATTTTTTTAGCCGCAGACCCGATGCTTACACTATCGAACACCTGACTGTTTTTAGCCGGATACAGAAGTTCTTATTGAATATTGTTGAAAGTATGCAAAAGGAACAAAAACGTATGGTTGGAAATAAATCTGCAAACGGAGTTCCGGGGTTCCGGCCGGAATCAAATGGATTCGAAGGCATCATTGGGAACAGTCATTTATTATTAAACGTCTTTGATCTCGTTACACAGGTCGCGACTGTTGATACTTCCGTATTAATTTTGGGAGAAAGTGGGACCGGAAAAGAAAAAATAGCTGAAGCCATCCATTCATTTTCATTCCGCAAAAAAAACACTCTCATTAAAATTAATTGTGCCGCATTACCCCCAACCCTTATTGAAACCGAATTATTTGGTCATGAGAAAGGGTCTTTCACAGGAGCAATTGATAAAAGAATGGGCAAATTCGAACAAGCAAATGGAGGTACCATTTTTCTTGACGAAATTGCTGAAATACCTTTAGAGTTACAGGGCAAATTATTAAGAGTATTACAGGAAAAGGAAATAGAAAGAATTGGCGGGAATGTTCCGATTAAAATAGATGTGCGGATCATTGCGGCGACAAATCGTAATCTTGAAAAGGAAGTTGCCGAAGGACGCTTTCGTCTTGATTTATATTACAGGCTGAATGTATTTCCCATTCAATTGCCGGCACTTCGTGAAAGAAAAGAGGACATTCCCTCCCTTGTAAATCATTTTATTCAGAAATCTAATATCAGGTCAGGAAGAAATATCACCGGCATTTCAAATAAAGTGAAGAATATGATGGAGGTTCATGATTGGCCTGGTAATATCCGGGAACTTGAATACTTGATTGAGAGAGCCGTTTTAATTTCCAAAACTCAAATGATCGAAGATATTGACTTACCTAAAAGTCTAAAAAACCACGAAATCGCGACAAGCGAAATTCGTGTCAAAACTATTGAAGAAAACGAAAGGGATCATATAATTACTGTGCTTAAAAAATGTAAAGGCCGGATATGGGGCAACGGAGGCGCCGCAGAAATACTAAATGTCCCACCTACCACGCTTAATTCCAAAATGAAAAAACTGGGAATTAAGAAAGAATATTAAGCAAGTAGTTTTTGAAGATAAATAATACAGGTTTTTAGAGTGAAAAAGAAGCAATTGGAGTAGGTAGTAAAATTAAAAAACTCGCTAAATCAACGATTTGCGAGTTTTGAACTTCTTTGAATATTGCTTCTGGCGGAGAGTTAGGGATTCGAACCCCAGGACCTGTTACAGTCAACAGTTTTCAAGACTGCCGCATTAGACCGCTCTGCCAACTCTCCGGTGCAAAAATAGGCTGGCAGAAGAAAAGAAAAAAATTGATTTTGAAAACTTTAGAAGAAAAATCACTGCTCTTTATTAACGATCACCCTGCTCTCCAGTACTATTTTTTTTTCGATGATTTCTTTAGGATCTTTTGCATTGATTAGCTGAAAAAGGATACCAGTTGCTTTCTCCGCCTGGTGATAAGGGAATTGTTCTACCGAAGCTATAGGAGGATCATCGAGGTAGCTGGTGACGGGGAGATTGGCATAACTAACAAAAAAAATGTCTTTATTGATCTTTAATCCTTCGTTGCGGGTGTATTTAATGGCTTCCAGCGCTACGTAATCATTAAAAGCGATCACAGCCTTCGGCCTGTCTTTTAATGACAGCAATTGCTTTATTGCTTCCAGTGTTTTCTTCTGGCTCAGATCTGTCTGAACAACATAAGCTTCTTTTAACGGAAGTTTATTCTTTTTCAATCCTTCAAAATAGCCATCTAATCTTTCTTTGGAAGGAAGCATCGTATCGGGCCCTTTTATAAAACCGATATGTGTCAGGCCCTTCTTTACCAGCCAATCCACCAACTTTACCGAGCTATCTTTAAGATTGCATGATACCGTATACGAATCCGGAGTATCAGGTACACGGTCAAAAAAAACAACCGGTATGGCATATTTCTTTAGCTGATCAAAATGCTCATAAGAAACAGTGTTTTTGGAAAGCGATACAATAAGCCCATCCACCCTGTGCTTTCTCATAGTATCTGTTATCTGCCTTTCTCTTTCTGTATCATCGTGTGACTGGCCGATCAATACGGTGTATTTATTATTTGTCGCAACATCTTCAATGCCATTTATAGCCATTGAAAAAAACTCTTCGCCCAGGTTAGGAAGAATGACACCGATTGTAAATGTTTTACCTTGCTTAAAAGAGATAGCCGCCTGGTTAGGTTCATAGTTCAGTTCCAGCGCCAGCTTCTTTACCTGCTCCCGCATCTTCAGCCCGATACTTGGATGGTCATGCAAAGCCCTTGAAATGGTTGAAACTGAAACATTCAATCGTCCTGCAATTTCTTTAATAGTAACTGGCTTGTGTTTCATAAAAAGAATGAGAAAGAAAAGAAATAAAATTAATTCAACCTGTTTTACTTGTCCATCATTTTCCAATGGTGCTTTCCCATCATCATGTGTTTTTTGCTTTGCTCAATAGCTTCCATTACTTGTGTCATAATAGTTTCAGCCGGAAGATCATAATTAATATCGAGTGGTTCTTTAAATGTTACCGATAACATGGTTCCTTTTTTCTTGAACTTTAAACCTTTCTTATTAAAAGCTCTCCAGAAACCGCCAATCACAACGGGGATAACAACAGGCTTATTTTGTTTTATAATAAGCGCAGTCCCCTTCCTGGCCGGAGCAAAGGGTTTGGTAGTTCCCTGCGGAAATGTGATCACCCAGTTTCCTGACAGCGCCCTGGTGATTTTTCTGGTATCAGAAGGATCCAGGCCACGTCTTACCTCGTTCGTTTCGGGACGCCAGGTTCTTTTCACTGTTAATGCCCCTGCCAATGCAAAGAGCCGGCTGATCCAGCTACCTTTCATCGTTTCTTCCGCAGCTACATAGTTCACCCGGGTAAAAGGATTTAAAAGATACCAGGGAATACCGAGCCTGTTCTGCCTGCCCCATTTTACAGCAGAGAAGATATGCAAAAAAGCGATCACATCTGCAAAATAGGTTTGATGATTGCTTACAAATAATACATTGCTGCGGGGTAGTTTTTTTAAATGCTCTGTCCCGGTTATTTTTATTTTATTGATCATAGCCAGCCCCGGGTAAGATACAATACCCACTATCGCATATACAATTTTCCTGACAAAGTTGAAGTGCCTTAACCGTTCTCCAATCAAACTCATACTATACTTTTTAGGCCGCAATGATGTTTCTAAATTAGGCAATTGTGATCTAAGAATAACAATACTGAATAATTTCATGCAGGAGCACAAAAAAGCCCCTTAGAAAAGGGGCCCTTGTCAGCTGCAAACCTTGAGCATAAACAAATCAGCTGAACCGAACTTTAAATATTATAATCATCTTGCTATGTTGAATTTTATCGTCGTCATTTCTTCGCTATTGGCCATTTGAAGCAGGTAAACTCCAGGCTGAAGGCGATCAAGGTTATTTAATGAAATGCTATTGTTACCATTATATGCTTTGTTTTGTTGCTGTAGTACTACTTTACCACCCATGTCAATTACTTTGAAACTTACAATATCTGTAGCAGAAGCAGTAAACCTTACAGTAGCCATCCCGCCTACTACCGGGTTTGGATTAAGTGCGATACCATTGATACTTTTTGATTCTTTTCGTATCATTATTACATTGCTGTATTTGAACTGACCATCTTTGTCCACCATCTTCAGGCGATAATAAAATACACTGCCTGCAACAGATGAAAGATCATCTGAATACTGATAGTTTTGCTTGATACTGTTAACAGATGTAGATGGTTTTAATCCAATGCTCGCGTAATCAGCCCCGGTTGTGCTGCGTTCTATTTCAAAATGCTGGAAATTCAATTCATTTTCTGTAACCCAGTTCAAAGTTGTAGCCTGGTTACGATAGCTGCCGGTAAAGCTTATAAGCTTAACTGGAAGAGTGGTTTGCTGCGCATAAGTAAGACAGGTAAACTCAGTGCCATATTCCCTGTCCTGGTTAGAAATCTGGCCGCCATTACCTCTTACAAATTCGAATCCAAGACGAAACTGTATAACGGAAACAGTTCCAAATGTGGCGGTAAAAGTTACATCAGCATCGCTTGAAACTCCCGTATGCTCTGACAACTCACCCAATACTTTCCTCCAGGTAAAACCACCGGCTGTATATCTTCCGCCATCAACTAAATTTGTTGGTGCGTTTACGTAAACGGCAGCCGGATTAGAAATTGCTCCTACTTCCCTGAAATAACCAGCTCCGCTTCCTGAACCACTTACAAAACCATCCACATCATAGTGCTGGTAGCGAAGTCCGCTTAAAGTTTGTGTTTTATAGGTATCATCAACATCTGTCGCCGGGTTATTTTCCTGGTAAGAAGTAGTCTTAATAAACGTAATACTGAATTGTACCCATCCTCTGTCTGCTGTTTCAGATCCATCACCCAATGAACCGTCATGGGCAACCTTAGGCTGAAACCGACCCATAGAATTGTTATCAAGTACAGTAACATGTGCATTGCTGTCAGCTTCAATTTTTACAAGCGCATCCAGGGTTTCAGGTGAAGTAACTACACCCGTGTATAAATAAACTGCGCACGGTTGCAGATTAGTACCCTGAACCAGGGTTGGTGTACCCGAAAAATTTGGAACAGAAGGACCGGAAGCCAGGGCAAATATTTGTATGTCATCAAACTTTATATCGCTGTTAGATGAACCAGAATTCCTTCTTGAAGTAAAACGATACCTGAAATCCGTACCAGTCCAATATGAATTGGTATTTGGAATTCCACCGGAAACAACCTCAGTATTCCATGAATCTGCGGCCGGTAAACTTGTATTTGACCAAACTGTATTCCAGGTGCTTCCGCCATTTCCGCTAAACTGCAGGTTGACTTCGTAATTATTACCATTGCCTGCGGCCACATACCAATTGAACTGGAAGCTCATACTGGTTATACTGCATGATCCGCCACTGATGTCCACGTTTGGCGATGTAGCAGTATCCACTCTTGGGTTGTTGGTGCTTACGGTACCTGCTGCGAAT
>JAATGJ010000103.1 GCA_015654695.1 Chitinophagales bacterium | reverse complement strand
TCATGACCCCTTGAAGTAGAATGCACGTATTTGCAAACCTGGCGATTGGCTTCATAGGTTTCCGCCATAGCTTTTGCCTGGCTCATCAACCGATAGGCTTTTAACAACAAGTGGTTATCAATCATGAATGACGGCAATGAAAGAAGCAAATTTAAGGACGGTTCTCCGTCATTGCGAAGTTTGCTAACAAAAATTGGAAACATACCAATCCCGTACAACAAACTAAAGCAAAGAAAAGCCATCCCGTTCAAAGCGGGATGGCATGTATGCAGTTGGTATCAGTTGCCTTATATAAAAAACAGAAGTTACTTTTATTTTACTTCCAGTGTAAACATACTATCATCTTCAATAAAACCCTCCAGCTCATCTCCCACTACTGCTTCACCTACACCGGCAGGCGTGCCTGTAAAGATCACATCACCGATATTAACAGAAAAGTAATTGGAGATATAAGCTACGATCTCATCAAAGTTGTGAAGCATATTGATCGAGTTGCCCTGCTGTACGAGTTCTTTATTTTTGTACAAACAAAAATTAATATCTTTTTTGTTTTTGATATTGGCAAAAGGAACCCATTTGCCAATAACAGCGGAATTGTCCCAGGCTTTTGCCTTTTCCCAGGGCAGGCCTTTTTCCTTTAACTCGTTTTGTATATCTCTTGCCGTGAAATCTATCCCTGCTGTAATAGCATCATAATACTTACTGGCAAATTTTTCCTGGATGTATTTCCCGTTCTTACTTATACGAAGGACGAGTTCACACTCATAGTTCAATTCGTTAGTGAATTCAGGATAATAAAAAGGCGTGTGCGGTTGCAGCATGGCGCTTTTGGGCTTCATAAAAATGACTGGTTCATCGGGAACTTCATTCCCAAGTTCTGCGGCATGCGCTGCATAATTACGGCCTACACAAAAAATCTTCATAATAACAGTGGTGGTTAGTTATTAAATACATTGGATACATTACACACAGGGTTGTTCATCCTATATATTCAGCTGTTCAATATGTCAATTGGATTTAAATCCTGGTTACTACCGGATGGGGTCAGAGACGCTAAAGTAAGTAATCAATCTGATTTCTCATAAAGAAAAATCCTTATTATTTACCGCGTTCATAGCAGCTGTTATCCCCTGAGCAGCAAAGGTTTCTATCGCCTCTACGGATTTATCTATTTTCAACCTGACCAGGGGCTCTTCTTCCTTTCTCCATTTACCCAGAACAAATTCGGATTGCATTCCCTTAGGGTAATCATTGCCAATACCAAACCTGAGCTTCGGGTATTCAGTCGTAGCCAATGATTCCTGCAGGCTTTTCAGCCCATTATGCCCCGCATCGCTGCCCCCCGGTCTCAGCCTTAGTTTATTTAATGGTAAAGCCAGGTCGTCAACCACCACTAACAAGTTTTCAATGGCGATCTTTTCTTTTTCCATCCAGTACTTTACTGCTTTCCCGCTCAGGTTCATAAAGGTCGAGGGACAAACACAAACGAATATTTTTCCCTTCCATTTTATGTCTGCTACAAAAGCCAGCCTGTCTGTACGGAAACTTCCATTATGCCTGGTGACAAAGGCATTGACCACTTCAAAACCAATATTATGCCGGGTATGAGCATACTCATTACCCACATTTCCCAAACCGACGATCAGAAATTTCATATCATTAATTACTGCTAATGTCAGCTAATTTTCGCTAATGAATTATATCGCATAAAAAAACCCGCATCATTGACACGGGTTTGAATATTTTTCCAAAAAGGCTTATTTTTTCCCTTTAGCAGCAGGAGCAGCTTTAGCGGCAGGTGCGGCAGCACCGGCAGCGGCAGGTGCACCAGCTTTAGCAGCAGCGGCTGGAGCAGCAGCACCGGCGGCAGGAGCAGTAGTTGCTTCTTCCTGTTTCAATTGCCTTGTCAATACCACTGAAGCTACGGGGATACGCGGAGAATTCAATATCTCATAATTGTCAATCTTCACATCTTCTACCCGGATGTTACCATTTAATTCAAGGTTGTCAATACTTACCTCGATCTGTGGTTTCAGGTACTTCGGGTAAGTTTTTACTTTCAGCGATTTCATCTTGGTGATCAGCTTACCTCCGTCTTTCACTCCTTTGGAAGTGCCTGTAAACTTTAGTGGTATTTCAGCCACCACTTTTTTATCTTCTACCAGTTCCAGCAGGTCAACGTGGATAAGTTTGTCATCCACTTTGTCAAACTGCAGGTCTTTAAGAATGGCCCTGTACGTTTTGCCATCTACTTTTACTTCTGCTAACTGGAAACTTGGTGTATAGACTAAATTCTTGAAAGCCGCAGCAGGAGCATAAAAATTGATCTCCTGCGCACCCCCGTAAATTACACCAGGCACCAGTTCCTGAGAGCGGAGTTGGCGGGTGGCGGTCTTCCCGAATCCGGTCCTCAGTTGTCCTTCGATTGTAATTGATTTCATTTGTTGTTTATTTAAATTTAAATTTTACTACTCCGGAGAAGGCATCACTCATCTCAATCTATAATCCCTGCCTGCGTTGCGAATGAATGAATAAACTGGTGATGCTCTTATTCTCAAACGCATTTCGAATAGCTACAGCAAACAGTTCTGCTACTGATATCATTTTGATCTTCGACGTTTCCTTTTTGATCGGAATCGTATCACATACTACTAATTCCTCCAGTACACTGTTCTCAATATTCTCGTAAGCCTTTCCGCTCAGTACCGGGTGAGTAATCAAAGCTCTAACCGTTCTTGCCCCTTTTTCTTTTAAAAGACCTGCACTTTTTGCCAGTGTTCCTCCCGTGTCACAGATGTCATCAATGATCACAACATCTCTGTCCGTTACATCTCCTATTACTACCATGCTGGCGATCTCGTTGGCTCTTTTCCTGTGCTTATCACATATCACCATGGCCGCATTGAAATAACTGGCGATTTCCCTGATACGATTGGTAGCTCCCACATCAGGGGCGGCAAAGGTAAGGTTTTCCAGTTTCAGATTCTCTATATAAGGGATAAAAACAGCATGACTGTCAAGGTGGTCAACCGGTATATCAAAATAGCCCTGTATCTGGGGGGCATGAAGATCCATTGTAATAACCCTGTCTGCACCCGCAGCTACTAACATGTTGGCTACCAGCTTAGCGCCGATGGCTACCCTCGGGCGGTCCTTCCTGTCCTGCCTGGCATACCCATAATAAGGGAGTACGGCTATTACTTTATAAGCGGAGGCCCGGCGGGCTGCATCTATCATCAGCAGCAGTTCCATGAAATTTTCAGCAGGGGAATAAGTGCTTTGCACGAGGAAAACATAATCACCCCTGACACTTTCGAGAAAAACAGGGGAAATTTCGCCATCACTAAAACGCTGGATATTGACCTTTCCGGGTTGAGTACCATACCTTTTACAGATCTGTTCGGTCAGTTTCTGTGAGCCGGTCCCGGAGAAAATTTTAGCTGAATGCATAGCGGGAAAAATATACCAAAGGGATAAAGGGTTTCCTTTGGAGCGGCGAAGATATTAATATCGCCGCAATCAGCCCTGCTGTGCAGAAAATATTCGGTTAAAGAAAGCCCCTTACCTGAGCACTACAGCTGTAGAAACCTGTACAGGTAAAGCCTGCTGTTTTACCGGAACTGTAGTCTTTTTGGCCAGCCTGGCCCCGCTTGATTTACAACTGTAAAAAAGGGATGAACAAATGAAGATCGAGAAAAATAATACAACTATATACATTACTGCAAAGAAAAGGATGGGGTGTAAAGCACCCATTGAGGTTACGGATTTAGTTCTCATAGCACGGGATTTTATAGGTTTTTCAATTGTTATTGGATAATATGTCGTCGCTTTTCAATACAGCCAGAAAATTATTGTATTGATGGTATAAAAATATTAGCTAAACTTGTTGTATGCAAGAGCACAAGTACTCAATTAAGCAGTGGGCAAAGGACGACAGGCCCCGGGAAAAACTACTATTGAAGGGCGCAGAAAACCTCAGCCACTCAGAATTGCTGGCTATACTTATACATAACGGCACAAAGGATAAGACGGCACTCGATCTTGCCAAAGAGATATTAAAACTGGGTAAGGATAACCTGAATGAACTGGGAAAGCTTACTGTAAAAGACCTGATGAAGGTAAAAGGTATTGGAGAAGCCAAAGCCATTACCATAGCTGCCGCACTGGAACTGGGCAGAAGAAGACATGCATCCCTGGCATTGGAAAGACAGGTGATAAGCACCAGTAATGAAATAGCCCAATACCTGCAGTCTATGCTAAAAGACTACCGGCATGAAGTATTTGCTGTTATCTTCCTGAACAGGGCCAATAAGATCAGGCATTTTGAGATAATAAGCGAAGGCGGAATAACCGGTACCGTAGCCGATCCACGTGTCATTTTAAAAAAAGCGCTGGACGAAGATGCTGTTAGCATTATACTCTGCCACAACCATCCTTCCGGCAGCCTGAAACCAAGCCGTGCTGATGAAGAATTAACTTCCAAGATCAGGGAAGCCGCTAAATTTTTCGACATCCGGGTGGTGGATCATATTATCGTTAGCGAAAGCGGGTATTATAGTTTTGCTGATGAGGGGATACTGTAGGATAATACCAGGAAGATTTATTATAACTCACTCACTATTCAACTCATGAAAAATCCTTACAAGCTCCCTGTCCCTGAATTCATTCAGCTCATCACTGTTAATGAAGGATGACAGGTCTTTGATGGATGCAAATTCTTTCGCCAGGTTCTTCGCAGCTATCTTCAGTTTTTTCGTCCCTTTGCCTGTTGAATCGGTATAATAATACTCTACAAGGATATTGAACTGGCGGAGTTCCGACTGGATATAATTTGTACTGACAACGCCCAGCTCTGCTTTATATCTTTTATAGAGATTTGCTTTTTTACCTTTTGCAATAACCTGGTAATAACTTTTGTCTGTCGCCCCAATAATAGTTCCATACACAAAAGTTATATCCTCTTCCAGGCTGACAGCAGGGTTCTTCTTTATTTTAAACGAATCAAGTGAAGATGGTTCTTTTGTGAGTGAAACACCCGGGGTGGAAGCAGGAAAAAAATAAACATTTTGCGTATAGGTATCGTAGCTCAGCAAAATATCATTCCCCGTTTCATTAGTGCCATAAATATCGCCTTTGTTTTTCTCCCCGTATAAATAAGAAGTGCCGATAACCTTGAAATTACCAACCCTTGTATAAGTTCCATTATTCTTTTCTATCAACAGCCTGTTATAGGCCTGGGCCGGATCAAAATAAGAGGATTGCTGGGCTATCGCATCTGAAAAAACAAAAGCCATAAAAAAAACGATAATAACTTTCATAAAATAGAATTTGGTTTAAAAAACGATTTGATCAGTATAGCTTTCCGAACTGCAGGGCTCCATTTGACTCATTTGACTTAATGGCTTCCCTAAGCCTGTGCCGTAGGCCCGCCAAAATTAAAAGGTAATTGTATTTCTTCCAGGTCTTTGATAACTCCATTCACGGCTTCATACTTACTGATATTTTCTGTTAACGCTTTCATCAGCCTTTTAGCATGTTGCGGGGTAAGGATGATACGTGACTTTACTTTGCTTTTGGGTGTACCGGGCATTACGTTCACAAAATCTATTACAAACTCCGCATGTGAATGGGTAATGATAGCCAGGTTAGCATAAGAACCCTCTGCTACTTCTTCCGAAATTTCTATATTGAGTTGATTGGGTGGCTGCGGTTGATCGGGCATGATTGGTTTTTTAGTATATCAAAAATAGTAAAGC
This sequence comes from Chitinophagales bacterium, assembly GCA_015654695.1. Taxonomy (GTDB): domain Bacteria; phylum Bacteroidota; class Bacteroidia; order Chitinophagales; family Chitinophagaceae; genus VBAT01. Next base: position 78,454 of record JAATGJ010000103.1, on the reverse strand, counting down.
TTTTAGCTTGCTGATAAAATAAAAAAACTGTCCCGCATAAGTCGGGACAGTTTATCTAAGCAATGAGTTTTGACATTATCTCGGACCAGTATAGACCAAAGTATCTATCCACATCCTGGTTGTACCAGCAGCAAAAACTCCGCCTGGTGCATTATAACCATAGCAAGCGTAAATCGTTTTGGGCGTTGTATTTGGGGGTACAGGTGTTAATTCATAACGACTGTTGTAACCTAAGTTATCAAAGCCCTGACCCATTACATAAAAGGTAACAGCTCCTGCTGAAACATTCTGTACAGTTACAGCATTAGTGGCAGGATTAATTGTAAAGTCAGGATCCTGTAAATCAAACCATGTCAAAGCAGATCCGGTTGACCAGGGATTGGCATAATCATCAGCAGCCGGCCAGTACATTTTTACACTGTTAGGTCCGGACGTGTGCATTTCAACTGTAGTTGCAAATGGAATATAAGGATATGAGGGGTGATAAAACTTACCTTTTATTGAATATTTTCCATCATACTGATTTTTAATATTAAATGCAAACACAATGTCTTTCAGGTTAGCGGCAACTATATAACCCTGATCAACTGATTTAATAGTTAATCCAATACCATAAGCAGTAGTAGCATCCAATAATGATGAATTCGGAATAGTGATCTTGAGTATGTCTGAAAGTCTTTCGCCGGCAGGAATGGTAACATTCAGTGTATTAATACTAAATTGAGTGGGTAACAGTGCAACCAGGTTAGTATCCGCCAGAGGCAACAATGCCTGGTTGATCTCAAGGGTGATTTTTACATCGCTTGCAGCAACTCCCTCCTGCTCCAGGGTAATCAAAGGACCATCTATAATCTGGGGAGTAGCCTGCGAGTTAATCCCTACAACTATCGGGCTGCCGAGCACTTCCGGAAAAGCAACGGCTTTTACCTCTTTGATCTGGATGCCATACTCTTCATTTTCAAACCCCTTATCTTTTAAACACCCTGCCATCGTAATGATCAGCGATGCCGCCAGTGTTACTAATAATATTTTTCTCATGTTTATAAATTTAAAGATGACGCGTTTAGTTTAAATCCCAGAATATCTTGCTGGTAGTTACATTTATCGTTCCTTCCGCGGCTACATTGGTAGGATTATAGTTGTACTCATTCTGGGGATAATACAATCGAATAGGAATCTTAGCACCTGCAGGCGTACCCGGATCAACAGAAATGGTAGGACCAGCAACAAAACCACCTCCTACACCATAAACAATACCTGTTCTTCTCCAGTCTGTCCATATTTCATAAGGGGCTATGCTATTTAATGCAAACCATTTTTGCTGAAGAATAGTGTACAGTCCACCAGCGGGTAATCCAGCACCTAAAGGGGCAGCATTATAATCAACATCAGGGTAAGTAGCATTCCCGGAAATATAAGCGTTGGCCCTTGCAACAGCATACGCATCATCAGCAGGAGGATTGGGAACAGCCGTTGTTGGCAATGGTCGGACGGTCAACCACACCAAGGATTCCTGTATAGCTGATGTAAGTAGCGCAAAAGCCGTAGGGCCCGTGGTAATGATACCACGCTGCCTTGCCTCAGCCTGCAGGAACAAACTTTCCACACTTGTCAGTATCCATGCACGGGAATTGGCCCCACCCGGAGACAGGCCCGGTCCTCTTACTGAAGAAAGTGCATCGCCCAATGGTGCGGTATTGCTTGACGGTGTACCGAATGGAATTCCATTATGACCGCCTGAAGGTGCTACATAAAAACGGTTGATACGGAGATCACCATCCCAGGTATAATAATCAATAGCGTATTCACTGGCTCTTGCCCAGTCACGCTGGCTTCCGCTTCCTGCTTCAGTAGTATTCCAGAAGCGATAGTAAGGCTGAGGTTTTGTACCTGAAAACCCAGGATTCAAATGTGCCGATTGGCCAGCACCAAGAAAGCCCACGTTATTGGTGGCAGGGTCGTATATTTTTGCAACTTGCGCAGCTACATCAATACCAGGTGCTATAGTTTGGGTTGCTGTTCCATTGTATAGATGAACCAACATTCTTAACCTGAGTGTATTGGCAAATTGTTTCCAACGGGTAAGGTTACCAGCGAAAACGAGGTCAGCAGTTGCGATATCCGGGTTCTTTGCAGGATCTGTTGCATCAGCATCATTCAATAAGGTAATAGCCGCATCCAGATCTGCAAAAATGCCTTTGTAAACATCTACCCCTTTATCATATTTGGGAGTAGCAGTAGCCGTGCCTTTAAAAGCTTCGCTATATGGAACATTGCCATACACATCCACCAGTATCTGGAAACAATGTGATTTCATGATACGTCCAATAGCCTCATAAGTACCTGCACCAGTTTCTATAGCTTTATTGACCATCAAGTTGTAGTTGGTGGCATTATAGTACAGCTGGTTCCATATTCCAACATGAAAATCATTGGTGAATTTATAGGTCTCTTCTTCGTTGAAGGATTGGTAAGAACCAGATCTTGCTCCATGTCCCATCCACCAGTCAATGAACCACCATTCCGATGCGATAGTGGAGCTGGTGTATTGCAGCGCGCCCGGCAAAAGAACTGAAGGTGTAACAGAAACATCTGTTACATCATTGGGGTTCGCGTTAATGTCGAATCGTTTTTTACTACATCCTGTTACAGCCGCTATCATCAGCGCCGTAAGAGTTGTTGTATAGATTATATTTTTCAGTTTCATAATTAAGTTCTTTTAAAGATTAAAACCTGAGGGTAATGTTAGCGCCGAATATCCTGGTAGGCGGGAAATTAAAAGCCGTGCTTCTGCCGGTAGCATTACCGGTGTAAGCCGCATTACCATTACCACCCTGGAACTCAGGATCGGTCCAAACGTTTGATTTAGGCACCCACATCAGCAGGTTTCTTCCGCTGATACCGATAGTAGCTCCTTTAATAACATTAGATAGTTTACCACCAAACACCTTGGCGGGAACATCATAGCTTATAGCAACCTCTCTGAGTTTCCAGAAAGATCCATCGGCCAGGTAGTTACTGATCACTGCTGTATTCAGATCACTGTTCCAGAACAGGCGTCCGTAGTTGGACGTATAAACATCTGTGTTTGCCACATACTTACCCGTACCATCATCATAAGAAGAATTAGGGAAAATAAATGCGCGGCGGCCGTTCTGTGCGCTGCGCTCAGAGATACCGTTATCATCCAGGAACCCGCCTAACTGATCTGCTACGATCTGGTTGCCTGCACGGTAGTCTGCTACAGCACTTAAGGTCAAACCTTTCCAGTTTACATTCAGGCTCATACCCAAAAGATCAGTAGGTGTTGTTCTTCCAAATGTAGAAAGATTGGAATTTTGAGTAGGCATACCCGATTCTTTGTTCACAATAACACGGCCCTGGTCATCCCGTTCATAGTCCGTTAATTTGAATTTATAAGCCGACTGGCCAACTATTACATAGTTATAATTACCAAGTCCCAGTTCATTCACACCATCTACCAGTGAAGTAACTTTATTAGACTGTTTGGTATAGTTGATCTTAAAGTCAACATTCACATCGCCGATCTTTACTAATGGAGTTAACTTAAGATCCAGTTCCAACCCTTGATTAGTAAATGCAGCAGCATTTTGTAAAGCCGAAGTATAGCCGGTAGTATTGGAAAGCTGTACATTGATGATCTGGTCGGTATTGTCCTGGTGATAATAAGTAGCTTCAAAGTTGATCCTGTTTTGGAGGAAGCCTATTTCAATACCAACTTCCTTGTTCAGCACGAATTCAGGTTTATAGGTACGTGCAGCAGTGGACCCGCCAGTTTGGAAACCTAAGATATCACCATAAGGGAAGAAAGTAGATGCTCCAAACGTATTTTCAAAAGAATAAGCACCCAGATTTACGTTACCCGTTTTTGAGTAAGCACCACGGATCTTCAGGTAGTTTAATAGCTTGCTTGATTTTAACCCGGGGATTACTTCATGTAATAATACAGATGCGCTTACACCAGGATAAAAGAAACCAATATCAGCCTTTGTGAAATCTTCACTCGGATTAACTATACGGCTGTCAACATCATAACTGGCATTAGCTTCTATGAAAACCCAGTTATCAAAGTCAAAGGTAGCCCTTCCAAAATAACGCTCCAGCCTTGTTTTAGCACTACCAACCCCAACGGCTGGCTCGCCCTTACGCAACTGGATTGACAATAAGGTAGCATTTCCAAGGTTATTACTTCCTGCGCTGATAAAGCTGGAACTTGTTTCACGGTAAGATTGACCTAAAAGCAGTCCTACACCAAAATTGCCAAAGCGCTTATTAGCATTAGCGAATACCTCAGAAGTAATCCGTCTGCCGATAGAAGTAGAATTAGAAACAGCAGAAGTGATATTCAATGATCCATGATCTCTTAATGTAAGATGGTAAGCGGAGTAATTGAAAGCACCCCTTGTTGAAAGGGCTTCCGCATTATCGAAGGTCAGACCTACCCTGTAGGTAAAGTTCAACCAGGAAGTAGCTTTAAAATTCAGTTCGCCATTTCCAAAAAACTCATCACCGCGACCAATTTCCCGGTAATTGTCTTTGGAGAAATAAGGGGTCTTACCATTATTATCAAGATAAGGAGTATAATAACCATCAGGGCTGGAGAAATAATCATTTCTCCAATCTTTGAAACGGCTCAGATCATAGTTACCGGGAGAACCTGTAACGTCATAATAAACGATCTGGTTATTATTAGTTACATCATACTGCGATTGAGTATAACGCATGGTAAAACCTGCTTTGAATTTGCCATACTCTTTGTCAGATCTCAGGTTGATAGATCTGCGGTTATTCACATCACCAGGCATAGTTCCTTTGATAGAAACGTTCTGGGCGCTGATATAAAAATCGCCGGCGGAATAAGAAACGTCGGACTGGTTGGTAACACCGGTATTGAAGAAATTCCTTCTGCCATTTTTATTATATGAATAAGGCATTTCTAATTTTTCGCCATTAGGTCCTGTCTGGCCAAACTGACGGATAGAACCATCAAATGGGTCACCCCAGCTTTGTTGCTCAATAGGTTCCCATATTCCATCCCCATAAGCATCCTGAGAATAACCACCTCCATATATTGTCTGGAATTTAGGCAGGTAAGAAATTTTTTCCAATTGTGTTGTATGACTAACCGTGATAGAGGGCCTTGCTTTGTTACCTCTTTTGGTAGTAACAACAATAGCACCGTTCACACCATCAGGTCCGTATATCGCAGTAGATGATGACGATTTCAGGATCGTTACATCAGCGATATCATTGGGGTTAATAGAATTCAAAAAACCTAAAGCAAGCGGCACACCATCCAGTACCAGCATTGGCTGGTTATTACCCGTCAATGAACGGATACCTCTTAATGTAATACGTGTATCAGCGAATACACCATTATTAGTAGTAGCGACATTCAAACCAGAAACCTTACCCGTTAAACCATTTTGCAGGTTAACCACTTTAGCCTGGGTAAGCTCGGTAGCTTTTACTTTGGCGGTTGAATAACCGATCTCTTTAGACTGGCGTGAAATACCAAGAGCGGTAGTTACCACTACTTCCTGCATTTCAGTAGAACGGGTTTTTAAAGAAAACCCCTGGAAGCCTGCTCCGGGAGTAACAGTAACGGGGTCAAAACCAGTAGAAGAGATAGTTAGTTTAGAACCCTCTTTAATTTTAATGCTGAAATTACCACCGGCATCAGCCTTGGTAGCATTTTGCGTTCCGGTTTCCAGGATGGTGGCAAAGGCAATCGGTTCACCTTTATCGTCCCGTACCTGACCGGTCACAGTTCGGGTTTGTCCAAATGCTAATGTGCAAAACAGCATTAGCATCATTAGCAATGATGCAGTTTTTCTCATTTTGACGATAGTTTTAAAAATTAAAATCATTTGATTTGCAGAGAGAATAATCCATAATCAAAGGGTAAGGCATGGAAAGAGACACCTGATCCATGAATTTTGCTGCGCCGAAGTAAAGGTATTTTTAACAAAAAAATATTATATGCAGAAAAAAAACAGACACTTATAAGTATGCTATAATATGTACCTGGCCTGTAGTTTAATCTCGGTTTTTTTATTGCCTGTTATTTCATCTAACCCTGAGCCTATCAGGCTTTTATCACGGTAAATGATCTGGGAATACCTGAGCCAGATGGTGACCTTATTAGTAACATCATAATTAAGTGTGAGATAGTAGCGGTAGCCCTTATCAAAGAAGACGGGGATAGAGTAACTATATAATACATCATTTTCATACGCATAGAGCCGTGAATTGTAACCATCTGTTTCAAAATATTGTAACCGCAGCACACCGGAATAAGGTTTCAGTAATGGTCTGTAAATAAAATCAAAGAAGGTTAGAAAACCTTTTTCGCTTTTATCACTTTTTTTATCATACCAAATCGTTTCCACCCGGTTACGGAGAGCAATAGCAGTATTGATCTTATAACTAACCTGCATTCTCCAATTCTGTCTTGGTAATGTAACGAGGTAATTGGTCACCGTTGCATTATCCGCCTGGTTGCCCTGCTTGCTTTCATTCCGGTAGCGGGTGTACATCTCCACCTGTTTGTTGGGCATATAAGTCACCTGCGCCATATAATCTCTTCCCCCGCTGGGAGCATCCACCAGGTATTTCATCCACGGGAATTTATATATATCACCATATATATCCAGCCGCCAGGCGTTAGTTGGGCGTATGGTAATGCCTGTATAGAATCCATTTTCGTTATTGGGCAAAGTATTCTCGGTAAATGCATTCCCATTTATCGCCTGGTATGCCTTATCAATGTTCCGGTGCAATAGCGAAAGGTCCACCCGGGGATCAACACTTATTAATACCCCATTGATAAATGCTTTATGAAAATTTTTATCAGCAGCCGCTTCTCCAAAGAAATGAATGTTCTTATGGGTATAACTATAATCAATACCCAGGTTATACCATTTGTTTCCATTAATAGCATAAAGATTATACGGCTCGTCCCTTTTCTGTACAGGTAAAGAAAAATGATAATACATACTATTGACTGCAATATGACAGCGGTTGCTGCTATACTTTACATTTCCACCAACTGTTGTTTGCCGCAGGCTATTGCGGTCAGCTATTTCACCCGCAGTACGATGATACCCTGAGGTAAGAAAAGAAGAAACGAAATCCTCCTTGCTCACAGTGTCTGCGGCAAGATTGGCACTTACCTTCCTGGTAGAAACAAATGCCGTAGCTTCAGTCTTTCCTTTTCTTATAGTAATACCAGCGCCGCGATGAAAATTAAACTCACCCGCTGAATTGTAAGGACGAAGAACCGCTGACTGGCGTTTGATGCCCATTACATCTGAACTTTTCTTAAATGCCAGGCTCTGCCATTGTATCAAACCCTGGCCCATATTCACCGTAAAATCTCCGATGGCCAGGGCTTGTATGATCCCTATTTTCCTGGCGAATAAATGAAAAGAATAAAAATCAAATCCTTTGTTCTGCGCATTTTTAAAAAATTGTTCCCCGGCATCCTTATCCCCTACTATACCTAACTGCAAAAGATTTTTATAGATATAGCGATAGCGAAAAAATAATCGTTGCGGACTGCCAAGGTATTTTGTTCCTGCCGTAGACTTATCAAAACCCTTTGATCTTTCCAAAACTTGCGAAACACGGAGCAACAAACTATGATCCCCCTCCTGGATGCGCTGGTTAAAATCTTCTTTAACCGAAAGTGATGAACCCACCGTGATGAATGGCAATAGTTTCCGTATAGTCATTACATCCCAGGAAGGAACGGCCTGCAGTTCATAGATGCTCACCAATTTTCCAAAGAGCCTGCGATACATGATAAGGTTTTCAATTTGCAGATCAGTAATGATCCGTAATTCTTTTAGCTCTGAGGCATCAGCGGTATTAAGGTTCAGCGGGTTCTTCCTGAACTGTTCTAACTGTTGTAAATAAGAGTCATCTTCTGTTTCTGCCTGGTCAGCGTCAGCCAGGTTTTCTAATTGCTGTTCGGTATTGGGCGGTATATCCTGGGAGCAGATGAACAGTGAATAGTGAATGGTGAATACTATCAGAACAATCTTTTTCAATTGGCTTTCTCATTAAAGTTAAAAAGTAACAACAACCCGGGCGTTATTCCTAACTGCGGATGATAACTGGTTGTCACATCAATTCTGAAAGATTTCAAAAATAATCCGAGGCCAATCCATGCAGATGAGGTAGAAGTTGACATACCTGCTCTTACCAGCAGTTGCGGAATAAATTTATATTGTATGCCCGCATTTACATTTACCGGCTGGTCTTCTTCCTTTATTATTTCAATATTGAAAAAAAACTTCTCTGAAGCTTCATAACCCAACCCTGCTGTATAAACCGACGGTAATTTCTCCTGCTGGTTTTTACCAAATTTTCCGCCCACAGGATTATTAATATGAAAACCGGTATGCAGTCTATCGGTGATATGAAAAACAGTTCCTGCTTCAAAACTTATAGCTGATGCATTTCCATAACCGGCGATGCGGATGCCGTTATAATTGAACTGGACGCCGATATCAACTTTGTTTCCCAGTTTTCTTGCATACGCCAGTCCAAGTTGTGTTTCATTATAATCACTAAAACCGGAATAACCTGCTTTCAATCCAAAATTGCCCGAATGAGTGGGCACAGCAATAACAGCCGTATAATTATTGAGTTCAGTTTGCAGAAATCTTCTTTCTCCATACACACCCGCAGCAGGGTTTTTAAGTTGTGCCAGAGAAGCCTGGTTAGAAGTAAAAGAAAAAACATCGCTGTGATTAAAACTATAGGCACCAAACCCGGTATAAGGAGCGGCAAGCGGTCTTCGCAGCGTTTGACTATACGAAGCAAATGAAGAAATAGTCAACATGAATATCAATACAGGCCTGATTTTCACGCGGAAAGGTTTGGTATTAATGAAGTTAATAAATAATATGATACCCATAAGGGTTTGGACGGAAGTAAACAGCTTTTTTAAGCCAGCCTGTTCTTGCATTCCCTGTATTTGCGGAATAGGGGATAACTATTCATGAGCAAGTATTGATTTAATCGTTTTTTTGTTCAGATATTTGTTACATATCATTTTAGAGCTGATGGAGAAAATTAAAGCCCGGTAAAAACCGGTCAGCCTTTCTTAATTTTTACCCTTTGCTTTTTTTCTTTCCACTATCCCCCGACATCACCAATTTTCTTTCCTCTGTCCTTCTTGTTTTACCCCTGTTATCTGTCTATTATCCTCCCTGTTTTACCACTAATTATTTATCCTTTTTGTTTGCTATAGATCTTTTTAAACCATGCCATTAAACTTTTTTATGAAAAAAAACTTCTGTTTAATTACAGCTTTACTTTTTACTGTTGTAAACTGCTTTTCACAGGCGGGTAAAATTGATCTGACATTTGGTTCAGCAGGCAAGGTATATACTAACCTGCTTGACATAAATAGAAATGATGAGGCTGCCCTGGCAGTGGCCATACAAACGGATGGTAAAATAATAATGGCAGGAAAGACTGCTGCTCCTGCAGCCATTTTTCGTTATAATACAGATGGCAGCCCTGATAACAACTTTGACGTTGACGGTATGGCCTTTTGTTTCGGAATACGCGTTACTTCCATAGCCATTCAAAGCGATGGAAAGATCGTAGTGGCAGGATATAGTGGTAATGATTTTGCACTGGCACGCTTTAATGCCAATGGCAGCCTGGACAATAGTTTTGATGGCGATGGTAAGCTGACCACTGACATCGGCACTTCCTACGACCAGGTTAGTTCCATAGCTCTGCAAAGTGATGGAAAGATCGTAGCGGCAGGATATAGTTATAATGGAAGTACTAATGATTTTGCGCTGGCACGTTATAATACTGATGGCAGCCTGGATAATAGTTTTGACAGTGATGGAAAATTAACCACTATTTTCAGTGCCTCTGATAACCAGATTAAATCCGTAGCCATTCAAAGCGATGGAAAGATAGTGGTGGCTGGCAGTTTTTATAATGGACCTAATGCTTCTGATTTTGCCATAGTACGTTACAATACCAATGGCAGCCCGGATAACAGCTTTGACACAGACGGTAAACTAACTACAGACTTCGGCGCTACTGATGACCAGGCTGCTTCGATCGCTGTTCAAAGCGATGGAAAGATTGTAGTCGCCGGATATAGTAATAACGGGAATGATAATGATTTTGCCATAGCCCGTTATAATACCAATGGCAGCCCCGACAATACCTTTGACGGAGATGGAAGACTAACTACTGACATTATTAATTTCTCTTCAGATATACTCACATCTATGGCCATTCAAAATGATGGAAAGATCGCAGTCGCAGGATATAGTAACAATGGAATGGGTAATGATCTTGCAGTGGCACGATATAATGTAAATGGAAGCCTGGACAATAGTTTTGACGGGGATGGAAAACTGGCTACTGACATGGGTTCTTCGTATGAGCAGATCGCTTCTATAGCTCTTCAAAGCGATGGAAAGATAGTAGGGGCAGGATACACTGAAGACGGAATTACTTTTAAAGATAATTTTGCCATTGTCCGGTATAATGTCAGTGGCAGCCTGGATAACAGCTTTGACAGTGATGGAAAGCTTATCACCAACATCAGTTCTTCTTATGATATAGGCCGCTCCTTAGCCGTTCAAAATGACGGAAAGATTGTTGTAGCAGGATATACAGGAAATACTGATCTGGGAAGCAATAATGATATTGCACTTGTTCGCTATAATGCCAATGGTAGCCTGGATAACAGTTTTGACGGCGACGGGAAATTGACCACTGACATAAGTTCTTCTGATGATAAAGTTCATTCTATAGCCATTCAAAGCGATGGAAAGATTGTTGTGGCAGGAACTAGTTTGACTGGAAATAGTTATGATTTTGCACTAGTTCGCTATCATGCCAATGGCAGCCTGGACAACAGCTTTGACGGGGACGGAAAACTAACCACCTATTTAAGTTTATCTGATGATATTGCTACATCAATAATCATTCAAAGCGATGGAAAAATTGTAGTGGCAGGAAATAGTTATAATGGAAATGATAGAGATTTTGCCCTGGTACGTTATAATACAGATGGCAGCCTGGATAACAGTTTTGATGAGGATGGAAAATTACTTACGGATTTTGGTTCTTCTTCTTCTGAAAGGGCTACTTCCATAGCTATTCAAAGCGATGGAAAAATCATCGTAGCAGGATATAGTTATAATAATGTAAGTAATTATGATTTTGCATTAGCCCGTTACAATACCGATGGCAGCCTGGATAACAGTTTTGATGGGGATGGAAAATTGACAACTGACATAAATTCTTTTTACGATCAGGTTAGCTCTATAGCCCTTCAAAGTGATGGAAAGATAGTAGTAGCAGGAAGTGCTTATGATGGTACCAATGATAATAATTTTGCCCTTGCCCGCTACAATACGAATGGCAGCCTTGATAATAGTTTTGACGGAGATGGAAAGCTGACTACTAATATGGGTTCTTCTGTAGGGGTTGCTTCTATCGCCATTCAAAACAATGGAAAAATAATAGTAGCGGGAGAAAACCGTAATAATAACGGAGATGGTGATTTTGCACTGGCCCGTTACAATACTGATGGCAGCCTGGACAATAGTTTTGACCTTGATGGAAAAGCTTTTTTGGATCTTTTTGGAGGTAGTTTTGAACACCTTCATAGCATGAAACTCTATGCTGATCGTATTTACCTGGCGGGAGAAATGTTAACCGCCGGTGCAGTTGATTTCGTGCTGGCGTCTGTTATTAATGATGCAGTTAATTCGCCTTTGCCATTACATCTTCTTGACTTTTCCGGGAACCTGGTTAATACAGATGCACTCCTTAACTGGAAAACAGAGAATGAAGTAAAGACACTGGAATTTATTGTAGAAAGAAGTACCGATGGCCAACATTATATTCCGGCTGGCTCCGTAGGTTCTGCCAACAGTGCTGGTACTCATTATTACAATTTCACAGATCCCAATGTGACGTCTTTGAATGCTTCCATCCTTTATTACCGTTTGAAACAAAAAGACATGGATGGCCGCTTCACCTATTCACGCATTTTGGCATTACCGCTTGACAAGAGCCGGAATATGGTTCTGTTTTATCCCAATCCTGTTATCAATGAAGCCAACCTGACGATAACGGTTAACAGGCCGGAACGTGTGAACGTAAAAATTATAGATAACAAGGGAAGACTGGTAAAACAGCAGTATTGGAGCATATCAGCCGGCAGCACTTCGTTATTAATAGATGTGCAGGGCCTTGCCAAAGGAATGTATTACCTGGAACTCAAAGGAGAAACTATCAGATATAATAGACAATTTGTAAAGTAATTATACGAAAAGGCGAAAAATTTCGGGAATTATTCACCAGTGGCAAAAATTTCCCTGGTGAACATTCTTTTTTTGGCGGTTTTTTTTGGATATTTGGTTCATTCCCGTTGACTGTGGGCATATTTTCTTTGCCCATTCCTGATATCCCGGTCAATTTTTTCCTCTGTCCTCCCTGTTTACCTCTATTATCCTCCCTGTTTACCACAGCTTTTTTCAAGTAATCTTCAACTTATTATTATGCAAAAGTTTTACATCCTGAGTACAGCATTGCTGCTGTGTGTTATGAGTTCTTATTCCCAGCCGGGTAGTCTTGATCTTTCTTTCGGGCCGGGTGGTAAAGTAATTACGAATATTGATCCCATCAACCAGGGCAGAGACGCTATCTATGCAATGGCCATTCAACCCGATGGGAAGATCGTTGTTGCCGGTACCAGCTCTCTCCCTGATTATCCCACTACGTATGTTCCCAGTACGATAATGAGATATAATCCCGACGGCACGCCAGACAATAGTTTTGATTATGACGGAACGTTCCTTAGCTATGGTTTCAAATTTGCCGCTCTTGCCATACAGCCTGATGGTAAGATCCTGGCCGCCGGAAATAATTTTTCCCTGATCCGGCTTAATAGCAATGGAAGTATTGACAACAGTTTTGGAACTAATGGTACGACCTCAATCGTGGTTGGTTCCGGCAACACTGTTAAGGCCATGGCATTACAAGCTGATGGAAAGATAGTATTAGCCGGTTTATATTCTGATGGCTCCTACAACCAGTTTGCATTAGCACGACTAACAAACAATGGAGCCCCGGATAACAGTTTTGACGCTGATGGAAAGCTGACGACTGACTTTGGCCCTTATGGTGAAGAGATTAATGGAATCGCCATCCAAAGTGATGGGAAGATCCTGGTAAATGGTTCCATGAACAATGGGACAAATATGTCATTTGCTGTCGCCCGGTATAATGACGATGGTGGACTCGACAATAGTTTCGACGGGGATGGTAAGCTGACAATATCATTTGGTGCCGGCACTAATAGTTACGGATCATCCATCGTTGCGCAGGCCGATGGAAATATTCTCGTCACAGGCCACAATAATAATAACCTGGCGATCGCCCGTTATACAAGTACGGGGAGCCCGGACAATAGTTTTGATGGCGATGGACAACTGGTCACTGTTGCCGCATCCAGAAACACCGATGTAACGCCTGCAGCCGTTCTTCCAAATGGGAAGATCGTGGTGGCGACCTATATTTCCAATGATTTTGGCGTCTATCGGTATCTCAGCAATGGCAGCCCCGACAACAGTTTTGATGGCGATGGAAAAGTAACCACGGATATGACCGCGAATGGTGACTACCTTACCTGCATGGCAGTCCGGAACGATGGACGGGTACTCGTTGGCGGTTTTACCTTAAACAATCATAACAATGACTTTTCAATTGCCAGTTACCAGGAAGACGGAAGTCTTGACAACAGCTTTAATGGCAATGGAAAGCTTGTTAATGTTTCGGGAGCTTCTTTCGACATAGCCCATGCAATTGCCGTTCAGAATGATGGAAAAATTATCGTCGCTGGTGATACAGGACGAGAGGATCTCGCAACCACCAATGATTTCGCACTGGCCCGGTACAATCCAGATGGAACGCTGGATAATACTTTCGATGGAGATGGCAGGCTATCTTTTACTATAGGTATTGACGAAACATTTTATGCGTTGGCCGTTCAACCTGATGGAAAGATACTCGCGGCCGGAGTTGGCCAATATCAATGGTCCATCAGTAAATTCGATGTTAGCGTGGTACGCCTTAATTCAGACGGCAGTCTTGATAATACATTTGATGGCGATGGCCTTAAGTATGTTGCACCGACAACAGACAACGACATGGTGACATCTATAGCTGTCCAAAGCGATGGAAAAATATTAATTGCAGGTTCTAACTGGGTATTTCGTTTAAACGCCAACGGTAGCGTGGACAATAGTTTTGATGCTGATGGAAAAATAAGCACACCCCTTGCGAGCGCTGTTTTCCTGGCTGTTCAAAATGATGGAAAGATCCTCGTAGCCGGTTCAAATAATTCCGACTTTGCAATAGTTAGATATACCAGCACCGGAGCTATAGATAACAGTTTTGATGCAGATGGAATAGTGACCACGGATTTTGGCAGTGCTGAATGGATCTCTTCGATCAAAGTCCAAAGCGATGGTAAGATCGTTGCGGGTGGGATCTCAGGTAATAGTTTTGCACTGGCCCGTTATAACAGCGATGGAACTTTAGATAATAGTTTCGATGGCGACGGGAAACAAACAACGGATATGAACGGAACTGCCGCTACAGGTGTCAAAGGTTATTCATTAGACATCCAAAGCAATGGAAAGATTGTAATGTCCGGTGAAACCCGCAATACATCCGATGACTTTATTCTCGCCCGTTATAATAGTAATGGAACTCTTGACAATAGCTTTGACGGGGATGGGAAAGTTACTTTGGATTTCGCTCCGGGAAGCCATGACCACATGGCGGGAATGGCGATATCTTCCAATCGTATTTACATGGCGGGATGGGTGTTGACACCCGGAGGGTTCGATTTCATTACTGCTGCAGTGGTAGCTGAGCCGCTTGCAGGGCCCTTGCCTTTACAGCTTCTTGATTTTTCCGGTAAACTGGTCAATCAAAATACTCTGCTTAACTGGAAAACTGAAAATGAAGTAAAGACACTGGAATTTATTGTAGAAAGAAGCACTGATGGCCGCAACTATACCTCCATTGGATCGGTTGCTTCTGCTAACAGTACCGGAATCCATTATTACAATTTCACTGATCCCAATGCAACGTCGCTGGGTGCTTCCATTCTTTATTACCGTTTGAAACAAAAAGACATGGATGCACGTTTCACGTATTCACGCATTATAGTATTGCCCGTTGACAAGAGCAGGAATATAGTTCTGTTTTATCCCAATCCTGTTATCAATGATGCCAACCTGACCATAACAGTTAACAGGCGGGAAAGGTTACAGGTGAAGATCATAGATAACAAAGGAAGCATAGTAAAGCAACAGCAATGGGATGTATCAGCAGGCAGCAGTTCGTTGTCAATAGATATGCGGGGTCTTGCCAAAGGAATGTATTACCTGGAGATCAAAGGAGAAACTATCAGTTATAAAAAACAGTTTGTAAAGTAAAAACCAGGAGATCCGTTTTAGCCCGGTTGGCTGCCTTTTTTTTGATCCCCGCATAAGCGTACGCTTGTGCGGGGATCAAAATTATAGTACACTCTATACCCTTTAAGTTGTTAACCGGGATAAAAAACTTTGTGTACGTTTGCGCCATGAAAATATTAGATGGAAAACTGGCAGCACAGGCGATCAAAGACGAATTGAAGATCACCATAGCGCAAAGAATTATCGAAGGAAAAAAATCACCGCACCTCGCTGCCATACTGGTAGGGAATAATGGCGCCAGCGAAACGTATGTAGCCGCCAAAGTAAAAGCCTGCGAAGAAACAGGTTTTACCTCCACACTGATCCGGATGGAAGAGGATATTTCAGAATACAGGTTGCTGGAAAAAATTGAACACCTCAATAATGATCCTGATGTAGAAGGCATATTGGTGCAACTGCCTTTACCCAAACATATAAGTTCTAAAAATGTGATCAACGCTATTGACCCTGACAAGGATGTTGATGGCTTTCACCCGGTAAGCGTTGGTAAAATGGTAGAAGGCATCCCCACCTTTCTGCCAGCGACACCTTACGGCATCATGTTATTATTAGAACACTATAAAATAGAAACCAAAGGAAAACATGCCATCGTACTTGGCCGCAGCAATATTGTTGGCCGCCCCATGAGTATATTATTAAGCGGCAACGGCAATCCGGGTAATTGCACGGTTACAATTTGCCATTCACATACCAAAAACCTGAAAGAGATCTGTTTGCAGGGTGACATTATAGTAGCAGCTATCGGCATTCCTGATTTTGTAAAAGAAGATATGGTAAAAGAAGGGGCTGTTGTAATAGATGTAGGCATAACAAGAGTGGAAGATGCCGGCAGGAAAAGTGGTTTCCGTTTAAAGGGTGATGTTGATTTTGATGCAGTATCGCCTAAATGTTCATGGATAACGCCGGTGCCTGGTGGCGTAGGACCAATGACAATAGCTGCGTTGTTAAAGAATACATTTCTTTCCTGCGAACAAAAAAACTGAACCTCCAGCCCCTAAAGGGGAGTTATTAGCCTATGAAAGAAGTTAGTGATTATATTGAAACAACATTGCCTGTGATGGAGCATTTCTATACATTACAGGGTGAAGGCTATCACCAGGGAAGGGCTGCGTATTTTATCCGTCTTGGTGGTTGCGATGTCGGTTGTGTATGGTGTGACGTAAAAGATAGCTGGGATGCAGAGAAGCATCCGCAGTACGAAATCAGAAGCCTGGTATCGGAAGTAAAAAAAACACCTGCGGAAATTGTTGTGATTACAGGTGGCGAACCGCTGATGCATAATTTAGATGAACTGACAAAAGAATTACAACAAGCTGGGTTAAAAACCAATATTGAAACATCAGGCGCACATCCATTAAGCGGAACATGGAACTGGATCTGTTTATCTCCTAAAAAATTCAAAGCCCCTTTACCGGAAATATTACTACAAGCCAATGAATTAAAAATAATCATCTTTAATAAATCAGATTTTGACTGGGCGGAAAAATATGGTGATCTTGTTTCCCCTGAATGTAAATTGTATTTGCAACCCGAATGGGATAAAGCTTCGCAGGTAACCCCGTTAATTATTGAGTATATCAAAGCTAATCCTAAATGGGACCTGAGCCTGCAAATACATAAGTATATCAATGTGCCATAAAAAAGGGCTGTCTCACAAATTATTTATTGCCCGGAAGACGGTAGAGCGGAAAGAAAATGGTAATTGAATTCAATACTTACCGTCTTATCCCCTTACTGGCATATGCTTATTTTTGCAAAGCATCCTTTAAGGCCATAACCGCATCTTTCAACCAAACCGGTTCTTAACGGGGAATAAAATTGACTTAGTTTCGTTATATACATCCATAACTCTGATCCATGAAGCGCCTTCCATACCTTTTATCTTTTGTATTATTTGTTTTTCACTTCTTTATTTCGTATGCACAAACTTACGATCCGGGTAAAGTAAATAAGAAAGCTGTACAGTTGTATAACCAGGCCATGGAAAGGGCGCAGGACGGCAACCTCACCCATGCTGCCGGTCTCCTGTTACAATGTATAGAAATAGATAATAAATACCTTGATGCTTATTTATCCCTGGCAGGTGTATATGGCCAATTGAAAAGTTATAAAAGCAGCGTACAGTATTATGAAAAGGCGTTTCCCCAGGATACAAATTATACTATAGAATATAAACTCCCCTACTCTATCCAATTGGCCGGGCAGGGTGAGTTTGAAAAAGCACTGGACGCTATCAGCGAAATGCTGATCAAAAAATCTCCCAAAAATTCTACTTCATTAAAAGCCTGTGAATACCGCAAACGCTGTTATGAGTTTGCCGTTGATTATGCAAAAAAGAATGCGAATAAGCATTATGTTTTTTCACCAAAAAATATGGGCGGTAATATTAATTCCACCGAGTCTGAATATCTTCCCTCGCTCACTATTGATGGTAAAGAATTAGTATTTACAAGAAGGCTTGGTTCATTTAATGAAGATTTTTTTTACAGCAATAAAAATGCAGCAGACTGGGACAAAGCAAAACCCATGGAAGGCGAAGTGAATACCGAACAGAATGAAGGAGCGCAAAGTATTTCACAGGACGGGCAATTGCTCGTATTCACCGGTTGCAACCGTCCCGATGGTTTTGGCAGTTGTGATATTTATATCTCGTATTTCACCGGCGATGGATGGAGCAGCGCCGTCAATCTCGGCGGCAGGATCAATTCAGATCAGTGGGAATCGCAACCCTGTTTGTCACCGGATAAACAGGATCTTTATTTTGCCAGCAGGAGATTTGGTGGGTATGGCGGCAGTGATATCTACGTATCCCATATACAGGCGAATGGCAAATGGGGATCACCGGAGAATCTTGGGCCGGTTATAAACAGCGCCGGTGATGAACAATCTCCTTTTATACACGCCGATAATCAAACTCTCTATTTCACTTCCGACAATTGGCCGGGCTATGGAGAGACCGATCTTTTCTATACAAGAAAAGGTCCGGGTGGTGACTGGAGTGTACCCGTTAATCTTGGTTATCCTATCAATACCATCACGCATGAAGGAAGTTTATTTATCGCGGCGGATGGCAAAACAACTTATTATGCAAGTGACAGGAGCGACAGCAAAGGTGGTATGGATATTTATAGTTTTGAATTGAGGGAAGATGTACGGCCCTATAAAACATTATGGGTGAAAGGGCAGGTGTTTGATAAAAAAACTACAAAAGGATTACCCTCCACGATGGAACTGACCGATCTTGCTACCAAACAAATTGTTTCAAAAGTACAGACGGATGAAGAAGGCAAATATCTTATCACATTACCTGTAGGAAAAGATTATGCTTTTAATGTAAACCGTAAAGGTTATTTATTTTATTCTGATAATTTTTTATTGAGTAAAAACCAGCCTGATTCTTTTTACGAAAAAAATATTCCGTTGCAGCCATTGGAAGTGAATGCCGCTGTTGTACTCAACAATGTATTCTTTGATGTAAATAAATTTGAACTGAAAACCGAATCGCAGGGAGAACTGGATAATATAGTTCAGTTGCTGAAAGATAACCCCTCATTAAAGATCGAGATCAGCGGACATACGGACAATGAGGGCAAACCGGCAGATAACCTCAAGCTATCTAACGATCGTGCAAAAGCCGTGGTGAGTTACCTTGTTTCAAAAGGGATTGTTGTACAAAGGCTGACCGCCAAAGGTTATGGTGAAACAATACCAGCGGCGGATAACAAAACCGAAGAAGGCAGGGCGAAGAACAGGAGAACGGAAATGAAAGTGATAAGCCGGTAAGGAAACAGTAGTTTATTTCTTTATGTTTGTTTCTCCGCTGAAAAAGGAGAAATGAATAACGAACTTCTATACCAAATCGCAATAACGCTTATCCCCAATATTGGCCCGGTACAGGCCAAGATATTATTGCAGCATTATGAACCGGCGGAAATATTCAAAGCAAAAAGATCAGCCCTTGAAAAAATAGAAGGTATTGGCGCTATCCGTGCGAATAGTATCAAAGACTTTTCTGATTTTAAAACAGCGGAAGAAGAGATCGCTTTTATAGAAAAGTACAAGATCAAACCGCTTTTCATTTCGGACCCCGCATACCCGAAACGATTACTGAATTGTTATGACTCCCCCACTATTTTATTTTATAAAGGCGAAGCTGATCTGAACGGATCAAAAATAATAGCCGTCATCGGCACCCGGAACCATACAGACTATGGCAAACAGCAGGCTGAAAAATTAATTACTGATCTCTCTGAATTCAATGTGCTTGTTATCAGCGGTCTTGCGTATGGCATTGATGGGCTCGCCCATAAAGCGTCCCTTAAAAATAATTTGTCCACCATTGGTGTACTGGCGCATGGACTGGACCAGGTATATCCTATGCAACATACAGGCCTCGCAAAAGATATGATCAGGCAAAATGGGGGATTGCTGACAGAATTCAGAAGTGGTACTCAACCCGATAAACATAATTTTCCCACACGCAACCGCATAGTAGCCGGGATGAGCGATGCTACCATTGTTATTGAAACCGGAATTAAAGGCGGCAGTATGATCACGGCGGAACTGGCGAATGGTTATAATAAAGATGTATTCGCTTTCCCGGGAAAAGTAACGGATAGCAAAAGCGGGGGCTGCAATTATCTTATTAAAAACAATAAAGCGGTTTTATTAACCGATGCGCAGGAGTTAATTGATATACTGGGCTGGGAAAATAAGCCGAAGCCCGGGGCCCGGAACCAGAAACAACTTTTCATTGAATTAAGTAAAGAAGAGAGGGTCATTGTTGACATCCTGAAAGAAAAAGAAACGGTGCCGATTGATGAGATCAACCTGCGGAGCGGGCTGAGCAGCAGTGCTGTAGCCGCTGCCATATTGAGCTTAGAATTGCAAAACGCAGTTGTATCTTTACCCGGCAAGCTTTACCGTCTTGATTGAAAGATTCGCATGAGGCAACGTATCAGCATATCCGGTTGTCATTATACCTAAACTTTTATATTTGCTTCATGGCCGTATTAAGATCTGTTATCCCCTTATTACTCATCCTTACCTTGTCTCCGTTTTCCCGGCTATTTGCGCAAACCTGTACTACTCTTGGCCAAACGCCTGCTACCGCCTTTCCAGTTTGTGGTACCAGCACCTTTACACAAAACACAGTCCCCTTATGCAGGACCAATGACATTGTTGTTCCGGGTTGCTCCGGCGGCGGTAATACAGGTTATGCCAATAAAAATCCTTTCTTTTATAAGTTCACCTGCTATACAGCCGGTACATTAGGTTTCCTGATCACCCCGCTTGCCGCAAATGAAGATTACGACTGGCAATTGTGGAATATAACCGGCCGCAACCCTGGTGATATCTTTACGGATAGTTCTTTAATCGTAACCGGTAACTGGGCTGGCACTTATGGTAATACCGGGGCCTCAATTGCCGGTGTGGATGGAATCGAATGTGGATCTGATCCCGCTGCCAATAAACCCACCTTTGCAAAAATGCCGCCGCTTATCCAGGGACATGAGTATATATTAATGGTTAGTCATTTCACGGATGGGCAAAGCGGTTATACATTAGCATTTGGCGGAGGTACAGCGGTGATCACGGATCCAATCGATCCCCACCTGTTGAATGTAAAGCCTGATTGCAACGGAACAACGTTAAGGCTAAAGCTGAATAAAAAAATGAAATGCAACAGTCTTACCGCTACAGGCAGTGAGTTCAGTATTTCTCCCGCCGTTACGACGGTTGTCTCTGCTGTTACCACCCATTGTTCTGCCGGATTTGATTTTGATGAGATCATTATTACATTAGCCGGTACACTGCCCAATGGCAACTATCAACTGATCTCCAATAATGGCACTGATGGCAATTCATTAGTGGATAATTGCGGCCGCTCCATTCCTGCCGGTGAACAGGTTGCTTTCTTTTATGCTGTACCGCAACCCATATTCGCTGACAGTATTGGCAGAGTGGGTTGTGCGCCTGATTCCGTAAGAATATATTTTCCTAAAAGAATAACCTGCAGTTCGATAGCTGCTAATGGAACTGATTTTACTGTAACCGGGCCGGCTCCTGTAACGGTTATCAGCGCGGCAGGTAGTTGTACAGATGGATTGAGTGATTTTATTACTGTCCGTTTTGCCACACCGGTTTTTGCAAAAGGAAATTATACACTGACCTTAAGAGCGGGTACCGATGGATCTACCATCATTGATGAATGTAATATTGAAATGCCGCAACAGTCATTGCCTTTCAGGGCTGAAGATACTGTTTCAGCCGCTTTCACTTATACCAGCCAGTTAGGCTGCCGCTTAAATACACTGACCTTTGCGCATGATGGTGCGCATGATGTAAATAAATGGAACTGGACATTCAACAATACGACGCATATTGCTACGCCAATTCATACCATTATATTTTCTGCTACCAGTACCAATACGGTGCAACTGGTAGTAAGCAATGGCGTATGCAGCGATACGGCAAACCATACTATTGTAATGAATAATGAAGTGAAAGCGGGATTCGAGATGCCGGATGTCATTTGCCCGGAAGACCCGCTGATGGTAAAGGATACCAGTACCGGCCTTATTGATAACTGGCAATGGAATTTTGCCACTATCGCTTCAAGTAATGTAAAAGATCCGGGTCCCCAGTTTTTTCCGCAAAATAATATTGAATCCTTTTATACAATAAAACTAAAAGTAACCAACAACGCACTTGGCTGTACAGACAGTGCAAGCAAAAGATTGCGTGTACTGGACAACTGCTTTATAGCGGTGCCTACTGCTTTTACTCCCAACAATGACGGGCTGAATGATTTTCTATACCCCAACAATGCATTGAAAGCCGATGATCTTGAATTCAAAGTGTATAACCGCTGGGGACAATTGGTTTTTGCAACCCGCAACTGGCAGGAAAAATGGAATGGGAAAATAAGCGGCATACTCCAGGCGCCCGGCGTATTTGTATGGTTCCTGCGCTATACATACCGGGATACAGGTCAGAAATTTTTTCAAAAAGGAACAACCACGCTGATACGATGACCCACCTTCTGCCCGGGCAATAAGTACTTTTCACAAAGGATGGTCAATACACTTTTTTTACCGAAATTCGGTGATTCCCGGTAGGGTGGTTTCGGGACAGACTAAATGCTAATTTATGAGAATCAAAAGCTGCCTGGTTATTTTGATGGCACTGCTCTGGGCGGCAAGAGGTCATTCTCAATGTAACAACCTGGGTCAAAATCCCACTACTGCTTTTCCTGTTTGCGGCACTGCTTCATTGACACAAAATACTGTTCCACTATGTGCCGGGTTACCTATTCCGGGTCCCTGTGGCGCCGGGCTTGCAGATATCAATCCCTTCTGGTACCGTTTTACCTGTTATGTGGCCGGCACATTAGGATTTTTGATCAGGCCTTTTAATGCAACGGATGATTATGACTGGCAGTTGTTTGATATTACCGGCCGCAATCCTAATGATGTATATACTGACCCCTCTTTATTCGTTGCCTGTAACTGGTCCGGTTTCGGTGGCCTGACCGGCGCTTCCGCGGCAGGCACAAACCTGGTCAATTGCGAGGGCAATGTTCCTTTATTCAGCAGGATGCCGGTTTTGATAGTTGGACATGATTATGTTTTGCTTGTCAGTCATTTTACCAATACACAAAGCGGTTACCAGCTTTCTTTTACAGGTGGTACTGCCGTCATTGCTGATCCCGCCAACCCGATACCTGAAGTAACAACAGCCACACCCAGTTGTGATGGCACACAGGTAGTCGTCCGGTTTAATAAAAAAGTAAAATGCAATTCACTTGCCCTGAACGGCAGTGACTTTATTATCTCTCCTTCCGGTACCATCCTGTCCGCCGTTGGTAATGGATGTGCTGCCGGCTTTGACATGGATTCTGTTACACTGACTTTAAATGCCCCGTTGCCCCCCGGCAATTATACTGTCCAGGCGGTTAATGGATCGGATGGTAATACACTATTGGATAATTGTGATCATTTGATTGCAGTGGCTGATGATGCAGCCTTTACTGTTATTGCATCCGCTCCATTACCGATGGGTGTTGTTACACCTCCGCCCTGCGCACCCACTTCTCTTACATTAACTTTTACAGATCCGGTAAAATGTAATTCGGTCGCAGCCAATGGAAGCGATTTTGTGATCACGGGTCCATCAGCCGTTACTATTACTTCAGCTACTGCCGTTAATTGTAACGGCAATGGTGAAACCAATATAATCACTGTTCAGCTTGCTGCTCCTATACTTGTTGGCGGAACTTATCAATTACTGTCAGCGACAGGCACCGATGGCAATACAGTGATTGGCCCGTGTAACAGGCAGGTAACAGCGGGAAGCAATGCACAATTTGTTCTTGCTCTGCAGGCTGCTGTCGCAATGGGTGTAGTTACTCCACCACCCTGCACACCATCTTCCATCACATTAACTTTCTCTGAACCGATAAAATGCAATTCTATCGCCGCCAATGGAAGTGATTTTATTATTACTGGTGCATCACCCGTTACTATTACTTCCGCGACTACGGTTGCCTGTAACGCCAATGGTGAAACCAATTCGGTCACTATTCAATTCACCACGCCGGTTTTAGTTGCAGGAACATACCAGGTACAGGCAGCAACAGGCAGCGATGGCAATACGGTGGTTGGTCAATGTAATCGCGAGGTAACCGCTGGAAGCAATGCGCAATTTGTTCTTGCTCCCCAGCCTGCTATTGCAATGGGAACAATAACACCACCATCCTGTGCACCGTCATCCATTACATTAACCTTTGCTGATCCTATACTATGCAGCACAGTCGCTGCTAACGGATCAGACTTTACTATTACCGGGCCGTCGCCTGTTACTATTACTTCTGCAATCGCTGTTAATTGCAATGGCAATGGTGAAACCAATACGATCACTATTCAATTCGCCGCGCCGGTTTTAATTGCCGGAACATACCAGGTACAGGCAGCAACAGGCAGCGATGGCAATACAGTAGTTGGTCAATGCAACAGGCAGTTAACCACTGGAAGCAATGTGCAATTTGTTCTTGCTCCCCAGGCTGCTATTGCAATGGGCACAGTTATACCACCGCCCTGTATTCCCACTTCAATTACATTAAATTTCGCTGAGCCCATACAATGCAATTCTATTGCCGCCAATGGAAGTGATTTTATTATTACCGGTGCCTCCCCTGTTACTATTACTTCTGCAATTGCTGTTACTTGTAATGGCAATGGTGAAACCAACTCCATCACTATTCAATTCCTTACAGCAATACTGGTTACCGGTAATTACCAGGTACAGGTTGCGACTGGCAGTGATGGCAATACATTGGCAGGGCAATGCGGGAGACTGGTGAATGGGGGAGATAATGCAGCATTTATTCTTGCTCCGCAACCTCTCATGCCCATGGGTACTGTAACTCCGCCATCCTGCGCACCATCTTCGGTTGTACTCAGCTTCACTATTCCGGTAAACTGCCTTTCTGTTGCAGCGGATGGAAGTGATTTTATTATAACTGGTCCATCGCCTGTTACTATTACATCAGCAGGAGCTTCCTGCAATACGAATCTGCAGACTCAAACTATTACTTTACAGTTTGCAACGCCAATAACCACCAGCGGAACATACCAGCTACAGGTAAAAACCGGGAGTGACGGCACTACCCTATCAGGAGGTAATTGTAACAACCAGGTAACAGCGGGAGATTTTACAACATTTACCATTCCTGATGCCCCTCCTGTACTCATGGATAATCTTGTGCCTGTCGCTTGCTCACCTTCATCGCTGCGATTGATATTTGCCGCGCCGGTACGTTGTGCATCTGTTGCTGCTAACGGAAGTGATTTTATTATTTCAGGGCCTTCGCCTGTTACCATCGCATCCGCGGCAGGTACATGTGATGCAAACGGGTTAACCAGCAGCATAGATATACGTCTTTTATCACCGGTGGTAGTGGGTGGTAATTATCAACTGCAATTAGTAACAGGCAGCGATGGCAATACACTATTGAGTGAATGTTATCGCGTGGCTCCTGTTGCCGTATTAAATTTTATAGCCAGCGATACCGTCTCAGCGGAATTTCAGCACCAGGTCCAGTACGACTGTCAAACTGATGTCATCACTTTTTCACATAACGGTCAGTATAATGTCAATCAATGGACATGGACGGTAAATGGAAACGCCGCCAGTACATCGCAAACATTTACACAAAGTTTTTCCGCTTCCAGTCAAAACCAGGTACAGTTAGTGGTATCAAACGGAGGATGCAATGATACCTATTCAGAGAGCATCGTATTAAATAACAAAGTGACAGCGGCATTTAAAGGACCGGATATGATATGCCCTGATGATACAACCAGCTTTGCAGATATAAGCAGCGGGCACGTAGATACATGGCAATGGAATTTTGGCAATGGCAATACAAGTTCATCGCAGAGACCACCCACACAAACATATCCGCTTACCGGAATAGAAACACTCTACACAGTTTCATTAACAGTGAGCAACAATACCGGCTGCACGACTACGGCTTCGCAAACTGTAAAAGTTTTGGCAGCCTGCATCATTGCTGTGCCGACTGCGTTTACTCCCAACAATGACGGGCTAAATGATTTTCTTTTCCCGTTAAATGCATTCAAAGCCGAAAACCTGGATTTCAAAGTATTTAACCGCTGGGGACAGTTGGTATTTCATTACAGGGACTGGACACAAAAATGGGATGGAAGAATAAACGGGATAACGCAAGCTACCAATGTATATGTGTGGCAGCTTAGCTATACACATAAGGATACGAAGATCAGGTATTCGTTAAATGGAACGACTACATTGATAAGGTGAGTTAGGGGTTTCGGGTTATGAGTTACTAGTGTCGTAAGCTGTTACAAGAGTTGTTGTATTCTTCATTTGTTTGGTTAATTCATGTTTTGAATGTTAAAAAAGGATATTAATTTTAAGGCATCCATTACGCAGAACGATATTAATAACCGTTTAATCTGTCTCTGGTAAACCTTAGTAGAAAAGAAATTTAATCAGGCATTCAACCTTATATTACCTTCTTAAATAAAATGAAATTGAGTATAAAAACTCTGGAGCCCTCTAAGAAGCGATGATCAAAATAAGGTAATAAGGTTTGCAGAGATTTCAAGGAACCTTTTTCTACTAAGGTCAAAAAGCGGTCTTCTGAAATTCCAGGACACCGGGTTATGAAATTAAATAGGATTTTGAATAATAACAGTTGTACACCGTTCAGCTACTCAAAATAAAAATTAGTCATTTGTTGGTTTTAAAAAAATCATTTTGCCGGTAATTGTCCTGTCTCCTATCTTTGCACATGGCAACAAGAAATTCTCCCGCTTCAAGCAAATCCTCAAAATTTTACGGTGAAGGTCTGACGTTCGATGATGTATTGCTGATACCCGGCTACAGCCAGGTGCTGCCCCGCGACGTTGATATATCCAGTAAACTGACCAAAGACATTACATTAAATGTTCCATTATTATCCGCCGCCATGGATACGGTGACGGAAGCAACGCTGGCGATGGCACTGGCCCGCGAAGGTGGTCTTGGCATCCTGCATAAAAACATGTCTATTGAAAAACAGGTGGAGCAGGTGCGTAAAGTAAAACGCAGTGAAAGTGGTTTGATCCTTGACCCTGTTACGCTGACAGCCGATGCTACTATCGGCGATGCGCAGCGCATCATGCGGGAAAATAAGATCGGTGGTATCCCCATTGTTGACAAAAATGGAAAATTGGTGGGCATACTTACCAACCGTGATCTGCGCTTTGAAGATAATCCCAAACGCAAAGTAAGCGAGGTGATGACAAAAGAAAATCTCTATACCGCACCTGAAGGCACGGATCTGAAAATGGCGGAACAACTGTTTAAAAAAACAAAGGTGGAGAAACTGCCTATCATCAATAAGCAGGGAAAGTTAACCGGTCTCTTTACCTACAGCGATATATTAAAACTGAAAAGCAATCCGAATGCAGTAAAAGATGCGTTCGGAAGATTGCTGGTGGGAGCCGGTGTAGGTATTACGAAAGACCTGATGGATCGTGTGGCTGCATTGCAAACCGTAGGGGCCGATGTGATCGCACTGGATAGCGCGCATGGACACAGTAAAGGAGTGATCAGCGCATTGAAAGAAGTGAAAAAGAATTTTAAGAATATAAATGTGATAGCAGGTAATGTAGGAACGGCGGCAGGCGCCAAAGCATTGGCAGAAGCGGGAGCGGATGCGGTTAAAGTAGGTATTGGTCCCGGTTCTATTTGTACAACAAGAATAGTAGCCGGTACAGGTGTACCACAACTCACGGCTATTATGGAAGCCTATTCTGTATTAAAACAAAAGAATGTTCCATTGATCGCTGATGGTGGTATCCGCTATACGGGTGATATGGTAAAAGCATTGGCGGCAGGCGCCAGTTGTGTAATGATGGGAAGTATTTTTGCCGGCACGGAAGAAAGCCCCGGTGAAACGATTATCTATGAAGGAAGAAAATTCAAAGAGTATCGCGGCATGGGTTCACTCGGTGCGATGGCGACAGGAAGCAGTGACCGTTATTTCCAGGACGTAGAAGATGATGTAAAAAAATATGTGCCGGAAGGTATAGAAGGACGTGTCGCGTATAAAGGCACATTAAAAGAAGTAGTGTATCAATATACGGGCGGTCTTCGTGCAGGGATGGGTTATTGCGGAGCGAAAGATATGAACCAGTTAAAGGAAGCAACGTTTGTAAAAATAACCAATGCAGGTATGCGTGAAAGCCATGCACATGATATTGAGATCACGAAGGAAGCGCCGAATTACAGCAGGCTGTGAGAAAGGGGAAAGCCTCAAAAATTTATTGGATATAAAATGAAAACAATAGCCCTGGACATGGATGGTGTATTAGCCGATGTGTATGAACAGCTTTTTGATATGGATGAAAAAGATTTTGGCAAAAGAAAAACCTGGGATGATGTAGCGGGTAAAAAAGAAAACGATACGTTTCCGCATATACGCAAATACCTCTACAAAAAAGACTTTTTTCGCAGCATGAAAGTAATAAGTGGCAGCCAGCCAGTAGTAGAAAAGTTAAACAAGGCTTATGATCTTTATATTGTATCCGCTGCAACGGAATTTCCATTAAGCCTTTCCGAAAAACAAGCCTGGCTGAATGAACATTTTCCATTCATTACCTGGCAGCAGATGGTCTTTTGTGGTTCCAAGCAGATCATCCGGGCGGATATCATGATTGATGATCATTTTAAAAATCTTGACTTCTTCAAAGGACAGACCAGTATTCTTTTTACACAACCGCATAACGCCCATGCGGACAATGGTCCGCACAGGCGTGTACATAACTGGCAGGAGATAGCGGATATTTTACTCTGATTTATTCGTTGTCCATCACTTCAAATGTGATCGGCTGCCTGTGATAAGATTTTACTTCACGGCCATCCTGGATTCCTGGTTTCCAGCCCCTGGCTTTTTTCAATACACGTATAGCCTCCTGTTCCATTCCATAACCATGGTTGGTAAGCGCTTTTATATCGCTTACATTTCCTTCTTTATCCACCACAAACTGAATAATAACATTATATCTTCCGGCAGGGGCGTTATTATCAACCGGCACTTCTGCATTCAGATTCCTGGTTAAGAATTTCACCCAGTCGCCGTCATACTTTGCAGAAATCTGTACAATGGGATATATTCCTGGTTCTTCTTCTTTTTTATCTTCAATAACACGTTTATCGTCATCCAAATCTTTGGGTTCAGCAATACCATCATAAACTACACCTTCATTTTTTATAGTACCAACCTGTGAATTGAGCAGATCTTCCTGCGTTGCTACCGGATCAACTACTTCCTTTTCTACAATTTTAAACTCGGTAAGTTTTTCCGTCCGTACCTCGGGCTTTGGTTCGGGTTTCTTTTCTTCAGGCAATGGTTCGGGCTTTTTTTCATCCGGTTTAATGTCCGAGATTGTTACCTCTTTAATCGCAAGCATCCCGGATTCCTTCGGTTTAAAAGAATTAGCCATTACAGCCCCGGTAAAAGCAAGAAGAGCAACAGCAAAAGTGAAGAGCAATGATTTTTTAATACGTTGGGGATAAGTAACACGGAGTTCATAAGCTCCGTATTGTTTGTTCCTGTCGTCAAAGACGAGATCCAGCAAACTTGCTGAAAGAATTTGTTTTGGTTCCATGATTGAAATGTTTTCCAATTAGACGGCGATGGAAAAAATTTCCATAAACAAATATTTATCAGGAAGAGTTATGGAAAATGCAATGACTGACATCGCAGGCGGCTATCAACTACTTTTCCTTCCCCGTTTTTTTATTGAGTAAGTTGAATTTCTGGTAATAAAAAGAAAAGAGTAATAACAATACACCAATCACTAAAAATGAAATGATCTTTTGAACAGTAGAAAAGTTGGCGCTGTCAAAAATGATGAGTTTACCAAGTGTAATACCGGTCAAAAGAATGGCAGCCAATCTCGGCCATGGTCGTTTATTGAATACACCCCATACAAAAAGCGATATTGCTATAGCTATCCATAGCAGCGTAACCGTAAGGCCATCCCATTGAATGCCGGTAAATAATACCAATAAGATGATAGCCTGCCATGCCAGCAGGCGCTGCAAAATAATTTCCTGCGGGAATAATTGGGTAAACAGTAAGGCCAGCAATGCAATGAACAGGGCTGTAAAACCGGTAACTCCGCCAGCCTGTATTTCAAATCCCCCATTGCTGAATAAGAGCAGTAAAGAAAAATAAAGCGCTGTATTATTGATAACGACCTGTTGTATTTCTCCCGGCAGCAGTGAAGAAGCTTTGCCGATCCGCCGGGCAATGGCTGAAACAAGAAACAACACATAAAATGCAGACATAAAGACAAGCGCCATCAACCGGTCTGAACCGTCATAACGTAGAAGCGCCCAGCCTGTAAATAATATCCATGTAATCAACAGGGCCATGTATTGCATCAGCTTCCATGATCTTCTGAACGAAATAAATAACACACCTATATTGATCAGTACGATGTAGGAAAAGAAAAGATCAACCCGTTCAGCATTGGTGCTGATGAGGAAAGGAATACCGTAAGCGCCTACCATACCCAGTACTGCGATCTCCTGCCGGTTGTAATTGATAGCGGTAAACACTGTATAAACTGTCAACCCCACCATTATGGCGAAAGCAACAAAGACGGGAAAGAAATGATAATAAACAAAAGCAGCATAGGTAGTAAAATATATGGATGCCATACTGCCGCTGAAAAGAATGGCGCTGAATAACTGGTATTTCTTTTTTAACCGCAAAGACAGCACCAATAAAATAACACCTGCTGTATAAGCCAGTATGATACGCATTGCTTCAGAGATCAATTCTTTATCTATGGCATACTTTACGCCGATAGAAAGTCCTGTGACCAGTACCAGCATCCCAATGATATGCATGAACCGGAGACCGATATAATTTTCCAGGCTACCGTTAGTAGTCTCTTCTCCTGTAAAAATTGTTGAATGTGTTATGTCTTCCTGGATTAATGGATCAGCATTTTCCCTGAGTGTATTGAGCCGCGCCTGCAATACATAAAGTTCCTGCTGGAATGATTGCATATCTTTTGAGAGCCGGTTGATCCTCTCCTGTATTTCATGTATCTGCTGTTCTTTATCCATACAACCTGTTTCGGCATTGTAAAGTAATTAAAAAATAACTCTTCGTCATTTTACATACCGCAGAGTCTTGTTAAGCCCCTCCTTCGGAGCGCCTGTCCCGCCCGGATGGCGGGAGGTTTGGGGAGGTTAAAACCAGTACTTTTACACAAACAACAGTTGTGAAACGCTTCACTCATCTTTTCATCGCCTTAGCAGGAAGTATTTTATTATGGGCTGCATGGCCAACCTCACCGCTTACCCTTCTCATTTTCGTTGCGTGGTTGCCCTTATTATGGATAGAAGACCATATCCGCAACTGGAAAAAATTGTTTGCAATAACCTACCTGCACATGCTGGCCTGGAATATACTTGTCACCTGGTGGGTATGGAATGCCAGCTTACCCGGAGCGCTTGGAGCTTTCTTTGCCAATAGTCTTATCATGTGTCTGCCCTGGTTGCTATTTTATTTTACCAAAAAGAAATTTGGCAACTGGGTCGGTTATAGCTCACTAATTATTTACTGGCTCACGTTTGAATACATTCATCATAACTGGGAACTGAGCTGGCCCTGGCTGACACTGGGCAATTCACTCGCTATGCACCCTGAATGGGTGCAATGGTATGAATACAGTGGCGCCACCGGCGGCAGTTTGTGGATACTCCTGGGTAATATAATTGCGTATGCAGTGTTTACAGAATACAGGAATAATGGAAGAACAAGGACTTATTTCATTACCATCGCTGCATGGATATTGATACTGCTTGTACCGATACTTAGTTCGCGTTTTATGGCAGGCAATGAAAGAAGATCGGTAGAAGCCGCCATAGTCAAAGCGGATAAAAATGTTATCGTTGTTCAACCAAATGTTGATCCTTATACTGAAAAATTTACCGGTGGAGTGGAAGGCCAGGTACAAAAGCTTATCGTATTGTCTGAAAAATTAATTGATGACAATACAAGACTGGTGATATGGCCGGAAACCGCTATTCCCGTATCGGCAGATGAAAAAGATATTAAGCGTAGCTTCTTTTATCATCCCATCTGGTCGTTTCTTGACAGGCATCCGCAAATAAGCCTGCTGACAGGTATCAACAGTTATAAAAACTATGGCACTGATAAAAAGAATGCTACCAAAACATCAAGGCTCGATGCGCAGAGCGGTATCTATTATGATGAATTCAATACAGCCGCTTTTATTGATGCTGACACGGTTATTAGTCTTTATCACAAAGCTAAACTGGTTCCCGGTGTAGAAACGTTACCATCGTTCTTAAGTTTTATGGGTAAATGGTTTGAAGATTTAGGGGGCATCAGCGGCACGCTGGGAAGAGATTCAGAAAGAAAGGTCTTCACTACCTGGGATAATTATTATAAAGCGTCCCCTGTTATCTGCTATGAAAGTATCTACAGCGATTATATTACGGAATATATCCGAAAGGGCGGAAATATTTTAACCATCATTACCAATGATGGCTGGTGGGGCGATACACCGGGTTATAAACAACACATGAACTATGCGCGTCTCCGAGCCATTGAATCAAGAAAATGGGTAGCCCGCAGCGCCAACACCGGCATCAGTTGTTTTATTGATCCGTTAGGCAATGTCATTGATCCGCAACCCTGGGATGTGGCCGCATCCATTAAAAGAACTATACCCGCAGATAACAGGCAAACATTTTTTGTAAAGCATGGCGATATTTTATCAAGGGCGGTAACAATGGTGAGCATTTTGCTGATCGCTCTGAATATTTTTGTGTGGGTGAGGAAAAGATTTAAAAAGTAATATCAATATAAAAGATGGATAAAGAAATTATAACCGGTGGAAAGAAAATATTTTATCGTGTATATGGCAACGGTAAGCCGGTTTTGCTTGTCCATGGTTTTGGCGAAACAGGTGATGTATGGAAAAATCAGGTTGAGTTTCTAAAAAATAAATTCCAGCTGATCGTTCCTGATCTTCCCGGCAGCGGACAATCTGAAATGATTGATGATATGAGTATGGAAGGAATGGCGGAGGTACTAAAGATTATTCTTGATACGGAGTCGTCAAAAGCCTCCCCCTTCAGAGGAGGTTTGGTGGGGTTAATCGGTCACAGCATGGGCGGCTATATTGCCCTTGCCTTTGTGGAAAAATACGAAGGGCTTTTATCTTCTTTTGGTCTTTTTCATTCTTCCGCATTCGCTGATACGGAAGAAAAAAAGGCTACCCGCCGCAAGGGTATTGAGTTTATCAAAGAACACGGAGCTTTTGAATTTTTAAAAACCGCCACACCTAATCTCTTTTCCCCACGATCTAAGGATGAAATGCCCGGATTAATCGGTGAATTTGTTGAGAGCCTGAACAACTTTTCCCCTGAATCCCTCGTTTCTTACTATGAATCAATGATTAAGCGGCCCGACAGGACCGCCATTTTAAAAAAAACAAAGATGCCCGTGTTATTCATACTGGGAGAGTTTGATAATGCTATCCCACTTCAGGACGGTCTTAAACAGTGCCACTTGCCGGAACAGGCAACTATTAATATCTTACACCGATCCGGCCACATGGGGATGATGGAAGAAACAGACAAGTGCAACCGGCTGCTGGAAGAATTTTTAAGTGTGCCCTAAATCTTCATTACTGATCCGATCAATGAAACGCCTTTTAATCACCATTGCTATACTGCTTTCTTTAGAAGTAGCTTATGCTTCCCACATCATTGGCGGAGAAATGAGGTATGAATATGTAGGTCCCGGTGCAACCCCCAATTCAAAAATCTACAGGATCGTCCTGATTTTATTTAAAGGAGATGCTACAGGACCTACTGTTGCACCGCTCGCGCCCTCCTATATCATTGCTATATATAACAATGATAACAATCAAAAATTTCCTGGCACGGCCGGTAGTACCGGTGATAACTGGCTGATCACACAAAATGACCCACCAGGTATTGGTACTGTTCCTATTACCTTACCATCCTGCATCCAGGATGCTCCTGTATTAAACTATACTTATGCGACTTATACGATGACAGTTGAGTTGCCCGATACACAAAATGGCTACACTGTCGCTTATCAAACCTGCTGCCGTTTAAGCGGCTTGATGAATGTTGCCAACAGTACCGGCTCTACTTATAACTGCAGAATACCCGGAACTGACCAGATAGGCAGTGGAACTGATAACTGTCCGGCATTTAAACTGCCTATCAATGTTATATGTAAAAATGCACCCTTTACTCTTGATTTTGGAGCCATAGATGCAGATCCTGGTGATTCTTTAGTGTATAGTTTGTGTGATGCTTTTAACGGGGGAGCTTCAGTAGATGCAAGTTTCGATAATGCGGCGGCGCCTCCGTATGGTCCTGCCAATTATACATTTCCCTACAGTGGTAGTAACCCTTTTGGAACTTCGGTTACTATTAATCCGCAAACAGGTCTGATATCAGGCACGGCGCCGGACTTCGGAAAGTATGTTGTTTGTGTTTGTATACAGGTGTACAGGAATGGTGTTCCAATTGCTACACACAGAAAAGATCTTATAGTCCAGGTTTCTGACTGCACGTTGACAGTCTCGAATCCAATGCCTGATTTTGTCACCTGTGATGGATTTAATGTTCAGTTCTTTCACAACAGTACAGGCGCTAATTCAATTTTCTGGGATCTGGGTGATCTTGCAACACTGGCAGATACTTCACATCTTGACAATCCCACTTATACCTACGCCGACACAGGCACTTATATAATTAAATTAGTCATTAATAGGGGGACAGGATGCGCAGATTCAACTTACAGGGCCATTGGCGTGTTCCCGGGTTTTTTCCCAGATTTTACCAATACAGGTATTTGTTTGACCAATCCTGTTCAGTTCAACGATGCTACCACTACAAATTATGGTGTAGTAAATGGCTGGAACTGGAATTTTGGCGACCTTACTACTCTTGCTGACACATCACATATAAAAAACCCCGCATGGACTTATCCCGCTATTGGTCCAAAAGATATTACACTAATTGCTACCAGCAGCAAGGGCTGCAGGGATACTGTTACCAAAACAGTCACTATCATTGATAAACCACCAATTACGTTAGCATTTAAAGATACCCTGATCTGTGTGCCCGATGCAGTACAGTTGCAGGCAAGCGGAACAGGTACTTTTAGTTGGACGCCTCTAACTAGTATTCTCAATGCCAATACGGCCGCGCCAACTGTGAACCCAACCACTACTACCCTGTATCATGTGCAATTAAATGAACAGGGCTGTATCAATACAGATTCTGTTTTGGTAAGGGTTGTCAGCTTTGTTACACTAAATGCAAGAGCAGATACATTGATCTGTCTTACCGATAGTATCCGATTAACGGTTGTGTCGGATGGCCTTCAATACCTCTGGTCACCGGCTGCTACGCTGAATGACCCGGCGCTGAAAGAACCTATGGCCACCCCAACGGCCATTTCTACTCCTTACCATGTTATAGCGAGAATAGGAGGTTGTACAGCAGATGATTTTGTTACGATCACCACATCGCCTTATCCAATTGCTGATGCAGGCCCTGATGATATTATTTGTTATAATCATCCCGCTTTCCTCCATGGCTCACATAATGCAAACACGTTTACCTGGTCACCCACCGGTTCATTGCTCAATGCCAATACACTTGATCCTGTTGCTTATCCTCCGAGAACAATGGAATATATTCTGTCGGTATTGAATGATCCTGGTCTTGGCGGGTGTCCTAAACCGGCTTCTGATACAGTCCTGATAACGGTACTCCCGAAAATAATACCTTACGCAGGTAATGATACATTGGTCATCGTGAATCAACCGCTCCAGTTAAATGCAGAAGGCGGAACCAGCTATCAATGGAGGCCTTCTACCGGGTTGAATAACCCATTGATCAAAAATCCAATTGGTATATACGGTGCGGATATGGACAGTATCCGTTACACAGTATTAGTATTTAATTCCATTGGCTGTTATGATTCAGCGTTTGTAAAGGTTACGGTGTTTAAAACCATTCCGTATGTATTTGTTCCCACCGCTTTTACTCCCAACGGAGATGGGTTGAATGATGTGATCCGCCCGATAGCCGTTGGTGTGAAAAGAATAAATTATTTCAGTATCTATAACCGCTGGGGAGAATTATTATTCAAAACCTCCATCAACGGTCATGGATGGGATGGCCGGATCAAAGGGGTACCACAGGGCACTAATGTATTCGTCTGGATGGTAAGCGCCGTTGATTACCTGGACAAACCTATTTTCCTTAAAGGAACAGTAACGCTTATCCGGTAGTTTAAAGAACTTGAACTTTCCCCCATTAACCGGTCAATTTGTTGAATACACAAACAACTTTTCTATTGAAACTCCCGTTTCTGTTATGAGTGATTAATAAAGCGGCCAGGCAGGAGAATTGTTTTAAAAAATACAAGGGGTTATTTTAATGGGAAAATACGATTATGTTATTCCTCTGAGGAAGCAATATAACTTTCCTGAAAAATCGTATATTCATGTGCTGCACCTATCCGGACACATGGGAATGCCTGGAATAACCAACAATAGTAACCGGCTGCTGGAAAAAAATTCAGTGAAACTTAAATGGCCATTACTGACCCTATCAATGAAACGCTTTTTATTTGCAATAGCATTTTTCTTTTCTACACTGCCGCTTTATGCTAACCACATTACGGGAGGCCAGATTTTTTATACTTACGTGGGGCAATCAGGAGGAAACTATCAATATAATGTTACACTGTGGCTTTACAGGGATCACTTTTCCAATGGAGCCCAGCTTGACCCTTCGGCTGCCATGGCCATTTTTGATAAAAATGGTAACATGGTTTGGAACAGCAGCGTAGCGCAAACAGATACTATACAGTTGGTTTTACGTTCACCCGGTCCATGTATCAGCAATCCACCGGTGGTCTGGTATGAAGTAGGGCGTTATAGCTTCACCGTTTCATTGCCTGCTTCCGCAAATGGATACACGATTGCTTACCAGCGATGTTGCAGAATTAGTGGCATCAACAATCTTTCAGGATCAAGTAATGTCGGTGCAACTTATACAGCGGAAATTCCCGGGAATAGTTTGTCAGCGACCGGTCCTGAAAATAACAGCGCCCGTTTTGTGGGAGCTGATACAGTCGTCACTTGCGCCGGTTATCCTTTTACTTATAGCTTTGCGGCTTTCGATGCGGATGGAGATCAGTTAGTATACTCTTTTTGTGACGCCTACCCGGGTGGCGGACCAGGACAGGGTAATGGACCAGGCGGCGCTATGCCTAATCCACCGGCGCCCCCTCCTTATCCCGCGGTTCCATATACTTTTCCTTATAGCGGATCATCCCCTCTTGGCTCTGCCGTAACTATTAATAGCAGCACAGGATTAATAACAGGAACTGTGCCCCCACAGGGAATATATGTAGTGACCGTTTGCGTAAATGAAATCAGGAACGGTGTTGTAATCGCCACGCAAAGAAAAGACCTGCAGATAAAAACCGGAGATTGTGATATCGCTAAAGCCAAGCTTGATCCTGTTTATACGGAATGTGGCGGACTAACGCTTTCATTCCAGAATGACCCGCCATCCAATCCGCTTATCAATTCCTACCTGTGGATATTTGGTGATCCGGCCAGTGGCGTTGATAATATTTCTGCCTCATCAACACCCACGCATACATTTTCAGTGGCCGGTGATTATACTATCAAATTAGTCACTAACCGGGGACAGGAATGTTCTGATTCAACTACCGCTATCGTGAAAGTATGGCCGGGTTTCTTTCCTGCATTTACCCATACAGGTATTTGCCTCATCAACCCGGTACAGTTTAATGATGCTACCACTACCAATTTTGGTTTTGTTGATAGCTGGCGATGGGATTTTGGACAAACAACAACATTGGCAGACACTTCACGCCTGCAGAACCCATCTTATACGTATGCGGACACCGGGTCTAAAGTTGTTACATTCATCGTTACTAACAGTAAAGGATGTATTGATACGATCACTAAGGCCATACCTGTCATTAATAAACCACCTATCACGCTTGCATTTAAGGATACATTGATCTGCGTGCCGGATGCAGTACAGCTACAGGCAAGCGGAACCGGTAATTTTAGCTGGACGCCATTAACCAATATTGTGAATCTTACTACCGGAACACCAACAGTTAATCCTGCTACTACGACTGTATATCATGTTCAGTTGGATGAACAGGGCTGTATCAATACAGATTCAGTAATAGTGCGTGTGGTGACATTTGTTACGCTTAATGAAATGGGTGATACTACGATTTGCGCAACAGATGCGGTACAGCTAACTGTTAACAGTAACGGGTTGCAATACCAATGGACACCCGCGCCTGCTTTTAATAATGCAACGATCCAGAACCCCATCGCTATTGCAGGCACAACAGCAACCTACCAGGTAACAGCTACTATTGGCAGTTGCACCACTACAAAAAATATTGATGTCATTGCCGTTCCTTACCCGGTTGCCAATGCCGGACCAGACGAAATAATTTGTTTTAATAAATTAGCATTGCTAAACGGATCACACAATGGATCTTCTTTCTCCTGGTCACCCACCAGTTCGCTGACCAATGCCAATACACTGAACCCGGTCGCATTTCCACCCCGAACAACGGAATATGTTTTAACTGTACTTGCAAATTTTGGTTGCCCCAAACCCGGCCGTGATACTGTACTGATAACTGTTTTATCCAAAATAATTCCGGATGCAGGTAATGATACATTAGTTGTAGTGGGTCAGCCGGTTCAGTTAAATGCAGAAGGAGGAGCCAGCTATCAATGGATCCCCGCAACCGGGTTGAATAATCCATTGATCAAAAGCCCCATTGGTATTTATCCTGCGGAGATAGACAGTGTCCGTTATACTGTATTAGTATTTAATACTTTTGGTTGCGTTGATTCAGCCTCTGTTAAAGTAACAGTTTTCAAAACCACTCCTTATATATTTGTTCCTACCGGCTTCACGCCAAACGGGGACGGGTTAAATGATGAAGTGCGGCCAATAGCTGTAGGCGTCAAAGAGATCAGGTATTTCAGCGTCTATAACCGCTGGGGGCAATTAGTATTCAAAACCAGTGTGAATGGAAAAGGATGGGATGGCAGAATAGGCAGTGTGCCGCAGGGCAGTAATGTATTTGTATGGATGGTCAGCGCCATAGATTATCTCGGCAAACCTATTTTCCTGAAAGGCACAACAACGCTGATAAGATAAAAAAGTGAATGGTCAATGCTGAATAGTGAATGACCTTCAATTATCTTCGCATCCTCTGACTTCCGATTTCAACCTCATATTCCTTCACTATGTCAAAAATCATTTTTATCACCGGGGCTACATCAGGCTTTGGTAAAGCAGCCGCAGAAAAATTTGCCGCTAATGGTTATGATCTTATTTTAAATGGGAGAAGATCTGACCGCCTGAATGAAATATGTACAGCGCTGGAAAAAAAATATAACATCGCCTGCCTGCCGCTGCCTTTTGATGTAAGGGATGAACAAAAAGTTTTTGATGCCATCAATACACTCCCGGAAGAATGGAAGATGATTGATGTGCTGTTCAATAACGCCGGCCTGGCTCTTGGCCGTGATTACTTTGAAGAAGCTGATCTTAATGACTGGAACATCATGGTGGACACCAACATAAAAGGATTTATGTATGTAGCCAAAGCCGTTTCCCAATTAATGGTAAAAAGAAAACAAGGACACATTATTAATATGGGATCTATAGCAGGAAAACAAGTGTATGAAAAAGGGAATATGTATTGCGCTTCCAAATATGCTGTAGATGCGCTTAACCACGCCATGAGGATAGACCTGTTGCGGCATAATATAAAAGTTACAGGCATACATCCGGGAGCGGCAGAAACCGAATTCTCCCTGGTCCGTTTCAAAGGCGATGAAGAAACAGCAGCAAGGATCTATGATGGCCTGGAGCCATTATCTGCTGAAGATGTGGCGGATGTGACCTGGTATTGCGCCTCATTGCCGCCTCACGTTTGCATAAATGATCTCACAATTACCTGTACCAGGCAGGCGGATGCTATTTATTTTTACAGAAATGTTTACTGATTATCGTAAAAACACTTGCAGCCGCGGATTTTTTTTTCTACTTTGATTGTCGCATTTAATTCGTTCCTGCCTTATTTCCCTGAACGTATCCCGTGTTTTTACTAAGAAAATTAACTATTTAGCTGATATTCAGTCATCAAAATTTAAGTTATGGGAAAATGTGAATTAATTTTATACCACTACCACTACCAATATTCTATTTAAAGATTAATATGAAAACAGTTTACTCCTCCATCGTATTTTTTCTCTTATTCTCCCTGCCTTCCTTTTCGCAGGATGTTATCCGGCTTCAGTCATGCCAGAGTGGTTCTATCACCAAACAGGCAGACAGCCTGAAAGCTCTTTATTCAAAAGATGGCTTTGCGTTACTCAAGGAGGCATCCATTACCATGGAGAGTGAGTTTGAAATGCCCGTGATCGTTCCGTTAACACAAGGTACCTGGTACCAGTTTGTCTTCATCGGTGATTATACTTCCCGCCTGTATGAAGTAAGAATGTATGACTGGGATGAAAAGCAGGTCGTTTTTCAACAAAAAAAATGGGGAGATGTGGACGGCAATATTATCTCTTATCCTTACATAGCAAAAATATCCGAGTTTCACATGATGAAACCTGTACAGGTTAATAAGCAAAAGAAAAAGAATCTCTGCGGCTATGTAATGCTCTTCAAAAAAACAAACACAGACGCTGGCGACAGTGCTTCTGTTTCACACTAATTTCCGGGAAAAGTTAATTAATCAGGCTAGTGCCTGTTTTGAAGTCCTGCTATAGCGGGCGTGATTTTCCACTTCTGCAATAGGTGGCTAAAAATGTGTCGTTCGTATGGATATTTCTGCAGAGTCGCAGGCGTCCTATGTTTTGTAAGTATCTCTTAGCCCGGATAAATGTACGCCGCTCTTGTAACAAAGCAAAAGGCCCGTTTAATTATTAATACCAATTCGACATCAAAAAGATATATTTTGACGTTGAACTAGCCACTAAATCTTTTACCACATTAGGCACATAGATAACATAGAAATACACACATAGAACTCCAGGAGTTTCAAAGTAAAAGCTTTAATCGCCCTTTGGTATCGTTCAAATGTTCAAATAGTATAATTCTTCAAAAGCTTATCCTTCGCTAAAAAAAAGAAATCCCGCCTGCTTTGCGTAGGCGGGATTTCTTTGAGAGAAAATATTCTTATTGGTTTTACAGAACAGGAACCAATATGTTTGCCTTAAATGTTTCGATCACTTTCTTTACATCTTCTGAACTCATGGGTATATACAGCGGCAGAATGATACTGTTATCTGCTGCATTTTCTGATACGGGTAGCGACAAACCAGCACATTCGTTCTTATAAGCCGTTTCCCGGTGAGATGTCATAATACCTCTTCTTGTAGAAATACCTGCATCCAGCATTTTTTGCATCAGTTCATTCCGGCCGATGGGACAGGTATCCTTCAGGTAAATACTATATGACTGGTAGTTGCTGAAATAACCTTTTTCCTCTACCGGCAGCCGAATGAAATCAATAGCTTTAAATGCTTCGTGATACTGCATGGCGATCTTTCTTCTTTCCGCTACTATCCAGTCTAATTTTTCCAATTGTTTAATACCTACCGCCGCCTGTATATCCGTCATCCGGTAATTATATCCCACTTCAACATGATCTTCAAAGATCACTTTGGCGGATTCATGGCGAACACGGTCATTAACTGACATACCATGTTGTCTTAATAATTTCATCCGCTGGTAATAATCTTCCCGGTTGGTAGTTACAAACCCACCATCACCGGTAGAGATCACTTTTCTTGGATGCAGGGAGAAACAAACTAATTCAGAGTGACTGCCGATCTTTGCGCCTTGGTAAGCAGACCCTGCTGCACACGCGGCATCTTCAATTAGTTTTAGTTTATATTTATCTGCCAGTCTTTTAAATGCATCAATATCAGCAGGCATGCCAATTTGGTGTACTAGCAGGATCGCTTTCGTCTTTGGTGTGATCTTTTTTTCCGTATCCTCCACATCGAGGTTATACGTTTTAGGATTCACTTCTGCAAATACTGGATTGGCTCTTACATATTTTATTGAGTTAGCTGTAGCTACATAACTCATCGAAGGACAAATCACCTCATCCCCTTCTTTGATGCCTGCGACTATCAGGGCAAGATGCAGCGCTGTTGTACAATTAGAAACTGCGACAGCATATTTTGCGCCTGTGTAGGCGGCAAATTTTTCTTCAAACTCTGCTACTCTTGGTCCCTGCGTGATCCAGCCGGTAAGGATGGTATCATATGCAGCCTGCGCTTCATCGGCAGTTAAATAAGGTTTGGCTATGGGTATCATAAATTAATTATTAAACGCTTGCTTTTATTTTTGAAAAGTACCATTCGCTCAGCTCTTTCATTCCCTCTTCCAGGCTTACAGTCGGGGTAAAACCAAGTAGCTTTTTCGCTTTATCTATATCAGCCAGTCTGCGTCCTACTGGATTGACAGAACTTTCATCCCTGAATTCAGGTGTTAACGTTGATTCATTTACTTTCAGCAATACATCCAGCAATCCCTTCAGGCTTGTTTCTTCGCAATTACCAATATTGAATGCTTCGTCGGTAACGTCCGCCTGCAGAGCGGCAATATTCGCTTTCGCAATATCTCTTACATATACAAAATCCATCGTAGTGGATCCATCACCATAGATCAACGGGTTCTTACTGTCGCGGATACAATCCAGCCACCTGATCATTACTTCGGTATATTTTCCGTCTGTATCCATCCGGGGACCATACGCATTGAAATAACGTAGTGCTACATAATCCAGTCCATACATGAATTTATAACTCCTGAATAATTGTTCACCCCACATTTTGGCAGCGCCATAAAATGTCTGGTTGTTATACGGATTATCTGTTTCAGGTGTGGGAAAATGCTGTGCAAGTCCATACACTGATGCGCTGGAACTGTATATTACTTTTTTTACTTTATGCTTTACCGCTAATTCGGCTATTTCAAATGTTGACTTCAGCATTACTTCAAAACCATCTCTTGGACTGGCTGCACAGGCATTAATACGTAACGCCGCCATGTGAAAGATATAATCAGAACCGGCAATGCAATGCTCCAGTTTAATAGTATCCCGGATATCCCCTTCATGAAATTCC
This sequence comes from Chitinophagales bacterium, assembly GCA_015654695.1. Classification (GTDB taxonomy): domain Bacteria; phylum Bacteroidota; class Bacteroidia; order Chitinophagales; family Chitinophagaceae; genus VBAT01. Next base: position 35,016 of record JAATGJ010000103.1, on the reverse strand, counting down.
ACAATAGGGTTAGTATAGAAAGATTTCATATTCTCTTTCGTGCCGCGGATAAAATTATCAAGGATAATGATCTTCTTTGGCTGCAGGGGAATCAGTTGCTCTACGACATAAGAACCTATGAAACCAGCTCCGCCGGTCACCAGGATAGTACTGTCTTTAACTTTATTGTGCATGTTGCGTACTGTTTAAACTTAATAAAATAATACCTGAAATAATTAATGCGAAACCTATAAAAGAGACCATACTCAGATGATCTTTAAAAATATAATACCCGGCAATGACGGTTAAAACAAAATTGATGCCCGCCGATACAGGGATGACAAATGTAAAATTGGCGACCGACAGCGCTTTGAAAATGACCAGCATCGAAACAAATATCAAAGCAAAGGCGCTGATGACCTGGACATTAAAAAGCAGGTTGATCCAGTCATTCAACGTGCTCAGCACTTTACCTTTCAGGTTCCACTTGATGATGGCTGCTCCTGATACATTCAGCATAGCGTACAAAGCGCAGTATAATACAGCTTTCATCATGGCTTGTTCAATTCTTTTATTTCATCAATAATAAATACCTGCCGCTTGCGACTGGCATCCAATGTACGCCAGAGGTATTCAGCGATGATACCGAGTGAAATATTCGTGATACCAAAACCTATCATCAGGATAGACATCAATGCAGGCCAGCCTGCGGCCAGGTCCTGGAAAACGAATTTCCTGACTATAATATAGCCTGTCCACAAAACACCCACGAAAAAGAATATAATGCCCACGATTGTAACAAAGCGTATCGGCGCATACGAGAAAGCTACAAATGAATCAATGAACAGTTTTATCTTCTTAGACAAGGTCCATTTACTGACGCCTGTCTTTCTTTCTCTTTTTTTGTATGTAATATTTGTTTGCCGGAAGCCCATGCCGAGTATCTGAAGGAAGATAGAAGAATTAGCTTCCACGTTCCTGTTTACTTCAGCCGCTACTTTTTTATTGAACATTACTATATCAAAACCTTTCTCCGGGAAATTTTTAAAGGCGAATTTCTTCATCAGGTAAGCATAGAACTTGGAGAACATCTTTTCGCCCCAGGACACTTTAGTGCTTTCCCGCTGGGCCCAGATAATATCATGGCCATCTTCCATCAGCGCTTTCATCCGGATGATCAGTTCGAGCGGATCCTGCAAATCAGCGTAATTAAAACAAATATATTCACCGGACGCATTGGCGATGCCTGCACGTAATGCTGCATGGGAGCCAAAATTTCTTGAGAAGCTGATCACTTTTGCTTTATACGTTACATGCTTCATCTCGCTCAGCCTTTCCACCGTATTATCTCTTGAACCATCATTAACAAAGATGACTTCCGCATTCAGGTCAGTATGTTGTCCGAAAAATTCATTCAGGCTATCAACCAGGAAAGGGACACCCTCATACTCATTAAAAATGGGTATGACAACAGAAACCAGTTTATTGTTATTTGCCTGCATTGGGTATTATTTGAAACGTAACCTTATACTTTTTATAAACGCGGTGGGCGCCATTACTTCCCCGTTTCTTTCTATCTCCTGTACCTCTAACAATCCATCCGTACATGCTACCAGTATGCTGCCTGCGCTTTTGTTTAACGCCACCACATGGCCCGGTATTGCAAAGAATTTATCCTCGGGAATGATTACCCGGGCTTTCCAGATAATGATCTTTTCTCCATTCAGAAAACTGAATGCCCCTTTATAAGGATGCGAAGACGCCCTTACCAGCCTGCATACAGCCTCCGCAGACTGATTCCAGCTAACCTGGCTGTCTTCCGGTAATCTTGGATAGCAACGTGAACCATGTATAGTCCCTTTCACTTCAAAGGCATCCGGCTTTACCAATACCTTTCTTACAGCATCTTCGTATAACGCAGGTACATCCGCTTCCGCCTGTTTCAATACATCGGCTATATACATATCAGCCGTGATCGGAATTGCTTTTCTTGACACCACATCACCGGCATCTAATTCAGGGTCCATTTTATGAATGTTCCCGTTGATATAACTCTCGCCATTAATGATCGTCCAGTTAACGGTAGCATTCCCTTTATAGTCCGGCAGGTTTCCAAGATGGAAATTCAAAATGCCGCACTCAAAAAGGTCAAGAAAACTTTTGGGAATGGTGTATTTCCAGTTAGCGCTGATCGCCACACGGATCTTATTGTCTTTTATAATCTTTACCAGTTCTTCGTTATTCACTGATTTAACCATGAAAAAAGCAGCGCCGCATTCTTTTGCGAGGCTTTCAAAGTCGGTATGCTTGATATCGTATTCTTCGTAAGCTTCTTCGGTAACAATGGCTTTGAATGAAAATCCTTTTGATAAAAGATTCTTTATCCCGTCATACAAATAACGTGAACGTCCGATAGCAATAAGGTTAGTAGTGGTGCTCATAAATTAATTATACTAATTCCAGTACAGGAATATTATTATGTTCATGTTTCCCGGTAAGTAAAGCCTCTCCTGCTTTTAATCCTCCCGCCTGCAAACGAATGATCGGATCATACCCAACAGCAGAAGGCAATACGCCCATGTGGCCGCTGTGTACATTAGCCGGGAAATACCTGACGCTATTATCATCCAGCACTTTTGGATCTACATCACCGCAATAACGGAGAATGTAAGGATCACTGAATTCAGCTTTGATCTGTTTTACCGACAGTGGTGTACTCTCCCCCATCCAGTTCTGATCAAAAGGATAGGCTGTGAAAATAACCGCTTCAGCATCTTTATACTTAGCAGGCACTTTTACCTCAGGAAAATTTCCGATCCATTCAACGTTACTAAAATTGTATTTGTCTTTGTTCTCATTCTTGTCTATCACCGCCAGGCCATCACAGATCTTAGCTACTACTTTCGCAATGAAAGGCCCAAAGTCGTTATTGCAGATCAAAACAAACTTGTTCTTGTAGGGACAGATACCCGCATCGAATATCTGCTTCACTGCCATATCCCCGAGATAATTGAATACATCCACTTCCGGGTGACGTTCATTGGTAGCGCCGATCCTGAATCCTCTTTTACGGATATATTGAATATCCATATCCGCATCTCTCCATTCCCATGCTTCGTACATCAAAGGAATAACCACGTTGTCTTTTGCATATTGAAGCTTCTCTTCATTCAGAGGCCGTAAGTGTCCTGAGTTGGTAATGATATCCGCCTGTGCAATGACCTCGGGAGTTATTGTATCAATCAGCGTTATATCCAGTTTCCGTGTTGTACATTCCTCCATCAGCTTTCTCGTATTGGCAAATATCTCTTCTGTTGTTCCGTAACGGGTAGTTTTGGTAAACGCGAATACTTTAGCGCCGGCCAGCGCCGCCAATACTGGCGTCACCACGTAAGCGCCGCTTGCCGCTTCCGTAAGCACCGTCTTCCCTTCCAGGTCAAGCCCAAGTGCTTCTACACGTTTAATTAGTTTATCAATCAGCATTATTAATACTTGTTCAGCGTTTCAATTACGTAAGTAACATCTTCATCTGCCAGTTCAGCGTACATTGGCAAAGACAAACAGTGTGATGCCAGGTATTCCGCATGGGGGAAATCTCCGTTCTTATATCCCAGGCTGGCATACGCTTTCTGCAAATGACAGGGAACAGGATAATGAAGACCCGGGAAAATATTCTTTTCATTCAAATACTTCATCAGGCCATCACGGTCTTCAGTAGTTACCACGAATAAGTGATAAACAGATATATGACCTTCAGGTTGTACCTGCATTTTCAATTTATCATTTTTGATTTCTGCCTGGTATCTTTTAGCGATAGCCTGCCTGCGTTTGTTCCAGTCAGGCAGGTATTTCAGTTTAATACTTAATGATGCACCTTCCAGTCCGCCCATACGCATATTAAACCCAACTTCATCATGATAATAGCGAACAGTCATACCATGATTACGAAGGCTATGCAGATGTTTGGTATAAGACTCACTGTTAGTGGTCAATCCACCAGCTTCGCCACATGCGCCTAAATTCTTACCGGGATAAAAACTAAAGCAGGCCATTTCACCAAACCCGCCGATAGGCTTGCCTTTATACTGAGCTCCCTGCGCCTGTGCTGCATCTTCTATTAAATAGAGATCATGTTTTGTGCATACTGCCTGTACGACATCTATATCAAAAGGCTGGCCATATAAGTGTACGCCGATTACTGCTTTTGTTTTGGGTGTGATCGCCGCTTCGATCTTTACAGGATCAATTTCCCATGTGTCCGGATCATTATCAACAAATACGGGAGTAGCTCCGCTATAAGAAACTCCCCATGCAGTTGCGATAAATGTATTCGCCGGAATAATTACTTCATCACCGGCGCCAATGCCTAATGCCAGCATAGCGAGTTGTAATGCGGATGTGCCATTATCAACACCCACGGCGTATTTTGTTCCGCAAAAAGTGGCGAAACTTTTTTCAAACGTTTCTACAAAAGGACCACCGGAAAAAGCGGTATTCTCATATACTTTTTCAAATGCTTCAAATACTTCTTTTTTGATCTGCTGATGCTGACCTTTCAGGTCAAGACAGGGGATTTTCTTTTCCATGTAATTATCGTCTAAGGTTTGGTTTATATGTTTTTAAAAAATTTAGCCGGGCTTCCCGCTACAATAGCGTTGGCAGCCACGTCTTTTGTTACTACTGCACCTGCACCCACTAAAGCGTTCTCACCAATAGTGATACCAGCCAGTATCGTTGCATTGCTGCCGATAGAAGCTCCTTTCTTTACAAATGTTTCCACCAGTTTCCAGTCCGCTTCCGTTTGTGGTGAACCATCAGGGTTAGTAGCTCTTGGAAAAAGATCATTGGTAAACATCACGCCATGTCCTATAAATACATTGTCCTCTATATGCACACCATCACAAATAAACGTATGGCTGGATATTTTACAATTCTTCCCGATCGTCGCTCCTTTTTGTATTTCTACAAATGCACCGATCTTACTGTTGTCATCAATACTGCAACCGTAAGCGTTTACAAAATTGAATATGCGGACGTTACTACCTACCTGCACATTGTTCAGGCTTTGTCTTTCGTTGTTGGTGGTGATTGTTTCCATTATTGATGGCTTTTATCTGATACAAACTTCTTTACCATTATTTTTTATAGACACCTGCGACGCTTCCAGTATTCTTACAACCTGTCTTCCAAGTTGCCCGTTTGCTTTCGGTTCTCTTTTATTAATAATAGACTGGATAAAATCATTGGCTACACCCAGCAGAGCTTCCTGCGTACCGAGTTTAGGTAAATACACATCACCAGTTCTGTAATCCACCATGATCTTATTTTCGTATTCTTCGGTCTTATGATTAAATCCTGTATCATACACCCTTATTTTCTCTGAGGGTTCCAGGTCATTATACACGATCATTTTTACATCGCCGCCTATCAGCGTTTGCCTTACTTTCACCGGCGACGTCCATGATACATTGAAATGGGCGATAAAGTCGGAATCATAATTCACGGTCATGTAAGCGATGTTCTCAATATTGTTTTTTGTATGTGAAATACCGGTTGCATTGATACTTACGGGAGCCTGATCTACCAGGTAGGTAAGTATGGAAAGATCATGAGGGGCAAGATCCCATATTACATTTACATCAGGCTGAAACAAACCAAGGTTGATACGGCTTGAATCAAAGTATTGGGGAACACCTATTGTTTTGTCGTCAATAAGCTCTTTCATTTTGGCAACAGCGCCGGTATAAAGAAAGGTATGATCTACCATTAATGTAAGCCCTTTCCTGGCGGCCAGTTCAATTAATTCATCTGCTTCAGCAACTGATGCCGTCATCGGCTTTTCAATCAGTACATGCTTTCCTGCATTCAACGCCTTTTTTGCCAAAGGGAAATGGCTGAATACAGAAGTAGCGATGACCACTGCATCAATTTCAGTATCGTTGATGATGTCATCAGCGTCTTTTACTCCGTTTACGGAAGGAAATATTTTGGCCAGTAATGCCAGGCGTTCAGGCCTGCCATCAGCAACTGCTTTTACATTACAGTTATTCGCGGCGAAAAAGTTTCTTACAAGGTTGGGGCCCCAGTAGCCATAGCCAACAACCCCGATGTTAATAGTTTTCATTGTGCGTACAAATTATAAACTTTACTTTAAGATTTATAGTTTTCAGAAGTATTCTCTCTGTAAATCAAATGTTTCCCGGTTTTCCTGCTTAATAGCGTCCAGACAGCACATCTCAGGTCTATACAACCCGGGATTCCGCAGCACAAAAGGACTTAAATAATTGGGATAAACGATAGAACATTGGGGTACTAAGGATTTCTGGCTTTAAACAGGGAAATTATCGGTTGATTCTTTCCCTTACCTGTTGGCTATTAGTCGAATTAGCTGCTGCAAAATAATATAATTATTTCCGTAATTTTTAGAGTTCGGGCAAAAAAAATCTTTCTAAAAGCTGATTTACCGGTATTTATGTTTAAAAAACAGGATTAATCCCTTTAAGTGGCAATTTGCCTCATAATTTAAGGAGGGCTGCCTGTTCTTTATGAATAAAGAAAAATCACCCCTTGCCCAAACCCTAGAATTATTCAACTTATTTTATTACGTTTAGAGTTTGTAAACCATACTATGACAACTTATTCGCCACCCATCTTCCTGGAACGGATGAATACAAAAGTCTTTTTCTTTATCCTTTTTTTATACCAGGTCATTTTTATTTTCCAGGGAGTAGATCTTTCAGATGAAGGATTCTACGCCACCTTTTACCAGCAGATATTTAAAGACCCTGAAGCCACCCAGTACAACTTTATGTTCTGGTTTTCAGGTATTGTTGCCGGAGCCTTTGATTATGTATTTCACGGACTGGGTATATGGGGTATGCGGCTGGCGGGAGTATTAGTCACCACTTCTACTATAATAATAACCTATAACCTGCTGAAGAGATACCTGAACCCGGGTTATCTGAAACTGGGGTTGCTGATGGTTCTCCTGTTTATTAATAACAATCTTAAAGAAATACACTACAACGACCTGTCTGCACTATTCAATATTCTTACTATTTTATACCTGTTTACAGGCCTGAAAGAAAATAAACCAGGAAAAATATTCTTAGCGGGTTTGCTTGTATCACTATGTACGTTTACCCGTTTGCCCAACATATTATCCTTAGGGCTTGGCATTGGCATATTCTATTATGGGTATCACAATAAAAACAGTTTTAAGGTTCAGTTCAGGCAGGCGCTCGCCTTTGGAGGCGGTTTTATTTTTATGACTGCGATTATCCTGGGTTTCATGAAGGTGATCGGCCACCTGGATATATTTATTAATTCCATAAAATTGCTTTCCAAAATGTCGAAAGGCGGTGAGGAAAGTTTTTATGGCCCGATGGTACTGATAAAAAATTTCCTGGGCACCTATTTTGCAGCCACAAAATATACCATCATTATATTGTTATTAATAGCTGTGGTGGCCATTATTGCAAATTTTATCAGGAAAAGAATCTTTTACAATAAATGGATATTTGAAATCGCCGGCTATGGCATCGTTTTGGGTATATTCTTTTTGTTCTTTAAAGGAACAATTGACAATGAAATTGTATTGTACTTTTTTTCAGGCCTTATTTTAATTACCACTTTCCTGCTATTTTTCACTACCACCAATACGGATATAAAATTTTTGTCCCTGGCAGGATGTTTCATATTAATGACCTATCCTTTCAGCAGCTCTGCCAGCCTGTTTACCGTTGGTAAATATTCGCTCTGGCTTTCTTTTCCCATAGCGATAGATTACGTGTTTAAGATCCGCACCATTGACAGGTTAGCTTTTGCGGGTAAAAGTATCAGCTTACCCCCGCTCCTTTCGTTTACTGACACTCAATTGAAGCAAGTAAGGAAATTCACAGTTATTACCTGCGTTGGAGCCTGCCTGTATTTTTCTTATTATTATCCCTTCTTTGATAAGCATAACAGGATGGACATGCATTATGCCATTAATAATAAATACATGAAAGGTATTTATACAACGAAAGAAAGAGCTGGATTGCTAAATGAATTGCTGGATGAAAGTTCAAAATATATAAAACCCGGCGGGTATGTTCTTGCTTACCATTCCATACCCCTGTTTCATTATTGGACGGAAACAACGCCGTATTTACGAAATTCAATGCCCTGGTTTTATGAAGCCGGGTTATTCAGGGAAGAATTAAATACATCTTTTGAAGAAAAAAAGATCCTGCCTGTCGTAGTTCAGCAATTGAAAAAGACGGTGGGCAATGCGGGCAACTGGCCTGAGCAGCCTGTTTTTTATGATTCAGCATGGCACAAAAAAAATGCGCCCCGTGACAGTGTATTAAATGAATTTTTAGAAAATCATCACTATACGGAAGTATGGAAAAATGATTTTTTCAAAATATTGACACCTCCCAAAAAAGATTCTTTGTAAAATTATTCTTATTGCGCCAGTGATATCCTCACCTGCAACCCGGCCCTGGTATTCGTGATCGGGAAAGCGTTGCTGATCTTCGGTATGTTACGGTTTTGCTCAAAATAGAATTTCAAACTCACTCTCTTGTTCAGTATATAATCTATAGAAGGAGCAATACGTATTACTTTCTGACCGGCTGTGCCGAAAGATGTTCCCTGGTCAAGTTTACTATTGGCGGTAGCATCATCCCGCAGGCTGAAATCAAAACGGAAGGTCACATCATTATCCAGTTTCATCTTACCGATCTTCTTAATAAGGGGCATCCCTTTTTTACGATAGTTGAAACCAAATGTCACTTCGGTAGAACGGTTTTCTGACAACTGGTAATCAACTAAGCTCAAACTTAATGTACGGCTCTTCCTGAATTCAATTCTTGTTGTCAGTTGATTGGTAAATGTCATATCCACTTCTATCAGCGGGTCGAATTGTTCCTGTATAGTGATATTGGGTACGAGGAAGTAAGGGATATAACTATTGGAACCAGTAGCCGTGTCCCGGAAAAAAGGATAACCAACACGAAACGGATCCTGGAACAATAACGCCGTATTAAAACTGTTCATGCTGAGTGTGCTGTGGTACCCGTGACGTATCGTTACATTCGTGAATATTTTATCCAGCCCGGCAATTTTTGACAAGCCATTGTAAGTAACAGTCCAGTTAGGTTTGGGTATCAGCCCGGCAAAAGGGTTAGAGTTTAATTTTGGATTGTTGTTCTTTATCAGCTTTACTTTCATGGGATCCTTCCCGGTATAAGCCGCAAGAAAAGAAGGTATGACCACATCCTGCGCATAGCGTCCATAACCCAGGTAGTAACCATCTGCATCCTGCGTGTTACCTGTAGCATAGGGATTCAAACCTTTCAGCCTTTGTGAAAGCAAAACCCTGTTGGCTTCAAATTCTTTAAACGTTCCTGATATTACATTCGGATCAAATTTCTGAAACAATGTCTGGTAAGAAATATAACTGATACTGAAACTGCCAAGTGCATAAGGATTCAGCCTTGTTAATCCCACATTATCTATTTTACTTGTATCCTTGTACAGTTCAGAATATTGTTTATCAAATGTTTTATCGAAATTGACATCAATGGTAAAATCGCGGAAGGGACTTAATTGCGCAGTGATATTTAAACGCTGGTTATAGCGCTGCTGGATCATAGCTGACAGCAACGTATCCGTTGACAACAATCCTTTTGACCCAAAACTATTGATCCAGTTAGTATCAGGTTGCCTGCCAAAAATAAAACCATATCCTGGCTGCCCGCTTTTGAAATTGGAACCGAGAAATCTTGTGCTATCCATATAGCCGGGTAAACTAGTACCAAAGTCTTCTGTATATTGTACACCTACTCTTTTTAATGAAGTAGCCAGGCCAGCGGCAAATCTTACCGCACCGCCCAGTTCCATGGGAGTATTTTTCTTTTGTTCCCTAAGTTTTCTTTTCTCTTCTCTTAATTTCTTTCGCAGCGCCTTCTTCAATTTTCTTTTTTCTTTGGGGCTCATTTTAGCCCAGGCTGAATCTGAAATATTATTGACGGTTTTCACATCCATTTTGTCAACAGATGGTTTAGTATTTTTATCGCCTTTGTCCCCGGATGGATTCTTATCGTCTTTCCCCTGCTTGTCGTCTTTGCCGTTCTTTCCATCTTTGTTATCTTTTTTTACACCCTCAGCCGGTGCGCTGCTAACAGCCCTCAGAAATCTTGATTTGCTGTAAAGCTGTTCAAAATTAAATTCACCATTAATGGTTTTTGTTTGCGTATTGGATATGGTATTGCCAAAACGACGGGCCAGTAATGAAGCAGCCAGCCAGTTATACCTTGTCGCATAAGAAGCCCTGAGTGTTGTCCAGTCAAGAAAAGGTATCTTTTGCGTAGGCACATTATATGTCAGTGTTGCCTGTTGCTGGTACTGTGTGTTACGGCCACCTTTGAATAAATTGGTACGAACAGAATCTTTTTTTGTTTTGGTATCAATACGGCCAAACGGTTCATCTACGCGTGCATTATTGGTAGCAGTATAATCAAGTGAAATGGACCGGGTAAGGTTCCATTGCAGGATATAAAAGCGGTCGAATGTAAAATATTTGTTGTAGGTCTCCGGTATCTTATACGGTCCTCCGCCAATATTGCGCACACGGGTGGCGCCGAATTGCCTGAATACATCCGCTTTGAATGACAATTGCGTTGGAATAAAATTGAAATTAATATCCTTAACAAAGGTGAGCCATTTTGATTTTGATTTGATCATCTTTTTAAAAGGCTCAAGATATTTTGGCTGCGGGGCGTAGTTATATCCTACCGCGCCGCGGGTCCGCCGCAATTCATCATTTTCTATCAGCGGGTTGTGGCGTTCTGTAATGATATAAGAATAATTGAAATCGAAATTAGAGACGCTCCATGGTTTAGGTCTCTTACCATCTGTTTTTATTTTTTTTACATTAGTAAAGTTGATCGTCTTTATAGTGGTGACATCCTGCGAAAGGCTTTTGATAGAATCCCTTTCATATTTACCGGGAGCATCTTTCAATTTATCTTCTAATAATATATCCAGGTCAAGCGCATCATACTGGGGAGTGCTGGCTATACGGCTGATACCTCCATAGAAAGGTATAGTTATACCCAGTTTTTTTGGCAATAACTTTCCTGCATCAATATTCGCAGACAGATCAAATGTATAGATGTCTTCGCGGCTCCTTTCATTCACTCTTTGCTCCAGTGTACCAAAGCCCCTGCTTTTAGCGGTTCCGGAAAGTGTAATACCGCCGAGGTCCGCCAGTTTTATATCCATCCTGGCCAGTGCGGCCCAGCCGCCTTTTTCATTAATATTAGAAAACCGCAATTCATTAAACCATACTTCCGTACAGGCGGTTTCATCACGGCTGTTTTCTATCGCCATCATCATACCTCTTACTTCCCCGAGATTAGGATTTCCGAGAATAGCGAATGACCGCCCATTGGCGAGAGTTTCTTTATAATACTGCGAAGGAGAAAATCCCTGGTTATTCCTGCGCCGTTTCAGGCTGTTCAATTCTTCCAGGTCAAAATCAAGATTATTTTCTTCGGGCCATATCTTCAAACTATCTGTTTCTCCCCAGTTGGTTCTTTTCAGCGGTACCCTTACCTCATAATAATTACCCTGGAAGTCATTACCGATCCGTATAATAGCCGTCAGTGAATTATCCTTTATAGCGTCATTGCTGTTTCTTCCTTCCGCATGCATGAACATGCGCAGCTTGCCATACTGGCGCATATCAAGGTTCATCGTTTTAAATACACCACGGGTATCTCCTTTTTGCAAACCACAGGCCTGGATACTCAGTGATTGTTCATTGAGGAATAATTGTACATTATTATTACTAAGCTGCTGCTGCCTGTCTATGCCGGGAGGTATTACGTATCTTACTGGCTGGCGCTGATCATTCTCTTCCAGGTTTACCGCCAGTGTATTGAATTCAATGGGATCCACAGCCGGTAGTTTAACATACTGTCCCGTAGTATCAATATCAAACTGGAATTTGCGCCACTGATTACGTACCAGTTCCAGTTTACCAAAACGCATCACTACCGAATCATCGAAACCCGTTGCAAACATGCGGAGAAAGCGGATAGATTTAAAGTCGGGGATATTACCCACTTTACTTTCAAAATCTTTTACCGGGATACGGAACAGGTACCATGTCTCTGTGCGGGCCGGGGAGTTGTCTAATGGCCTGTATTGCACCTGTCTTTTATCAGTGATAAAATTAGAACCCACAAACATATTGGGTTGTATATCCACTTTGTACTGAAAATATTCTTCTACTTCATTCAATGTATTATCCCGGTTCAGTTCTTCTGCGTCAGGATACTGGGTAAAAGCATTTACAAACTGGCTGTTGTTATTCGCGATAGGTGAATTGCCATGCGGGTTATTAATATCTTTATACCTTCTTAATATGCCTGCATTGCTTGCATCATACGATTCATCCCGGTAAGGCTTAAAATTATCAGCGGAAGGATCTGCCTGTGCTTTTGCAGCCGCCGCAGGTGGCAGGCTGGCTAAGTAGGTACTGAATTTAGTTCTCTCATCATCATCCGTCAATCCATCAAGTCCTACATCCTGGTACTGGCGATCATCCGGTTCATTACTGAATGCATTGGTTACCTGCAGGGGATTAGCAGGCACCCTTCCCCAAACCGTATTATTATCCACCGGTGCATTATTAGTTGGCGTACGCAAACCATTTTCATATTCCCGCTTACCATCTTTTAGTATATCTTCTGAAATATTGCCGAGGTTAAAATATAGTCTTCCTGTGTTGCTGGGATTTGCAGTATTCTTGATAAAGGGATCCTGCAGCCAAAATTCGATATACTCAATATTACCTGTTTCAAAATCTATCTGGTCAATATTGCGCATGATACCACCCCAGGCTTGTGTGGGATTCAGCAAGCGCCCATTGGGATCAATTCTTGTTCCCCGTGTTTCATAATTATACGGCCCTTTGTCTTTGGGATAAAAAGCAAGATCGAAAGTAGTAAGCAGGCCCTGGCCGAAATCATTGGTTTGTTGCGGGAAAATCTCTCTTCTTAATACCTGCCGTGTTTCTGGCTTTGATAATTCAGTTGGGTCATTACGCAGCGGGTTGTTATTATTATTTTTTTCCTGCAATACAGGTTCAATATTATACCAGGCTATTTTCGCCCTGTTATATCCATACGCAAGATCATTGCTAAATGACGACTCGGGAAATAACTTCGGCGTTGAAGCCAGGTTCCAGCTGATCAATGGAAACCGGAGATCAATAGATGAACGGGTACCTTCAAAATCATCAATATAAACCTGCCCTGCACCGCCCTTGCCTATCTGCGGCGCATGGCCGGGTTTAAGCAAAGCCCCTTCTGCATAAGCTGTGATGGATGACACTTCCTTGGTAGAATAAAAAGGAAGTTTATCTAACAATTTAGTCAGGCGTGGCCAGTCGCTGCGATAATCAATATCCGCTCCGTACATAACATTGCGGACGGGATCATCACCATAAGATTGCTTAATAAAGAATGGCCGTTCTCCCAGTTTTACGATAGTACCGCCGAGAGCTAATTTTTTATTGGCCATATAATCCAACCGCAGGCCCATAAAATTCTTTTGCTGAATAGCAAAGGCCGCCTGGTTCTCGTATTGTATATTCACCGGCACACCCGAATTGATGATTGCCTGGTTAGTAACACGCAGTGTACCGAGATCATAATTTATTTCATAGTCAACATTTTCCTGCAAGGTTTGTCCGCCAGCAGTCACTGTCACGGAACCGCGGGGAATATTAAACCCAAGCTGGTAATCGCTGTTACCTGTTGAAGCAGACTTGGACCGCCCGTATATCTTGAAGCGGTTTAGGTTGGCGTATGTCTGCGCAATAGCTTTTATGGTATCATACAAAGGGTAATATAAATATTTGTCGCGGGTGGCCTGGTCGGCATATACATAATCAAGATCATGACCAAACGGCTCCAGCACCGGGAAGATGATACGGCTCATAGAAGATATAACTGTATATCCTTCCAGGAAGTCAAACTTGCCATCCTGCTGCGGATCGTTTTGATTATTTAACCGGTCAAGATTTACCTGGGAGATCAGCGGCTGGCCCTGGTATTGCGCTATTACATCCTGCGGTGGCAAATATCTTTTTTCTCCAAGACTTGGTTCTTCATATGAAACATTGAGGTCAAAATCCTGGCGTTCCAGTTGGCCAAATCCTACAGAATAAACATTCTTCATCATCAGTTCCCAGATAGGAAGACCGGTACGCTGTGATGTAGCTTTTAATAATTTAAGGAACAAAACTTTTTGCGAAGTACCACTTGTATCCGGCGGTACATCCTGTGAAAATTCACCCACCTGGAATACCCGGCCGTTGTAAGTATATTGAAAAGCTATACCCAGTACTTCTTCCGGCTGCAGCGGCTGGTTCAGTGAAAGAAAACCGATCTGCGGATTGAAGTAATATTCTGATGACTGTAGTTTTCTTGCATAGGTTTTTTCATACTCCTGTACGGGGGCCATACCATAACCCGGGCCTGTCAATACGCTTTGTACCAATGCAGAATTGCGGGCATTCGGATCATTGAACAGCCTGCTGTAAAGATTGTTAGCATTATTATGAGGTTTGGGATCTGTATTACCCGTTGACCAGTTAGGATTGTAAGGACTATTTTCTCCAAGATCCATCAGCGCTACAATATCCCTTGTATCCGTTGTAGCCGCCACATTGCGGTTCGTAACCCATACTTCCACACGCAATATCTGAACAGTGGAGTTGACGATCGGCAATTCTTTCATTGCCGTATTGTAATTGTTTCTGAAAAACTGCGCCATCAGGAAGTGACGGTTCTCTTCATATTCATCGGCCTTCAATGAAAAAATCTGTGTCGCTGATCCGCCTTCCAACCCCAATGATTGACGTTGCGCCCTTTGATTGGCCAGTATGCCGGTGATAAACAATTTACCAAACTGCAACTGTGTTTTTATACCAAATAAAGATTGTGCACCGGGAATTAATGTCCCTTTAGAAGTAAAGCTGACGTTACCTAATTGAAACTGCTTGAGTATCTCATCATCTTTTCCCTGGTAATTAAGATTCAGTTGGTTTTCAAATTCAAAATTGGCCAGCGTATTATAATTGATCGGCAACTTTAGCTTATCACCAATATTGGCATCCACCTGGAGTTGCGAATTCATATTAAAATCAAGACCACCGTTTTTCCGGGCTCTTTCAGGAATGGTCGGGTTCTTGATATTCTGTCCCTGGTAGCCAGCCAGGATATCAACATAACCAGAAGGTTTTATCTCCACTTTGCCTGTTCCTACTATACGGTTGAACCAGTCTTTTGATGTCTTGAATTTGGGTTTAAAAATGCGGCGGTTCATATTAGCCAGCATGGCCGACCTTCTGCGGAAATATTCTTCTTCATCTTTTCTTCCCTGCAGGCGGAGAAAGTCCTCCATGGAGAAAGAAGTTGGGGTACGATAATACTGGTTCCCTATTTTTTCGACAATATAATACTGCTTCGTTTTAGGGTCATATTCGATTTTACGTTTCAGGAATGCTGTATCCCGGAAGTCAAAAGTATTCCTGTTCGGGTTGCTGTAGGGATCACCGTAACGGTCACGTAATGAAGGAATAGAATCTGCAGCAGGGTTATCGTAAGAAAAGCGGTTGAATGAAAAGAAAGAAGGCTTGCCGTCATGCCGGGCATTAGCCTGCAACGCAAGGGTAAATAGGATGGCAATAGCAACCATCGTACGGAAGATATGGGCAGTCTTACAGTTCAAATTAATCTCACAATAAATTAATTCTGGTAAAATTGGATCAAAGGATACGAAGTGTTTTTTTGATTAGCTCTTCAACCGGCAGGTTTGGCTCACTTACAAGGATCTTATTCAGAGCCTGTTCAGCCGCCAATCGGTTGATGCCTAAAGCCGTCAAGGCATTTAACGCATCCTGTTGCAAAGTATTGTTTTTCATAGGCGAAATATTTGTTTCCAAAGGAAGTTTGGCCAATTTGTCACGCAGTTCCAATACCATTCTTTCTGCGGTCTTTTTTCCAATACCTTTTATCCCTTCCAGCGTCCGGACATCAGAGTGTACAATGGCCCGGGCAAGCTCTTCTGGTTTCATATAGGACAACATGACGCGGGCGGTAGAAGCGCCTATTCCTGAAACACCGATCAGCAACTGAAACATTTCTTTTTCAGCTACATCAAAAAAGCCATATAATATATGTGCGTCTTCCCGGATCAGTAAGTGGGTATATAAAATACCTTTCTCCAGGTTTTGTATTTTGGAATAAGTATGCAGGCTGATCTGTACTTCGTAGCCGACACCATGTATGTCAACCTGCACGAAAGCCGGGCTTTTATAAACAAAATCGCCTTTCAGGTATGCTATCATGGTTGCGAAAATAGTGAAAGAGGCCGGAAGTCGGAGGTCAGAAGTACGAAGTCAGAATTGTGAAATTCGAAATCATCAAGTAAAAACAAAATATCATAATATTCATTACTTCTGACCTCCGGCTTCTGACCTCCGGCCTCTGACTTCCGACTTCTTACTTTATCTTTGGCTGCTTTTAAAAAACAAAAGATGAGTAAAAAGATCACTGCTGCTATTACCGCCGTTGGAGGATTTGTTCCCGAAGACAGGCTGACCAATTTTGACCTGGAGAAATTAGTGGACACCAATGATGAATGGATACGTACGCGGACCGGTATTTCTGAAAGAAGGATATTAAAAGGAGAAGGAAAAGCGACATCTGATTTAGTAGTTCCCGCCGTAAAGGAATTATGTGATAAAAGAGGCATAGACCCAATGGAAATAGATTGCCTGATCGTAGGCACTGTTACCGCTGATATGCTTTTTCCATCCACGGCCAATATAGCCTGTGATAAACTCGGGGCAAAAAATGCCTGGGGTTTTGATGTAAGCGCCGCCTGTTCCGGTTTTTTATATTCACTCACTCTCGGCGCTTCATTGATTGAAAGCGGTCGTTATAAAAAAGTAGTGGTTTGTGGCGCTGATAAAATGAGTGCTATTGTTGATTACAGTGACAGGGCTACCTGTATTATTTTTGGCGACGGCGCCGGCGCTGTATTACTGGAGCCCGATGAAGATGGTTATGGCATACAGGATAGTCTTTTAAAAAGTGATGGCAGCGGTTGTAATTTTCTGCACATGAAAGCGGGGGGATCATTGAGGCCCTCGACTATTGAAACAGTCACCGCCAAACAACACTATATCTACCAGGAAGGACAACCTGTTTTCAAATTTGCTGTAAAAGGGATGGCGGATGTAAGCGCTGAACTGTTAGAAAGGAACAGCCTGACCGGTGATGATATTGCATGGCTGGTTCCTCACCAGGCCAATCTCCGCATTATTGACGCGACGGCTAACCGCATGGGATTACCTAAAGAAAAAGTAATGATCAATATTCAAAAATATGGCAACACTACTGCCGGTACTATTCCTCTTTGCCTCTGGGAATGGGAGAAACAATTAAAAAAAGGCGATAACCTTGTACTGGCAGCATTTGGCGGCGGGTTTACATGGGGGGCTACATTGGTGAAATGGGCGTATTAAAATTCCAGCTTCCACAACTGGCTGGATAAAAATCATCCACCTATCCATCGGCTACATAAGTTATATTATTTGCAGAAACAGCAGAAGCTGCTTGTATATTTTGATTGAGTCTTTATTTTTCGTCTCCTGCTGACGCAAAACCTCATTGTTGTGCGTTCATGTTAGCGTACAAGTGTCCGGAAAATTTTTGAGGAATGTTGTATGTACCGTTAGGAGTAACCTTAGCTGTCGTCCATTATTGGCAAAATCCGCAAAGCCCGTGGTACATTCCGGCCAAGGCACACTAATATGCCACTTCTTAAAGCCCACCTTAACGCCACTCCGGGAATAAGAAATCAATTTTACTGTTTCCTGTATTTATATAAGACCAACTTCCTGTCTCTGGCTTTATTGGCCGCACTTTTTTTAGGTTAAGTTTGTAAAATGCTGAAGGATTCAACAGGATATAAAATTGTGCTGGAATGGCTGGGCAATAAAGATTTTCATCCCTTTGCTTTCCAGCAAGAAGCCTGGCAGCATATTCTCAATCAGGAAAGCGGCCTGGTAAATGCGCCTACCGGTTGTGGCAAAACCTTCTCGGTCTTCATCGGGGCAATCATACATTTTATTAATGCTCACCCAAAAGACTATCAAACTAAAAAAAAGAATGGTTTGCAGTTATTGTGGATTACCCCGCTTCGTGCATTGGCCAAAGATATCGGGCGCGCCATGGAAGAAGTACTAGGGGAACTGGGCATGGCGTGGAAAGTGGGTATCCGGAATGGCGATACATCGGTAACAGAAAGAACAAAGCAAAAAAGCCAAATGCCCGAAGTGCTCATCATCACTCCGGAGAGCCTTCATTTATTGTTAGCGCAAAAAGGATATGCAGACACTTTTCGTTCACTAAAAATGATCGCAGTGGACGAATGGCATGAACTGATCGGAAGCAAGAGAGGGGTGCAGGTAGAGCTGGCGGTTTCGAGAATAGTCAATAGTCAATGGTCAATGGTCAATAAGAAACCCTCTGTTTGGGGAATCAGTGCAACCATTGGAAACCTGGATGAAGCGAAGGAAGTGCTTCTTTCTCCCCTCTCCTCCCGGAGAGGGGCTGGGGGTGAGGCCGGTGTGATTGTAAAAGCAAACATGAATAAACGCATTGAAGTAGCCTCCATTTTCCCTGATGAAATAGAAAAATATCCCTGGGCCGGTCATTTGGGTATTAAGCTGGCGCATAAGCTTATTCCCATTATTGAAAAGAGCAGGACCACACTCATCTTTATCAATACAAGGGGTATGAGTGAAACATGGTACCAGACTTTATTAGATATTCAACCGGGATTGGCAGGTTCTATCGCCCTGCATCATGGATCTATTGATAGGGAACTGCGTACATGGGTGGAAGAAAATTTGCATGCAGGAAATTTAAAAGCCGTGGTCTGCACTGCCAGTTTGGATCTTGGTGTTGACTTTCGCCCTGTTGAAACGGTGGTGCAAGTGGGCTCTCCAAAAGGAGTAGCGAGGTTTTTACAGCGTGCAGGCAGAAGCGGGCATAGCCCCGATGCTACCAGTAAGATTTATTTTTTACCCACCCATTCATTGGAGCTGGCCGAAGCAGCCGCGTTAAAAAAAGCCATTGCGCAAAATATTATTGAAAGCCGCCCGTCTATGCTGCTTTGCTATGATGTGTTAATACAATACCTCAATACACTGGCAATCTCCGATGGTTTTATTCCTGAACAATTGTTTAAAGAAATAAAAAATACATACTGTTATAAAGACCTGTTGCAAACGGAATGGGAACAGGTGCTGCATTTTATTACCGAGGGGGGTAATGCGCTGCAGCAATACGATGAGTATAAAAAAACAGAGATAGAAGACGGCGTCTATAAAATAAAAAGCAGGAAACTGGCTATGCGTCATCGCATGCACATCGGTACCATCGTTAGTGAATCCATGATGAAAGTGAAATTCATCAGCGGCGGTTATATCGGTGTTATTGAAGAATGGTTTATCTCAAGGTTGCAGCCAGGTGATGTCTTTACTCTCGCCGGCAGGAATCTTGAATTCGCAATGATCAAAGAAATGACAGCCTTTGTAAGAAAGAGTAACAAAAAGAAATCCATTGTTCCCAGTTGGCAGGGAGGCAGGATGCCACTGAGTGCGAACCTGGGAAAGATACTAAGACAAACGCTGGATGAAGCAGCCGCTCTTAAATCCCTGTCATCGCCTGGCGTAGAGACTGCCACAGAACTTGAAGTATTAAAACCTCTTTTTGATCTGCAGCAAAAACTTTCACATGTGCCCAAAGCAAATGAATTGCTGATCGAACATATAGAAACCAAAGATGGCTTTCATCTTTTTGTATATCCGTTTGAAGGAAGGTTGGTGCATGAAGCGATGGCAGCCATACTTGCATATCGCATCAGCCGCATCACACCTATCACTTTTTCGTTTGCCATGAATGATTATGGCTTTGAATTATTAAGCGATCAGCCCATTCCGGTGGACGACAGCAATGTATATGAATTATTTTCTCCCGATAATTTATTAACCGATATTCAGCGAAGTGTGAACGCTACGGAAATGGCCAGGAGAAAATTCCGGGATGTGGCGGTCGTTGGCGGATTAATATTCCAGGGTATGCCGGGTGAAAAAAAGAAAGCAAGACACCTGCAGGCATCCGCCTCTCTCCTCTTTAATGTCTTTAGTGAATATGAACCGGGCAATATGTTATTACGCCAGTCTTACCAGGAAGTAATGGACCAGCAGATGGAAGAACTAAGGTTAAGGGATATGCTCCACCGTATTCAGCAGTCAAAAATAATCATTACGTTCCCGCAACAGCTCACCCCATTTTGTTTCCCGGTCAAAGTGGACAGTATGCGGGAAGACCTTTCTTCAGAAAGACTGGAAGACAGGGTAAGAAAGATGCAATTGCAATTAGAAAAATAATTTCATCTGTAAAATGCAGTTTACCTTTTAGATTTGCAGCCCAATGGCTGCATACCTCTCTCACATGATAGACCAGGAACACCTGGTGATGAGCGCCGAAAGAACTATGTTCTGGGAAAATGAATTAACACTCATCGTAGCCGATGTGCATGTTGGCAAGACAGGCCACTTCCGTAAAGCAGGTATCGGTGTTCCGCAAAACATGTATAAAGATGATTTGCACCGGCTGCTGGCGCAAATACTTTTTTTCAAAGCAGAGCGCCTGGTCATTGTGGGCGATCTTACGCACAGTCTTGTCAACAGGGAAATGGACCTGTTCAGGAAATGGAGAAAAGATTTTTCTTCCTTGGATGTTCATTTGGTAAAAGGAAATCACGATATACTGGATGATAAGTGGTACAGCGAAGCCGACATTGCAGTAAGTAAAGAAAAGCTTTTACTGAAAAACTTTTTGTTCGTGCATGATATTTTAAAAAAGGAAGTAAAGGCGGATAAGAGACAATATATTTTTTCCGGCCACCTTCATCCGGGTATCAGCCTGAGGGGCCGTGGCAGGCAATCACTACGTTTTCCCTGTTTTTATTTTGCAAAAAAATATTGTGTGCTGCCTGCATTCAGCCGGTTTACCGGCACCTATAAAGTAGAACCCCAGGAAGGGGAAAAAGCATTTGCTGTTATTGAAAAAGATGTAGTGCCGCTGTATTAGCTGGCGCCGGGTATCTGTCAATGTCTCCTGATCTTAGCATAATCCAGGAAATAAATAAACCGCACAGTCAGCTCATTGCTGTGTCTCAGGTTAAATGACTGTCCGAAGTTGGAAAGATATTTTTTATACCGGCTGCCTTCGATTAACTCAGACTCGTCATTACCCAATCCATTCTTATATCCAATAACAAGGCGGCTTCCATAACGGAAGTCCCAGGTAAAGAATGCATCAGCATTAAAAAAATTGACGTTAATGATCTGGCTGGATGGAACAGGAGATACAGGGTAGCCATTATTATCCAGGTAGGCGATCCTTTTTACCGGCACAGGGCTCCAGTAATGCCTTATGCGCAATGTCAGGTTGATCCTTGATGTAAAATTATAAATACCGGAAAAAACAGAAGTCACTTCTTTAAAATTAATAAACGCAATCCTGGGTTCACCCAGCCCGTCCCTGCCGGCAGAAATAATATAATCTGTCTCAGCTTCATGTTTATGCGACAAGTCGAGGGACAGTTTGTTGCTGAAGCGATAGCGAAGCCCGCCCTCAAGGATGTGATAACTCTTTTCAGAATTTTTAAAAAAATCCGACAGGAATAAATTATAGTTAAACAAAAGCCGCCTGCGGCTATCTGTTTTGCCGGCAAGATTCAAATATCCATATTGCGGCCGTCTTGCATATTTGGATATGGGTCGTCCCAATACAAAATAATCCCGCTGATCCGGCAAGTACCCTGCCGTAAATGAGGTCTCCCAGAAATTCTTAAATGTCCAGAAACCAGTCGCTGACAACTGGAGGTCTATAAAATTATCCGGTCTGTACAGTCGCCGGTAAGTAGCATTGAAGGTATAATTGTAATTGAGGAAATTATTGGTAGGCGTAAACTGGTTATAGGTAAAATTCAATGAATTAATATGCAGGTTAGCTGTCTGCAGGTAACCGAGGTCTGTAGGATCGTACTTCTCTGACCGCATTATATTTTGAAAATAGTATTGAACCTTCCCGCTTACCTTCCCGATTTTTAATGAAGTATTATATCCGTCATAAGGGTCAGCAGCAAATATCTTACTATAATGAAAAAATCCTTTAAGGTTGAATGCATTCTTATTATCGTAAAAACTAAAATCCAG
Source organism: Chitinophagales bacterium (assembly GCA_015654695.1). GTDB lineage: Bacteria > Bacteroidota > Bacteroidia > Chitinophagales > Chitinophagaceae > VBAT01. The sequence goes on along the minus strand of JAATGJ010000103.1, from coordinate 12,674 downwards.
GCCTGAAACATTGGCATCCCTTCCATCACCGCTCCTTATTACATTGGTATTGGTAAAAGTGATGGAAGAGCGTCCTTTTAGTGCCTGGTCCAGCACTATGATATTATAATTACTCAATGGTTCTGTAAGAAGCTTTGTTTTCTCCCCGGTAGTCCTGTCACCTACAGTAGCATACATCGGTGCTGTAATGGCATTAAAAATACCAATGCCCAGTTTCTTTTTTGTACGCCCTGAAAATTTGAGCCCATTATACAATCGTGTACGGGCAGGGTTCTTTACTATCTGAATATTCGGGTCGCCATCCGCCATTTCAACAATATCGTAATAACCACCCGGCATAGCGCCAATCCTCCGAGAATAAAACAATCCTCCTTTATTAAAAATTTCTGTCCCCTCAGTAAAAAAAGGGCGGTAATCATCAAATCTCACTTCGTACGGTGTAAGATTATTGACTACATTATCAGAAACCACCTGTCCAAAATCCGGGATCAGGGTGGCATCAAGAGTAAAGCTTTCATTGATCCCGTATTTAAGATCCATACCACCACTGCTCAGCCATTCAGTATTATAACCGTCTTTCTCTGGCGTGCTGCGAACACCTGTTGATATATAAGGAGAAAAACTAAGACGCAAAGGAGGTTTTATATCAACCAGGTTTTGCAATGTTCCGAACTGGTTGACAAAACCATTAACGTTCGGATCCACCGCATTCCAGAATGTTGTTTCATTATTACGTCTTACAGAACGTAATAATTGCAATCCCCAGTCCTGCGCATTTTTTTTGGAAAACCTGAGTGATAAATAAGGTATCCGCATTTCCACTATCCAGCCATGGGCAGTCATGCTTACGTTACTTTCCCAGACCGCATCCCAGCTTTTATCGCCATATTCACCTTCTGCCAGAATATAATTGGGGCTTAGTCTTGCATCCGTCTGTACATTGGAACTGGTCACCAGGAATTGGAAACCATTCTGTTGATCATTATAAGTGTCTAAAAAAATGGAGAAATAATCAAGATCTTTTTGTTGCTCTTCATCTCTTGCGGTGATCTGTTTTCGTATAAGCGCAGGGTCATCATACAAATAGGCCCCAACGTAGATAGCAGAGTTATCATAGACGATCCTGACCTCTGTTTGTTGAGAAGCGACTGTGCCATATGAAGGAAAGTTTTGGATAAACCCCGTAACTGGCTGCACATTATTCCATGAACTATCATCCAGCAGCCCATCTATTTTGGGGGGTTGGCTGATCTTTACCGCTTGTATTGTTTTAGGCTGGGAAAAACCCTGTACACAAACCAGTAACATTAAGGATAAGTCGAAAAATTTTCTCAAAAGCATGCATTGTAGCCTGACAAATATAAAGTACAGTTGCGAAGGCATGAAAGATACCTCCTGTAAATATATTTTTCAGGCAGAAAATAGCGGGTTAGTTCATCCGCTTTTTAAGGGAAACCACTTGTTCCTGCAGGTTGGAGACCATATCCGCCAATTGATTCATGTTCCATCTTTGCTGCATGTTCATCCGGGAAATAACTACCTGGGCTTCCCATACTTCCAGCACTTCTTCTGCATTGATAGCATAAGGATGAAAAATAGGATTATCACTGACGAGCGTCAATTTATTTTTTGTGCGCCCGTTCTTTTGTATCCTTTTATACACGATCCCTTCATTTCTTGAAATAACTATACAGGCCGCATTGTTTTTTACATCGTCAATACTTTCTACTTTTTCCCCTACGATGACAGAGCCGCTTGGTGTAGGCAGCATAGAATCCCCCACTATTTCAAATGCACGGTAATTACCGCCGGACAGCATGGGTAATGTAAATGTATTGAGTTCATCTACAAATTCCGGGTCAGCATAACCGGCAAGATAACCGGCAGCCGCTTTTATAGGTACAAAGGGAATATCAGTTCGTCCGCCAGCCAGCTTCATAGCCCGGCGTTTGGCGAGGTAGTTGCTTTTATTATCACTCAGGTCTTTTCGTAAGATATCGTCCAGTGTAAGCTTAAATATATCACACACCACTTCCAGCACATCAATGCGCGGCTCTGCCCTTTCTTCTTCATAAGCTCCCACTAAGGAACGCTTAATACGTAGTTTTTGTGCAAACTCTTCCTGTGTCCAGCCGCGCAGCTTGCGCAGGTATTTGATATTTTTATTAGCTATTGCCATACACTAATTTATTTAGTATGCAAAATACTAATTAATTTGACATTTTCAAAAAAGTTTAAAATTGGGTAGTGTCTCAATTTGGGTTTTCTCATTATTGAAACACAAAAACGAAGCCTTTATTGCTTCGTGTCTTCCTGTCTTTGTACCCTGGTGTTTCATATTTGTTTTTAACCTGAGCTATTACCTAAAATAAAATTGGAAGAAACGCTGCTTCCGCCCCGCTCCTGGTTCTGAATCTGAACTATCCTTATCTTCGCCGCCGCATGGATAAGAAGAAACAAATAGTAATGAGTGGCATACGGCCCACGGGTTTTTTACATCTTGGCAACTATTTTGGCGCCCTGCGTAATTATGTGCGCATGCAGGAAGAGTATGAATGTTTTTTTATGGTAGCCGATCTTCATTCGTTGACCACACATCCTGATACAAAGGAATTGAAGTTGAATGTTCATCGTGTATTGTCAGAAAATATTGCCAGCGGATTAGACCCGGATAAAGTAGCCTTATATTGCCAGAGCCATATACATGAGACGGCTGAGCTGTATTTATACCTGAATATGCTGGCGTATAAAGGTGAGTTGGAAAAAACGGCTACTTTTAAAGACAAGGTTCGCCAGCAACCCGACAATAGCAATGCAGGCTTATTGACCTATCCTGTTTTGCAAACAGCCGACATTATCATTCACCGGGCATCATTAGTTCCTGTTGGCAAAGACCAGGAGCAGCATCTGGAAATGGCTCGCAATTTCGTCAACCGGTTTAATCACCGCTATGGTGACGTATTTCCCGAACCACAGGCATTTAACTACGGGAGTGAGCTGGTAAAAGTGCCCAGCCTGGATGGCAGCGGGAAAATGAGCAAAAGCGAAAATCAAAATGCCACTTTATTCCTGTCTGATGATGATGAACTGGTCAGGAAAAAAGTAATGAAGGCAAAAACGGATAGCGGCCCGCTGGAAAAGAATTCACAAAAGCCGGGTTATATTGAAAATATTTTTCTCCTGATGAAGCTGGTAAGCAGTGATGATACGATCAAAAAATTTGAGGAAGATTTCAACAACTGTACTATCCGTTATGGTGATATGAAAAAACAACTGGCGGAGGATATGGTCAAATTTATTACCCCCATCCGCCAAAAAGCCGAAGCCATACGGAATGATGAAAAATACCTGAAATTCATCATGGAGAAAGGAGCTGAAAAGGCCAATAAAAGCGCCAAAGCTACCATGGAACTGGTGAGGCAGGCGATAGGCCTTAATTATTATTAAAAAACGCCGAATTCCGAAAAGAATCTTTACTTTGAACGTTTACGGCTTGCCGGATTAATAAACTGGAATTCTCTATATCATGGCCAAATCAAAAAAACCTAAACATATCGCTGTTGCCGGAAATATCGGCGCTGGAAAGACTACATTGACCGAGATGCTCAGCAAGCATTATAAGTGGATACCGAATTTTGAAGACGTGGACCACAACCCTTACCTCATGGATTTTTATGAGGATATGCCAAGATGGAGTTTTAACCTGCAGATATATTTTTTAAATAGCCGGCTTCAGCAACTGGTGGAAATTCAAAAAGGAACTGAAACGGTTATCCAGGACAGAACGATCTACGAAGATGCCAACATCTTTGCACCCAACCTGCACGAGATGGGGCTGATGAGTAAAAGGGATTTTGATAATTATTTCCATTTTTTCCAGACATTAAAGACATTGGTGCAACCTCCTGACCTGCTAATCTATCTTAGTGCTTCAGTTCCCACATTGGTAGGCCAGATACAAAAAAGGGGAAGAGAGTATGAAGAAAACATCAGGCTGGATTATCTTAAGCGTCTTAACGAATATTACAATAAATGGATCGGTAGTTATAATGAAGGGGGCTTGCTGGTGATAGACGTGGACAAAAATAAGTTTGCTGAAAAAGAAGAAGATCTTGGCGAGATCATTCAGAAAGTTGATGCGCAGTTGTACGGTTTATTTTAAATAGCTATAGCTATGAAAACATATTTTATTCTAATCTTCTTGTGCTGTACTGTTTCAGCTATGTCTCAATCATTGAGAGATTCGTTATTCAGCGGTAAGTTAAAAAATCCGCTGAAACCGGCTGAAGTGGCAAAAGACTCCGCTAAGAAAAATACTAAAGATTCAGCAGAAATAGCGGTCACTAAAAAGGAAGCGACATCTTCAGCTCTTGCTGAAAATAAGTCCGTGACTGAAGGACAAAAACCGGATGATACCATGCCGGATTCGCTCAATAAACTTTATTACGCAAAGCAAAAAGCCTGGAAAAGATTTATAGACCAGCAAACAATGATCATCTCCGCGCAGGCAGATGAAAACAGGAAAGTAAAGAAAGGCGAATATTATATAGATTTTGACTATGAGATCGGCCTCAATGGAAGGGTAAAGGCCAGCAATATCACATGTTCCCCCAAAAATGAATTCCTGTTAGAAACGGTTACCGACATTCTGTCAAGGCCACCGGTGTTGGCACCACCTGTTTATGGAGATGGAAAGCCGAGAGCCGTTTCAGCCAGGCAACAAATTACTATTTTAAGGAAATAACTTAAGCGTCTTCAAGTATTTTACTTTTGGCGATATAAATTTTCTTGAAGTGAAAATTATACTAACGTTATCCTCTTTCTTCGTAGAGGCAGAGAAAGTGATTAGCTATGCTGTCCTCCACGAGAAACAAAACAGGGAGAATATTTTGTTGTATTATACCAATTAGACATTGAAAACATATCCAAAAGATTGTTTATAAAATTGATTTCCGCATATTGATTGTATAAACTGCGGAGTCGTGGATTTGATAACTTCAGACAGTTGCTGCAGCAGGCTTTCCAATGAATGATAAGCTATCATACTTACTTTATCTTTAAAGTATCTCCACATTTTTTCAGCCGGATTTAATTCCGGGCTATAAGGAGGCAAAAAAATAAGTGCCATATTTCCAGGTAGCTGTAACGATTTGGCATGATGAAAAGCACCATTATCCAGAATGAGTATCTTAAATTCATCAGGTTGCTGAACGGCCATGTGATCAATGAATAACTGAAACGTTTGACTATTACAATGCGGCATTTCCAGTAAACAACTGTCGCCTGTAATGGGTGAGAAAGCCCGTAAACTGTATCCGCAAACACCTTTTATTTTACTCTACCGCCAACCCGGTGAAGTGATTCGTTCCCAGCAAAAAAGAAGAGGCATGCAGTCCATCCCCGGTTTGCTGGAACCTGAAATTTTTGGTTTTACTAAAAATGAAATTGCTATATGCTGGTTTGGACGAATACATAGCCAGGGTGATTGAAACCTACCTGCAGGCTTTTGTTGAAATATTGAATACGGATAAACTGGTCTTACCCGTTAATTACAATGAAGGCGCTATCGCCATTGTAAACAAAATAGCAGCTTTTGCAGGCATAACAATAAGTGAAAATGAAATGTCAGCCATGCGCCAACGCTCGATATTTCATGGTAAATACCCGGAACAGGTTTTTGCGGAAGCACAAATACATGAATCCGTACCTGCTTATTTAAACCGGTGTTTTGTATTGTACAACGAACTTGAAAAAGTAACAACTGTTGCAACTACTGTAAAATAAAATTGTAACCTCTGCCACATCCTCCCCATGCTGAAGAAAATAAAAGAGGCCGTCTTTTTAGACAGCCTCTTTACGTTATCGGTTTTTACTTATTGCTTGATCACTTTTGCCGTTACTATTTCACCAGCCTGTCTCACTTCTACGATATACATTCCTGATACAACATTATCACCAAGCCGGTATGTTTGATCTGGTGCACCTCTCAATGTCTGCACCACTTTGCCCAGTACATCATATAACCTTACTTCAATCGTTTCCTTGTTCCGGCTGTTCACTTTCAGGTTGAAGTAATTCTCTGTTGGATTCGGGAATACAGTTACTTCAATCCTGGTAGTCCCTCCGGGTTGTTTTACATTATTCTCTGTAATAAGACGGGTATTATTAAAGCAGTAGGCTGCACCTGACACGTATACAGTAAATGAACAGGTAGCTGTTTTACCCGAAGCATCCCATACCTTATACGTAATGGTAGTAAGGCCGCAGTTGAAATATTTCGTTCCCACTGTATTGATACCGGTGGAAGGTGAACTGCCTGTCGTGGCTCCGCTCATCGTCCATGTTTGTTTCACAATACCGCAATTATCATTTTTCACCGGGTTAGGTGTAGAGACATTCTTACCACATTGCCCGTTGGGTGCAGCTTGTGTAATGTTGGCAGGGCAGGTAATGACCGGGTTCTGGTTGTCCACTACCGTTACTGTCTGCGTACAGGTCTTTTGACTGTTGCCCGCATTTTTCACTTTCCATGTCACCGTAGTAGTACCTACCGGGAATTGAGTTGGCGCATCATTGGTTATCGTCAATATTCCGCATCCTGTTGTTACCGGCGTGCCCAGGTTTACATTGGTAGCATAACAGTAACCTGTGTTGGCATTCACTGTCTTATTCGGTGGACAACTGATACTTAACGATACTCCCCCGGTGACTGTTACTGTTTGTGTACAGGTCTTTTGATTGTTACCCGCATCTTTTACTTTCCATGTTACCGTAGTAGTACCTACCGGGAATTGTGACGGTGCATCATTGGTTACCGTCAATGTTCCGCATCCCGCTGTTACCGGCGTGCCCAGGTTTACATTGGTAGCATAGCAGGAGCCTGTGTTGGCATTTACTGTCTTATTCGGTGGACAGGTGATGCTTAACGATACACCTCCGGTGACTGTTACTGTTTGTGTACAGGTCTTGCTGTTACCATAAGTATCCGTTACGGTCCATGTTACCGGGGTTGCTCCAACCGGGAATTGAGCCGGTGCATTATTCGTGACTGTCAACGCTCCGCATCCTGTTGTTACAGGCGTACCAAGGATTACATTGGTCGCATAGCAGGCAGTCGAACCTATATTCACTGTTTTATTCGGCGGACAACTGATGCTCAGTGATACGCCTCCGGTTACTGTTACCTTTTGTGTACAGGTTTTGCTGCTGCCATTACTGCTCGTTACAGTCCATACTACATTAGTTACTCCGACCGGGAATTGTAACGGTGCATTATTAGTCACTGTCAATGTTCCGCATCCTGTTGTTGATGGTGTGCCCAGGTTTACGTTGGTAGCATAGCACTGACCGGAACTTAAATTCACTGTCTTGTTTTGCGGACAACTTATACTCAGTGATACACCTCCTGTTACTGTTACTGTTTGCTGACAGGTAGCTGTATTTCCACTGCTATTCGTCACTGTCCACGTTACAGTAGTTACTCCAACCGGGAATTGCGACGGGGCATTATTGGTCACTGTCAATGTTCCGCATCCTGTTGTTGATGGTGTACCCAGGTTCATAGTGGCGTAGCACTGACCGGAGCTTATACTCACTGACTTGTTTTGCGGACAACTTATACTCAATGTGGCGCCAGTTCCTGTTACCGTAACCGTGAATGAACATACTGTCGCATTACCGGCAGCATCTTTGGCTGTATAAGTAACTGTTGTTACTCCCACGTTGAAGGTCTTTGTTCCAACATAATTCATTCCCGAAGAAGATGAACTTCCTGTCGTGGCACCGGTCATCGCCCATGTTAATTTTGTAACACTGCAGTTATCACTGAATGTTGGGTTAGCGACTGCAATGCTCTTGCTGCAGTTACTGCCAGCGCTTTGTGCTATGCTGGCCGGGCAGTTGATAACAGGGGCCTGTGCGTCCACTACCGTCACAGTGAATGTGCAGTATGATTTATTATTGGCTGCATCTGTTGCTGTCGCTTTTACTATTGTCGTGCCAACCGGGAACACACTGCCGGATGCAGGACTATAGCTTACACTTACTCCCGGACAATTATCCGTTGCTGTTGCACTAAAGCTCACTGCCGCACCGCAGAGGCCAGTGGTATTGTTCACTGTGATATTGGCAGGACAGGTAATGGAAGGCGCCTGTGCGTCCACTACTTTCACTGTAAATGTGCAGGTTGATGTATTGCCTGCCACATCTGTTGCTGTCGCGGTTACTGTTGTTGTTCCTACAGGGAATAAGCTTCCCGATGCAGGACTATAGCCTACACTTACTCCCGAACAGTTATCAGTAGCTGTTGCTGCAAATGTTACAACTGCACCACACTGGTTAGTGGTATTGTTTACAACCTTATTAGCCGGGCAGGTTATTACCGGTGGCTGTGCATCCACTACTGTTACAGTGAATGAACAACTGCTTGTGTTATTGCTTGCATCTTTTACTGTATAAGTTACCGTGGTAACCCCGACAGGAAATGAAGATGCAGGTAAATGAGAGCTTGTTAACAGATAACCCGGGCAGTTGTCGCTGGCTGTGGGAGGCGACCAGTTGACGATGGCTGAACACAGACCAGGCCTGGCATTGACTGTTATGTTGCCCGGGCAACCCGTAAGAATCGGCGGCTGGGTCTCTTTTATTGTTACTGTAAATGAACAAACAGCGCTGTTGCCGGATGCATCGGTAACCGTATAGGTCTGCGTGGTTACGCCTACCGGGAATATCTGGCCGCTGTTGATACCTGTACCATCTGTCTGTGTCATAGTAGCAGTAGCGCCGCAGTTATCCGTAAATGTGGGAAGCGCATACGTGACTACCCTTCCGCAAAGACCCGCTATCGCATCTGCTGTGATATTCACAGGACAGGTGAGAAAAGTCGGTGCTATATTATCTGTAACCGTCACTATGGCTGTACAGGTGGAAGAATTCCCATTTACATCCGTTACTGTCAGTGTTACATTGTTGGGTCCTGCATTGGCACAGGTGAATGTCAACGGTGAAGCCGTGACGGAAGCAATACCACAATTATCCGTACTTCCATTATTGATCATCGCTGCCGTTATACTGGCAGTGCCCGATGCATTTAATGCTACCGGTATGTTTTTGCAAAGGGCAACAGGAGGTTGTACATCATTTACGGTTACAGTGAACGTGCAACTGGATGTATTGTTTGCTGCATCCTTCGCTGTCGCTGTTACTGTTGTTGTGCCCACAGGGAAGAAACTGCCCGATACAGGACTATAACTTACACTTACTCCCGGGCAATTATCACTGGCTGTTGCTGCATACGTTACTACTGCTCCGCATTGGTTCGGATCGTTGCCTCTTATTATATTAGCAGGACAACTGATCGTTGGGTTCTGCGTATCGTTCACTTTTACAGTGAATGTGCAGCTTGCTGTTCTTCCAACTGCATCCGTTGCTGTTGCCGTTACTGTTGTTGTTCCTACAGGGAAGAAACTTCCTGATGCAGGACTATAGCTTATTGTTGTTCCCGGACAGTTATCGGTTGCTGTTGCTGCATACGTTACTACAGCTCCACATTGGTTGGCATCATTGTTCTGTGTAATATTAGCAGGACATGTGATTGATGGATTTTGCGCATCTACTACTGTAACAGTGAACGTGCAACTGTTTTGAATACCAGTTGGAGATGTTGCTGTCGCCGTTACTGTTGTTGTTCCTACAGGAAAAAAGCTTCCTGGTGCAGGACTATAGCTTATTGTTGTTGGGCAGGAGTTACTGGCTGTTGCCGTATATGTCACCACCGCTCCGCATTGACCAGCATCATTATTGACCAGGATATTTGCAGGACATATAACTGTGGGTGAAGGGTTGACAACATATGTTAGAATTTGAGAAGTACTGCCAGTATACGAAGCCGACCCGGCAAAACTGGCTTGAACAGTATAGGTACCTGGTGAAGAATTAGGTGCGAACACTACCGTTGCCTGGCCAGCCGCATTTGTTACTCCAGACTGTGTACTGACAACTACTGCGCTGGAATTTATTAATGTAAACATTATACTTTGCCCTGCAATCGGACCAACAGGGGCTGTTGTCTGCATCAGCGTAGCCGTAAACGAAGGCACCGATCCTATACATGACGGATTAGGACTGTTTGAAACAAGCGTCAATGATGTAACTGCCGCAACATCATCGTTGGTAATGGTTCCTTCTCCTTGTCCATCACTTAATGTTGCGCCGGTTACATTGGTAACATTGACAAAGAATTTTTCAGTAGGCTCAATATTTACATCACCATTAACTATAACATCAAATGTATAGATTGAACTTCCCTGCGGTATTGTTTGATTAGCTAATGATTTAACTACATAATCATTATTAGCTATTGTAGCAGTGTTATCCTGTGTTGCTATATCGAATTTAACACCGCCTGCACCAGCAGGTGCAGAAAGGCTTACTGTAAATGTAAAGGTGGTTGTACCGGCGTTACCCTCTGTTTGGGTAACATTGTTTATGGTCAGACAATTATTAACTGTAATTGTAGTAGCTGCAGAGGGTGTCGAAGAACAACCAACTGTAACTACCACTGTATAATTTCCTGAAGCGTTTGCAACATAAGTTTGATTGCTGGCGCCACCAATAGGATTGCCATTCAAATACCATTGATTACCCGTAGCTGAACTGGAGGTAAGTGTTACTGAACCGGGAGCACAGAATGTTGTCGGCCCACCAGGTGTAATAGTTGGTGTAGCTGGTATGGTGTTTACTACTTGTGTAAGTACAGCATTGCTTGGATTGTATCCTGCATTAGCAAAGCTTGCTGTAACGGTATATGATCCTGCTAAGACAAAATTCGTCTGTACAGTTGCTGTCCCTGTCGCATTTGTTGTGGCAGAAAGAGAAAACGAACCTGGCCCGCTAAATGTGAAAGTGACTGTTTGTCCTGCAAGCGGGCCCACCGGTGCACTAATTCTCGTTAAGACAGCATTAAACGTCGCTATATTGCCAACACAGGAAGGGTTAGTAACGGAAGAAATCGTCAATGAGGTAGATATGAGATCGTCGTTGGTGATGGTTCCTTCACCTTGTCCGTCACTCAGCGTTGCACCTGTAACATTGGTTACGTTGACAAAGAATGATTCATTCGGTTCAACAGCATTGTCGCCATTAACTGTAACATCAAATGTGTAGGTTGAACTTCCCTGCGGTATTGTTTGACTGGTTAATGATTTTTGAATATAATCATTGTTTGCAGTGGTTGCAGAATTATCCTGTGTGGCTATATTAAATGTAACACCGCCCGGAGGGGCCGGTGAAGAAAGACTTACGGTAAATGTATAGGTGGTTGGGCCGCTATTGCCTTCATCATGGGTCACGTTGTTTATCGTAAGATTATTGACACAGGAATTTTGCGTGACGGCATTAATATTCAGTGTCCACGCATTGATAGTACCTCCGTCATCTGCGAAGACATCAGTAACCGAAAGCGTCCAGGTGCCGTTTGGATTCTCTCCGTCAAAAGCCGAAAGTACCTGGAATGGTTGATAGTTGCCATTGTTTGTCGGCGGGCAGGGAATAGAAGCATAGGCATTAGCTGATTCATCATCGAAATTGATAAGCATATTATCCTGGCTACCGCAGATATTACTAATCAACCGCACAGTGGTACCCTGTGGACTGGTGATATCTACTTTAAGATCGTTAATGTAAGTATGCGAAATATTTAAGTTGGAAAGATTAAGATCGTTAATAACAGGTCCGATACCACTTACCACCATTGTTGAAATGACGGTAGCAGTCGTCTCAGGAATAGTTACCGGCACGTTGGACGCAACGTGGTTGGTGGTCGCAAAAGTTTCGTCTGTTAATCCATTACAATCATTGTCTAAGCCGTCACAAATCTCCGGGGCTCCGGGATAAACGGCAGGATTGTTATCGTCGCAATCAGTATTATTTGTTACATACCCCATTCCGCAGCTTGCCGAGCTTACAGCCGGGTTCCCATAACCATCCTGGTCAAGGTCCTGGTAATACATACCAGGAGTTGAAATTTTCAGTTTCCACGCATTGATAGCGCCGCCGTCGCCATTGTAAATATCATAAACGGTCAGCGTCCAGATTCCATTTGGATTTTGTCCATAAAAAGCAGAGAGCGGTTCAAAAGCCTTATAAGTACCATTGTTAGTGGGAGGACAGGGAATGCTACCGTAACTGTTGAGTGATTCATTATCAAAATTAATAAGGATATTATCCTGATCATAACATGGCTGATCCATTAGTCTTACAGTGGTGCCCTGGGGGCTGGTAAGTTCAATGACCATATCACTGATATAAGTATGAGAGATATTTAAATTAAGTACATCCAGGTCTATGATATTACCTGTTATACCACTCAATACCAGTGTTGAAGTGACATTGGTTGTAGTTTGCGGAATGGTGACCGGCACATTGGTAGCCGTATAAGTTGTTGCTGCAGCTGCTTCGTCAACGAAGCCGTTACAATCATTGTCTAAACCGTCACAAATCTCCGGAGCACCTGGATAAATAGAAGGATTGTTATTATTGCAATCGCCCAGGCATACACTAAAGCCATCATTATCGGCATCAAATCCTTCGTCAATTAGACCATCGCAATCATCAACCACTCCGTAGGAAATCTCTGTTACGGCCAAATGCATATCAGAGTTGTTATCATCACAGTC
>JAATGJ010000080.1 GCA_015654695.1 Chitinophagales bacterium | reverse complement strand
CCCGCTTTTATTTTTTTTCTTTCGGACAAACACTCTCCAAATTTAGTGGTGAGGCACCCATTTTCAAAAAACATCCCGCATTCAGTAAGGGTTCCAGAGGATTTTTGGGCTGTTTTATGAAAAGTGCGCAAAACAGGAAAAAAATAAAAAGCTATCCTAAAAGTAAACTGCAACTGGAAATAGAGCCGCCAGTCAGCGAAGATGTTATCATCAGCCAGGAAAATGTATCCGCTTTTAAAGAATGGCTGGGACAATAAAAAACCCGTTGCCTTTTAACGCAACGGGTGGGTACATTAGGTGCAAACACTATTAGTTATTTCTGCCACCACCGCCACCGGGACGTCTCATAGAAGGCTCAATTTCATCTTTCCATTTTTTGAAATTATCGTCACCCAACAGGGGTTTCAGTTCTTTATCCCTTGCCTCTGTTAATGGCTGCATCTTTTCACGCATAGCCGAACGGTCTCCGCCTCCTGCCACCAATTCATCTCTTAGCTTGTCAGTGGAACGGTAATAATTGGCAAATACGGAGTCTGCCTGTATAAGTTTTGCAGCATCCAGTTTAAAGGCACTGTCAATCTTCTGGTGAACGGCCTGTACTCTTTCTTCTACTGTGCGACGGGGAAAATTTCCACCACCTTGTGCATTTACAACCATTGTGCCGGCAAGCAGTATTGTTGCAAATACTAAGAACATCTTTTTCATATAACAGAATTTTATTGTAACTAAAAAGTATGAGGACTTATTTTTTCTCTTCTTTCTTTTGTTCACCGCGGGGTTTGCCCATCTTTCTCATCAACCGTTGAATAAGAGAGTCATATTTTACCCGTTGTTCCTGCGTAGTGCACAAAGCCCTTATTTTTTTGAAATTATTAAATGCCTGGACGTCTATTGCTTTTTGCTTCTGTGCGATCACTTCTGTTTTTATATTGATCACTGAATCATTTACAGTTTCGTCACTGAGTAGTTTGAAAAGGCTATCCTTGCTTTTGCGGATATCTTCAAACATGGGTTTTATTTTTTTCCAGTGGTCATCATTTAATTGTTTGTATTGTGCCACCTGTTCTTCAGTAAATCCCACATCTTTCTGCAAGGCGTTCATCATCCAGTTCTGGCGGTTATTATCAACCTTCTGCGGCGGCTTCTTAAACCATAGAAAATAGCCTAATACCCCGATGTTGGTAAGTAAAAGGAATATAATAATAAAGATCAGAGATTTGTTTTTTGAGGTGTTCATTATGGCTCTATGTTTTCGTAATCGTAACTTGTATTAGTGGAAGCTGTAAGGACATATTCTTCTTCAGTATTTTGAGAAGTGTAATTAGCTGATGGTTCAACAGTAGTGGTGGTATCTTTTTCAAAAAGAAGAAAAGCATTCAGTGAAAGGATAAGCAACAAACCCGCTATTGCTATACCAGGTCGGGCCAGCCAGGCACTGGTGATTTCCCATCCACTTTTCTCTTCCCGCTGTAGCCGGGCTTTCACACGGGTAAAAAAATAAGGAGTAAGCTCAGCTCTTTGAATTCCTTCAAGGCTTTCCAGCGCTTTGTTTACCTTTTTATCAATATCTGTTTGTCTGTTCATAACCTTAAATTTAGACGTTTGCAGGCGATAAAACTTGTGCTATTTCCTGCTATTATAATGATCTTCCAGCTTTTTCTTTAAATTATTTTTCGCCCGGTGCATCAGCGATTCTACAGATGATACCGTGCTTTTCATTATTTCACTTACTTCCTGGTAGCTAAGTCCTTCTACTTTATTTAATGTAAAAGCCACCCGCTGATTTTCAGGCAGTTCAGCAATGGCGCTGAATAATACTGCTGCATCTTCTTTGTCATCTAACACTACGCCGGGATGATGAAAGTCCGGGGGATTTACAAGTACTTCATTCTGCTCGCCAAAAATGCTGCGGACAAACGCAAACCTTTTTTTTCTCTTCTTCTTCCTTTCATGATCCAGCGATTTGGTAACCGTAATACGGTATAACCAGGTAGAAAATTTAGACTCGCCTTTAAAAGAACTAATGGACTGGTAAACCTGTACAAACACTTCCTGGGATATATCTTCCGCATCTTCTGCATTTTGCACAATGCCCAGCGCCGTGTTGAAGACCATATTTTGCCAGGTCTCAACAATGGTTTTGAAAGCGGCCTCATTTCCCTGCTTTAATTGTTCTACTAAGATTCTTTCATCCAAACGTTCAAGATTTTTACTTGAAACGATATTACGCAAAAATTCCTTTTGTTTTCATTTCCGGTCTTTTAACAAGAAACAAAAATAGTTATTGCCTTATATGTTAAAACATGGGCATCCTGTCCCTTCTTTGCATATTGGTATTGGCTTTGCCAAAATTCTTGAGACTGTAAGTAAATGTTAGCAGGAAATACTGCTGCAACACCTGGCTTTGTGAATCCTGGATATAAGTTGAAGTTACTTCTCTCGAAATGCTCTGGTTTTGTTTCAGCAGGTCAAAGACAGATAATTTCAATTCAGCCTGTTTTTTCTTCAGGAATTTTTTACCTACCCCTGCATTCCATAACCAAAAACTCTGGTTGAATCCATCGCTCATACCTGTGTAAGACTGGTTGCTTACATCATTTTGGAAAAACCATCCGTTCTTCGACAATAAATTTAATTGCATGCCAGCTGCCTGGTTTATATATTTTGTAGAAGAGCTGTTCTGGGCGGTACTTGTGGCTGTATTAAAATTGGCATTATAAGAAAGATTGAAATCAATATACTCGCTGACATTGCTGGCGATAACAATCCCTGCATTGTAAGTATAATTGTCCGTCATACTTTTCAACTGGTTGATCAATGCCGGTAATTTGGAATAAGAGAAACCGGTACTTAAATTGATATTTGATTTGATAAACTTCACCGGCTGACTAAAAGTAAAGAAGGAACGGAAGCTCTTGTACCCGTTTAAGTTTACCGGTTTGGTCAATTGCGAGCCTTTTACCAATGTTACGCCCTGCTGAATGACAGAATCAGCCCCGGCAATATAGGTAGCGTTGGAAATATAGTTTTGTTGCGCCTGCAAAAAGATATTAGCAAAAAAAGCCTGTCCCTTTTGTGTATTGGTAAATGTGTAACGACCGGATAAAAAATGGGTATAAGATTGCTTCAGATCCGGGTTGCCGATACTCAACCGCAACTGGTTGCTTTGATTCACTACATCCTGTAATTGTGTTACACCCGGAAAATTGGTATTGGCCCTGTAAAAAATATTGATATTGCTGCGGGCCGATATTTTTTTGCGCCATTGCAGGTTAGGCAACAGGTTGGTGAAAGACTGGTTAACACTTGTTGTGGTAGGAAACGTTCTGTCGCTTTCCAGTTTTGAATATTGCAGGCTGAGACCAACCGAAAACTGGTTATCACGACTATTACCTAAACGGTAAGTGACGCCGCCATTATGTGTGGTAGTTGTATTATCAAACTTGTTCGACAGCGAAGAAACAAACTCTGAATACTTTTGGTCAAACGGATCGTATAAAAGCGTTTGCTGATCAGCCTTGTTTTTTGAATAGGAAGGTGAGTAATTGAATTGTACCTGGCTTTTCACACTAAGCGGTTCTGTATAGGATATATTACCGGAAAGCGTATAACCATTCGTCGGATTGTCAGTAAACTGGTTTTGCAGTGAATCGGTAATGATACCATTGCCTTTAAAAAAACGGTAGCTGGAGATGGAGTAAGTTTCCCCGTCGTTTTTATTAACAGACGTGTTGAATCCGGCGGAAAAAGTTCTTCCTCTTTTGGCAAAGGAGTGACGGTAGAGAATGTTATTTCTCAGGTTATAACCTGTTCTTAAAACACTCCTGTCACTAACTGAAGTATTCACCGTATCGTCTGTACCATACAATGAATTTTCAATAGAACTGGTTATTGATCTGTTCTTTTGAAAATTAAGACTTGGGCTGATAATAATTGAATTGCTGGAATCTATCTTATACTCCAGCCGGAAATTGATCCGGTGATTATAGTTTTTACTCTGTGATGTACTGCTTTGATTATTAAAAAAATTTTCGCCCAGCGTTTCTGTTCTGGAAGAGTTATCATTTACGTTATTACTGTTATTAAAGAAATAACTTCCCTGCACATCCGTTTTTTTGCCCCATTTGTTGGAAAAATTAATTCCGACAGCATTGGTAGTGCTGATACCGCTTTGCTGGCCCACTGAAAAATTTTCGCTCCCACCGAAACCCCCGCCTCCACGGTTGTTACCTCCTCCCCCGCGATTACCTCCGCCTCCAAAGTTTCCCCCGCCCCCACGGTTATTGTTACCGCTGCTGGTAACACCCAGCAGGTCCTGTGACGCAAAGTTTTGCTGGTTGATATTATTAAAATTTCCTACCAGGGAAATTCTTCTGTCGCCTTTAAAGAAACTTACATTTCCGCCTGCTGAATATCTTTCATCCGTTCCTGCTCCGGCGTATATACGGCCAAACTGTCCATTCTTTATTCCTGATTTGGTAACAATATTGATAGCTTTTACTGAATTGCCGTCATCAAAACCGGTAAACTGAGCCTGGTCACTCAACCGGTCAAATACTTGTATTTTGTCCACTATATCTGAAGGGAGATTGCGCAAAGCAGCGGTAGCGTCGTCGCCAAAAAACTCACGGCCATCAATCGTAACCTTTTTCACCTGTTCACCCTGTGCTGTTACGGTGCCGTCTTTATCTACCGTAATACCGGGCATTTTTTTGATAAGGTCTTCGGTAGTTGCATCGGGATTTACTTTGTACTGGCTGGCATTGAATTGTGTCGTATCTCCTTTTTGCTGGGTAGGCGGTGTTTTAGAAATTATTGTTACCCCACCTATTTCTGTGGTGGTTTTAGGAACGAAGACTGTTCCTATATCTATCATGGGAAGTGAATCATTGAGGACCACAAATTGTTTATAGTTCTCATATCCGATAAAACTTACCTGGAGCATGAATGAGTCTTTTGGCAGGTTGGTAAATTCAAACTCCCCTTTACTGTTTGATATGCCGTTGAAAATATTTGCCGAATCTTTTACTGGGTTTAGCTTTAAAGTGGCGCCCGCAAGAGGTTTGCTGTCCACCAGGTCCACCAGTTTTCCTTTAATGCTTTGTGAATGAGCGGTCACGAATAAACCGAGCGTGAACAATACTAACAGCTGTATTTGTTTCATAAGAAAAGTGTTACCCCGATAAGACGTTTAAAGCAGTCTCAACCTTCGGTAAATGGCCGCAACGGGGTAAAATCCGTTAACTGATCTAAATGGCGGAATAACCAGGTCTTGCAGATTTCACATGACCAAATATTTTCATTTGGCAGAACTCAACTATCTTGCACCTCCTTAATTATTCAAACCTTTATGGAGTACAGTAAACTAGTAGCCGTGACCGGGTTGCCCGGTCTTTATGAACTGATCAACAGCAAAAGCGACGGGGCCATTGTCCGATCCCTGGAAGATAACAGCACTAAATTCGCCGCTTCCCGCATACACAATTTCTCACATTTGGAGAGTATTGAAGTATTTACTACCGGGGATAATGTGAACCTGGTAGAAATTTTTTATGCGATGGAAAAAGCCGCCGGTTCTTTGCCGGATACTAAAGATAACGCGGCAGTAAAAAAATACTTTGAAAAAGCATATCCCGATCTTGATTTTGAAAGGGTATATCCAAGTGACCTGAAAAAAATGGTCAAATGGTTTGAAGTACTCAAGAAAAACAATATTGAAATAAAACTGACTGAACTTCCTGAAGAAGAAGAGGAAGAAGTGGTCGTTGTAGAAGAAAAGCCCGCAAAAAAAGAAGCGAAGCCAGCCAGTACCGAAGTCGCAAAGAAAGAGGCTAAAGTTGAAGAAGAAAAGCCTGCAAAGAAAGCGGTGAAAAAAGAAACGAAAGCAGCTCCTGAAGCGGAAGAAAAACCGGTAAAGAAATCAACGGCAAAGAAGGAAGAAACAAAAAAGCCGGCGAAAGAAAAAGAAGAGGCTCCGAAGAAAAAGCCAGCTGCAAAGAAAAAATAACCCGTAACATTAGCTAAAGAGCCGCAAGCTTCAAGTAGTTGACGTTTGTGGCTTTTTATATTTTAAAACAAAATAGTGTATGAATTACAGCGCTGATATTAAAAAATTGCCAAGACATTTTCTCCCTGGAAATTTTGTGGTAAAGGATTGGGAAACGCTTGAACCTTATTTTAAAATCTTATCAGAAAAGCAAATCAATTCTGAAGCTGACCTGGAACAATGGCTGAAAGACTCCAGCGAACTGGAAGCGGCCATCAGTGAAGATGCCTGCTGGCGGCAGATAAAAATGACCTGCGATACGGAGAATAAAGAACTGGAAGATTCTTTCAACTTCTTTATGATGGAGATACAACCGAAAGTGCAGCCGTATGCAGATATACTCAATCGTAAGCTGGTAGAATGCCCTTTTACGGGTAAGCTTGATCAAAAGAAATTTTTTACTTACCTGCGCAATGTTAAAAAGAATATTGATCTTTTTCGCGAAGCGAATATCCCGATACAGGCGGAGATGAATGTAGAAGCCCAGCATTTTGGAATGATATCCGGGAAAATGACGGTGACGGTAAATGGCCAGGAATATACATTACAGCAAGCCGCTAAATTTTTGGAAGATCCTGACAGGAATCTTCGTGAAGAGGTCTATCGCAAGATCGCTGAAAGAAGGATGCAGGATAAAGAAGCCCTGAATGATCTTTATTCTTCCCTGCTTCGCAAACGTCACCAGATCGCATTGAATACCGGTTTTTCCAATTATGGGGATTATCGCTTTACAGAACTTGGCCGGTTTGATTATACCAAAGAAGATTGCTACCAGTTTCATGAAGCGGTAAAATTGCATGTGATGCCATTAGTTGATCAACTGTATGAAGAAAAAAAGAAAAAGCTTGGTTTAGATACATTACGTCCATGGGATATAGAAGCCGAACCGGCAGGCATACAACCCCTGCAACCTTTTAAAACAGGAGAAGAACTGGTTGAAAAAACAATACAATGTTTTAATGAGCTAAAACCATTCTTTGGAGATTGTTTGAAGAAAATGAAGAGCCTTGGTCATCTTGACCTGGAAAGCCGGAAAGGTAAAGCTCCCGGTGGTTATAATTGTCCGCTGGCAGAAACCGGTGCCCCCTTTATCTTCATGAATGCAGCGGGGCAACTGGATGATGTAACTACGATGGTGCATGAAGGCGGCCATGCTATTCATTCTTTCCTTACACATGATGAAGAGTTGAATGGGTTCAAAGAATATCCAACCGAGATAGCTGAAGTAGCCAGTATGTCCATGGAGCTTTTCAGTATGGATCACTGGACTGTATTTTTTTCTGATAAAGAAGAATTGCTGCGGGCCAAAGAGCAGCAATTAGAAAGGGTGATCACCATTTTTCCATGGATAGCGACTATTGATAAATTCCAGCATTGGGTATATGAACATCCTCAACATACATTGGAAGAAAGAGCTGATCGCTGGGTGGAGATAGTGAATGAATTTACTTCCCCGGTCCTGGATATTTCAGGATTAGATCAATACCGTCGCTTTGGATGGCAGCGGCAACTGCATTTATTCGAAGTTCCTTTTTACTATATCGAATACGGAATTGCACAGCTTGGGGCAATTGGTCTCTGGCAACAGTATAAAAAGGATCCGGAGGCAGCAATTAATAATTATATAACAGCGTTAGATCTTGGCGGCACCCGAACTTTGCCCGAATTATTTCGTGCCGCGGGTTTGCAATTTGATTTGTCACCGGCGCATATCAGTGGTTTGATGCAGTTTGTAAAAAAAGAATTGGACGGGCTGAAAAAAGATTGAAAAATACCCGCTAAATGGTATGCCTTCGATGCGCAGATGTCAAAATGAGCAACTATATTTGATTGAGAAAGATGCTAATTAATTGACTGGTTGATTTGAGCGAAACCGTCAATACAAAATAGCTACTAATCAGAGCCTTAACCTTAGTCCTCCTGTTTCTACATGAGGGCTATCTTTTTATAACCCTTTACGCTACGGGTGACTTACAATTTTTACAGGTTCCTTCTACTACTACCTCGATATGTGAAGAAACATATCCCTTCGGTAATTTGATATCAGGTGTGACTATATCATCCAGGCAATACGTATTGTGGCAGTTAGTACACTGAAAATGGATATGCTGATCATGATGATGGCCTTCGGAGCAGTTGTCTTTACATAGTGCATAGCGTATGGAATTATCTGCAGTGGGGATAGTATGTATGATGCCTTTTTCGACAAATATCTGCAGGGTGCGATATACAGTAACCCTGTCAAACTTTTCACCGGCTTTTTTTTCAATATCCCCATGCGCCAGCGCACCTTCCTGGTTAAGGAACAGGCCCAGTATCTTTTCCCGGCTGCCGGTAATACTCAGGTTATTCTTCTTCAGCATATCTTTTATCTCTTCATGCATAGTTTCCCGTTTCTTTAGTACAACAAATTTATTCGGTAAGAAGTTTTTCTATATCCTTCATCAGCTCATTTACTTCACCCTGCTTCAGGCCGTCATAAATTTTTTTAACATCCCCGTTCTTATTTACCAGCGCCCAGAACTGTGTATGTAAAAAATCATCTTTTGTATCCGCCAGGTTGTCTTTAGGATCGTCAATCACATAGCTGACCCTCGCCATATTATACAGGCTGTCTTTTCTTCCCGTCAGGAATATCCAGTTGGAAGATGCTACGCCCATTGAATCCGCATATCTCTTTAATACCGGCACAGAATCGGTTTTAGGATCACAGGTATGTGAAAGAATAAGAAAGCCCTTTTCATTTTTAAACCGCTCATATACTTTCCGCATATTATTGTTCATGATCGGGCAGATGCCTTTGCAGGTAGTAAAGAAGTATTCCGCTACATATACCTTACCCGCCACATCTTTTTCTGTAAAAGGTTTGCCATCCTGGTCGGTAAAAGCAAAGGGCCTTACATAGCTGACCGGTGGCAGGTTTCTTTTACCAAAATCCGGCACCAGCGCTGTAATAACAAAGTAAAAGCAAACAACAAGCACCGAGAAAAATCCGATATAGAGCCAGTTCTTCTTTGTCATTTTAAATATTTCTTACGCAAAGATAAACGATAATAAGACCTGATTATTATTTTGCAACATTGTTGCTTTTTTTGTATTTTCGCCTCTTCATGAAATTGAAAATAAACTGGGACGCACTTGGAATTACCGCTTCGCTGGCCTGCGCCATTCATTGTGCCTTGCTTCCCCTTTTTTTAACCAGCCTGCCGCTGTTTGGCATTAATATCATTCACAACCTATTTTTCGAAATGGGAATGGTCATGCTGGCTTTTGGTATTGGCAGCTATTCATTTTATCATGGGTACCGCAGTCATCATCATAACCCTTTACCTTTTATTTTGTTTAGCGTTGGTATTATCCTCCTTGTTTTGAAATTGTTCTTCATTCACTATGAAACCTGGTTATTGATCCCGGCTGTGGCTTTTATTATTTTGGCGCATATTTTAAATTTCCGCTTCTGTCGCGTACACAATCATGCACATGCGGACGATTGCGATCATTAAGAGTTTTGCGCCCGGCTTTGTTGTATTTGAGTTACCTTGAAAAATATTTTTCATGAAAAAAGTTGTTTTACTTCTTTTTCTTGCTGGCGCTTTACAGGCCTCCGGTCAGTCAGATGATAAGCTGTCCATCCGGAAATTATTAAACAGCCAGACCATTGCCTGGAACAACGGCGATATTGAAAGTTTTATGAAAGGGTACTGGGAAAACGATTCATTGATGTTTATTGGTAAGAGCGGTATAACCTATGGCTGGAATAATACATTGACTAATTATAAAAAAAATTATCCCGATACCGCTTCCATGGGTAAGCTTGCTTTCACACTGCTGGTCGTTAAGAAACTTTCATCAGAATATTACCAGGTAATTGGAAAATGGCATTTGCAGCGGAGTATTGGCAACCTGGAAGGACATTTTACTTTATTATTCCAAAAAATAAATGGTAACTGGATGATCGTTTCCGATCATAGCAGCTAAGAGTTTAAAATTAAAATTTTTTATATGGCGCTCATCATTATTGGTATCCTTGTTTTGATCGCAGGTTTTGTCCTGCAAAGAAACCCTCAGTATGGCCGGTTTGCGAATATCGTCCGCGGCCTGGCTATTGTATTAATCATCGCCGGTGTATTAACAAAATGCATCGTACAAATTGGCGCCGGGCAGGTAGGCGTCAAATCACTGTTTGGAAAAGTGCAGAATGATGTACTCAGCAGCGGACTGCATTTTGTTAACCCATTTGTAGAAGTCAAACAACTTGACATTAAAACACAAAACTATACCATGAGCGGCCAGCTTGATGAAGGTGTACAATCGGCTGATGATGCTATCCGGGTTTTAACTTCAGACGGATTAGAAGTAACGATTGACCTTACTGTATTGTACAAACTGCTGTCTTCTGAAGCCCCCAGGCTGTTAAGAGAAACCGGCGATGATTATACTGATAAGATCGTGCGGCCGGTAACAAGGACCAAGATCCGCGACAACTCGGTATATTATGAAGCTATCGCCCTGTATTCTACCAAGCGGGATGAATTTCAGCAACGCATTTTTACCAGTATTGAAAATGATTTTAAAAAAAGGGGATTGATCCTGGAACAATTACTGGTAAGGAATATCACCTTACCGCAATCAGTGAAAGCGACTATTGAACAAAAGATCAATGCGGAACAGGATGCCCAGAAAATGCAATTTGTTTTGCTGAAAGAGAAACAGGAAGCCGAAAGAAAAAGAGTGGAAGCACAGGGTATTGCCGATTACCAGCGGATCATCAATATAGGATTAACCGACCAGCAACTGCAATATGAGCAGATCAAAGCCTACCTGGAACTGGCGAAATCAGCTAATTCAAAAGTGATCATTATGGGGAAAGGCAATGCTCCTATAATACTGGATGCGAAAAATTAATTAGCCTCAATTTGGTAATCCCTCTTTTTGCGGGATTGAATTTTACCAAAAACGAAATGAGAGGCCACCAGGCCTATGGAAGAAAAAACAATGTCATTATAGTCAAACGTACGGCCAAAGAAGGGAATGAGCTGCAGGTATTCGTTAATGATAAGCATACCAAACCCCATGAGGCATACCAGCCTGAGATCATACATAGATTGGATACGAAAAACTCTTGCTACAAAAAAATTCTTTCCGCTAAAAAACCAATAAGCGGCAAAGGGGACCAGGAAAGAACCAAAGAGATTGGGTGCAATGCCCAGGAAAAACCTGGCCGGATCATCAAACCAATGCATGGGCCTGATAATAAACTTAATAGTCCAGATGACCAATGTACCAATGATGAATATTCGTTTGCTTACCTGTTTTAATTCCATGGTGTTGGTAAAATATGCGTTCAAAATAACCTATTTTAATCAGGCGGCTATACCGTATGGCAGGTATTTTGATAAAATCTAACAAAAGTTATTTGTTCCAAAGCCGGTACAGGTACCATACCAGCAGGACCAGGGTTGCTGAAAAGAATACATAAAACAGGATGACATAGACAATGGAAATATCTGTTCTGTATGCTAATCTAAAGTACAGGCCTGCTCCTACGGCGCTCATCATCCACAATAATCCAAGTGAAAAAGAATTAATGATCTTCAGGAAAAACTTTTTCACGTCGGGGTCCCATCCCTGCTCCATACAAATTATTTTTTTGAAGAAAACAAGGTACAAACTTTTACCTGACAAGAATGTTTTTGAATGCTAATGAATCTCCTTTAAAGACATTGAAGTCAACTTTGTGTATGATGCCATTCACCGTTCCCTGGTCATTATGCTGCCAGAATATCCAGTTGCGCTGGATGCGGGGTTGCTGTTCTTCATAATAATGCGCTACCCACAAAGGATATTTATCAAAGTCGCTGCCCAGGTATTGTTTATAAAAATCAACATTGGTATAAATGATCGGCGTTACTTTATAATAGTTCTCCGCTGTCTCCAGCCATTTCATTACTTCTTTTTTTAGTTGTGCCGTACTTACGCCATTTCGTTGTTCTACATCAAGCACTGGCGGCAGGTCACCGGGTTCTATCTCTACCCGTTTGATAAAATTCTGCGCCTGCATCTTGCCATCTTTTGAAGCGACAAAAAAATGATAAGCTCCCCGGACGATATTATTGGCTTTGGCTTTTTTCCAGTTGCGGTGAAACTGCGGATCCCTGTTGCCGATCCCTTCAGTCGCTTTCATAAAGGCAAATCCCACCTGGATATTATCTACTCTCATCGCCTTTACTTCTTCCCAGGCGATAATGTCCTGGTATTTGGATACATCAATACCATGAATGGAATAGTCAGAAGGGATAGCGATGCCGAACTCAGGATAGCGGGTAAATTTCGCCTTACGGTACATCCACCACCGGTAGCCTGTCCACGCAGCAAAAGCCAGCACGGCGATTACAATAAAGGAAATGATCCAGCGGGGGAACTTCTTTTTTCGGCGGCGTGGCATGAAAAGATGGATGCTTTTGTAAGAAAGCAGGGCAAATATAAACGTTGTGCGTCACGATAAACAGCATCTCCTACATAATTTAAGCATATATGACTTTGCCAACTCGATCCTACGCTATTTTTAGCAATCCCCTTTTTTGCTGAACCTACGACACAAAACCAATTTCGATTACTATCGGGACAAAGAGGTAAAAGTTTAACGCCATGCCTAAAGTTAAACAAACTTTGAAAGCCAAACGATCCATGTAGGATTGTCATTGTATTAATGATTTAAAGAAACCAAATTCATTGTCAATAATTAATTTTCTATCAAGATATAAATTTGAAAGTTCACAAGTCGTCTCAGGCGTCAGAGTACAAGAATGGCAAGCCGCTAAATTTAATTGCCCAACACCTTGCCCTTCTGATTCCAAACAAATTGGGTCTGACGAACAATCTGTCGCCCTAAAAATTGCACTCTTTATTATTTTGTTCAACTCGTTTAAGTCGTTACAAAGGTTTGCTAATCCACCCAAATATCCGTCTGTGCCGTCAAATGCAGATATTAAAAAACCATTCATTGTCTCACTTACAAAAAGCCTTTCTTGTAAGGATGAACTTGGATAACCACAAACATATTCTAATTCACGAATCAGTAAATGAGACAGTGTATGACTTAAAATTTTTCTTGGAGTAAGAGTTTGCGCAATTATTTGATGAAGTTTCCAATCAGCATTTTTAGCATTTTTCCTAACTTTTTCTGTTCGGAGTATTACTTGCTCTTGGGTTTCCCATTCTTCCATTTTTTCACTATCCAAAACAAATAAAATCCCTTCACCATAACTTTCTAATGCTGGAAGTGTTCTTGTATTGAAATTGTTTTTTGAAACAGATTGCCTTTCTACATTATATTCATACTCATTCTGCTCTTGAAGGATTGAATCAATGTCTATAGGCTCATTTCGGGTAAAGGATGTTTGTACTGTTATTTTTTTCAGCTTGTCAATTTTAACGATTTTAGAAAATCCGAAAATCTGTTCACTATAATCAATTAGTCTGAATTTTATTTGATTGTTTTCAGGTTGTTCTCTGGTTAAAAAGTAATCGTATTCAGTTTGGCGATAAACATTGTCAGGAATATATTTTATTTCACCTGTTTCTAAATATTGGGAAATAAGGTCCTCTGAAATTCCCTTTTGAATGCTAACTAGCTGGATAATTTGCTCTTTAGTAAATTTTTTACTTTCAGCCATATTGTCAATATCAATCCTGATTTCGGAAGAAAGTGGGTTTTGCATTTCAGGAATGAAAAGACTACTTAAAGTATTTGCATAATAAACACTATTACTTGTTTTTACTTTCACACTGGTTACTTCCGTGCATTCTATTTCAGAAAACTTACCATTAAATTGACCTAACCAATATTTTTTTCCATTACATTTCTGTTCATAGTTAAAAATCCCTTTTAAATTCTGTCTCTTACTACACTTTGAACATTCAATCCAAATACCTGATAGCTCTGTATTTTCACGACTAATTTTATATGTTAAACTTTGTTCAGAACAACATTTTGAAAAATTTAATTGTGGTCCGTTTGGTTTTGCATTTTTTGAATCATCGTCATTATCTTCTTCTTCGTTGGTTCTATCAGTTGGTAAGCGGTTATTCCAATATTCCCAAGGAATATCATGGATATGACCATTAGTGCAAGTCATAACAAAACGAATTTGCTCTAAATTGGATTCTTTACATTCCCTGTTGTTGCATTTTGGCGGGTTAAAAAAATCAAGATTTTTGCCTGAACTTCTCCATCGTTCTTTCCATTCGGAATATTCGGCTAGTTTATTACAAGTGTTACAATAAAACCATTTAGGGAAATAATTAGCCTTTGGTTGAACAATCGGAGGGTTATTAAATTTATAACTTTTGAATTCGGGGATTGAAACTAAATGCTTTAAATTTTGAAAACGACTTTTAAGTCTTTCTAAAAGCCGGTCATCTTTAATAATATATTGAGCAAGCTTTTCATTCAAGTCATTGTAGCCCCAGTTATCAAAGGTTTCTATTATTATTGAACAATCTGTTGTTTCAATAATGGAACCAACACCACCATAATTTGAAATATGCTTACTTCTTCCGTGCTTTATTTTATCGTTGGGCATAAATTAGTATTGCTTAATTAAAATTTCTGAGTTGGGTTCTACGCTACGCATTGATTGCATTGCAATCAATATATCAGCCTCATTTTTTTTATCCTGTAATGGTGTCATTAGAGATTCTTGCGGATGGTCTTTCCAATAATATTTTAAATTTCTTTGAGCATCAATTTTATATTTCCATTGTATCAGCAACGCATCTAATTTTTCAGTTATTAGAGCTAAGTCTTGTTTAACAAATGAATGATTTTTAAATAAACCAATTGCATTTTCTCGAAGCTCACTTTTTACCTTCTCATCAATAAGTGCGGTTGCAGTGTCGTTTGCTGTGTAAATTGTAGAATGTCTAAAGTAAGAAAGTACTAATGTGAAAAGCATTTTCTCTAGGGCATTCTCTGCAAAAGGTGTTACAGTTAAAGGCTCGACTTGCTTATAAAAGGTTTTGTGAAACTGAACAAAATCTTCATAAAATGATAAATCTCTGCTATTGAATGGGTCGTATAATGCAATAACCAATCCCTCATTTTTTCTAGCAACTCGGCTACTAGCCTGAATATATTCGGCTGTGTTTGGAGGCATTCCATTCATTACCATAATTCCTAAACGACTAACATCAAGCCCAACGCTTATCATATTTGTAGCTAATACTAAATCATAAGCTTTATGCTCTTTAATATCACCTTCAAATTTGATGTCTAATTTATCAAGGTTCTTTTTAATTTTCTCATTTGGAATTCTGCTTGTTAGCTCAATGTTTCTGTAAGAAAGTTTCAAATAGTTATTGGCACTTTTGTAACTATCATTTAAATACCTTGTTTGAAGTTGCTTAATAACTGGCTTCAATTCCGAATTGATTTTATTTGAAAACCTGCCAACCTCTTTTAAACTTTTAAAATAAGAAAGTAAAGTCCAAAACTGGTCAGCATCTTCTTTATTTTCTGATTGCTGATAAACTTCTAATCGGGCATATAAAAGAGATGCAAGCAATTGCAAATTTGTCATAACTGTAGTTTTGCCTGTTGGCAGAACTCCTAAATATTTGCGTTTACTTTCTTCAATCACTTTTGAGAAAAATGTATCGTCAGCATTTGTTGCGTATTGAGGGAATACGCTGGCTTCCCTACCATACAAACCTCTAATCTGTTTATCAACATTTTTTACTGTTGCTGTGGAAGCAATAATTTTTGGTCTTTGGTTTTCTGTTGTGCAAAGTGCTAAAATTGCGTTTTCAAACAAACCAACCAAACTGCCTAAAGTTCCATTTAGCAAGTGCAATTCGTCTTGAATAATCAGTTCCGGTTTTCGATTTTCACCATTATTGAACAATGATGTGGCTTCCGATTTCCAAGCTAACATAGCAAACTTGTCAACTGTCGCAAATAAAATAGTGGGTGGATGAGAATAAACATCTTCATCAATCAAAACTATTGGCAAGCCGCCATTTCTTTCTGAAAAATGGCAACCTTCATTTAAGCAGTAGGAATGAAGCTGTTTGTTAATTCTGTGTCCGATTTGATAAATTGTGTCGGTTTGTTTAAGCCTTGAAATTATTTTTGTATTACACCATTGACAATTGGATAACTGAAATGGGTTTACATCATAGTTGGGTTTATATGTTTGTTTTTGAAATTTTTCCAAAAGCTTAATTAACTTTGCTTCTGCATCTCTACCTTGGTCATTCTTTAATTTATTAGGGATAGAGGAACTTCCAATCCAAAAACCAATTGAAATTTTCTCCTTGCCTAAATCCTTAGAATTATTCCTGATAAATTCACAAGCTAAAATTAGTTTGGTGGCTCTTTCAAATTGCTGTGCAGAAAGTAATCTCAAAGTGTAACGTATAATAATGTTTACGCCAGCACTGGTATCAGGATATTGTATTTTTCTCCAAAAAATCAAGAAGGCTGATACAGCCAAGTAAGCTTCCGTCTTACCGCCACCTGTAGGAAAATATAGCAAATCAATTAAATCCTTTTCATTACTATTTTCATCAACAAATGAAGCTAAACATTGAAGAATAAAAGCTAATTGAAAAGGTCTCCATATCGGTTCTTTTACTTTTCCTTCACTATCAGTTGGATATGGTTTTGAGGCATATTCAGCAAAAGAGTATTGCAATGTTTCGTTTCGTTCCCATACTTCATAACCTTCTTTTTTACTATTGAAATGTTGTTGGCTTTGGAACATTTGTAAATAGATTGCCGTATTGGCTAACTGAAAAGCTTTTAAGGCATTTTCATTTTCTGCTAATAACTTAATCCCATTTGATATTCGCTGATGAATGGCTTTGCATTTTGTTATATTCCTTATGCCAAACTCATTCCCTTTGGCTTCGGTTTCTTCCGAATTAATCCAGCCTAAATAAGCATTAGTAATAGTTTGTAAATTTTGAATTACATTTTCTTTATTTAGATTGAATGAGGAGATATTCTTAATGGAAAGAACATCGCTTTTTATTTTGTCTGTTTGTGAACTTTGGCTTTTTACATCATACTCAGGCAAGAATGTTGATTTTATCCAAGCAGGAGTTTGATTTGTACTGCTGTTTTCCCAATTACAGGCAGTGTTATGACCGATTCCAAAAGCAAGTTTATTTCGATATAAATAATCAAGCATTTTGTCTTCTTCTGTTTTGTATAAATGTGTTTTATAATCTCGGAATGGTAAAAGCTTATCGCTTTCTATTTTAATCTCCGTTTGAAAACAACAAACCTGATTTACTTTTTCTTTTGATAATGAGAATTTTTTCTTTGGTATTGGTGTCTTATTTTCAATAACTGCTTTAATAAAATATTTATCCTTTGTATTATTATACAATTTCAAATGCAGTATTAGGTTTTCTTTTATTTCTTTATGCCAATGCTCTGAATTGCAATTTGCTGTTTGGGATATAACTAGTTCTAAATGCTTGTTTGGGGTATTCAATACGTCATCAATGCTTATTTGAATCTCTATTTCATTATTATATCTCTTATACTTGTCTTTGAAGAAAAGCTTTGAAATGTATTTATATAATGCTAAATCTTTATCAGCTTTTTGCCTTAATGATTTTAGAGAATCTTGAAGAAGAAGATAATCAGCAGTTAATTTACTGCCTTCGGTTCTTTGCGTTTTTTTAGTTTGATAAAGTGTTTTATTATCTTCATCAAAGGCAACGAAATAGTTTAATCCAGACTCATTCAATAGATTAACTTCCCCACCTTGGTATGGTAATTTTATTTCATTGAAATCAGCCTTTTTGTAATTCCCAAAACTTATAATGGTTTTAAATGATTTACAAGACTTGTCAACACAAAATGAAATTCCGAAGTGGGATGGGAAAAATGTATTGGAAGTATATTTCGGTTGTGTGTCAGTAGGGTCGTCTTCGTCTTCTTCAAATTTTTCCTTTTCTTTCCCTGTTTGTTCTGAATCTTGTGGAGTATCAGCAAGCAGATCAAAATTTTCATCAACGTCTTCATCTTTATTTTCTTCCTGTCCGTTATCGCTTGCGTTAGGCTGTAATTGCTTAGGAAATAGAATCGCTGAAAAATACCTCTGTAGCGGTTTACCTTCAATTATTTCATTTTTTAAATTATCATCACATAGGAATATATCAGAACCTGGTCCGATAATTTCTTTCTCTACACGTTTTATAACTTTATTTCTATTTAGTGATGTACTCATAATTCTATTTGTTCAAATAAGCTGTTGTCTAATTCCTCATTTAAGACCTCTTTAGCGGTTATTTTATATAAGGGCATAAATTCATCAATAAAGACCTGTAAGGTATTTGCATTGAAATTTCTTTTTTCTAATATTTCTCCAATTCGCTTTTCTTTTAAAAATAAACGTAGCTCTTGTTTTAATCCCCTGCCCAATACAATCATAGTACTATTGTATGTGGTTTTGGATTTTAAAATGGGTTTCAAAACCAAGTCTATTTCGTCATCATTTTTTATAGGATAATATAATTTAAAAATTGCCCTCAAATCATTGTTGAACATAGGAAACTTTCTGTTGCTTTTTCCATAGGCTTCTAAAGTGGAAGGTAAAACTCTTAGTCCTTTTCCTTTTAAATGCTGGTAAAGCATTTCACTGCCATATTTTGCTCTTAGTTCAGATATTAGTTTCTTCCAAAATATTGAATGTTCTTCTACTTTGCCAAATATCTCTGGTTCTGTTTCAACAGCAACCTGATACAGATTTTCAGCTAATTGTTCTTTTGGGTAAATTCTTATTGTATCTCCAATCTTTATCTTATAGGCTTTTATTAAATCCCCAGTATTATTAAAAATTGTGTCGTTACTGTCTAAATAGAATACTTTATTTTCGGAAGTAATCTTACAAATTACCTTTTCTTCGATTTCATCTAAAAGCAAATCACATTCATTTTTATAGCCATCGTAAGCCCTGCTTCCCCAATCATCCAATCTATTCACAATATTTTCAATTGTTCCGCTTATGTTCACTGGTCTATCTGGCATTGTGGTATAAGTTAACCCACATAGTTTTAATCGGTCTTCATTTCTTATCTCATCTTCAATTAGGCTTTTTCTATTGTTAATTTGTTTCTGATATAATTGATGCTCCTGTTCGTATAGAATCATTGTAATCTCTGAATCAAGATTGTAGAGATAATCAAAATCCTTTTGACCATTGAATGAATGAAACACTAAGGCTTTATTTAAAATATCACTCTTTTTAAGCGTTGTAAAAGACAATATTTCCAACCTTGAATTACGATTATATTTTTTGATAAAATCAATATCATTTGCATCAGTTATCAGAATTTCCCGTTTGTTATTTTTCTGAATGTGGTTAAATAGTCTCTGTTTTTTGAGTGAGCTTTCTTTCAAAAAATTTAAGAGATTAATAAGTTCAGTTTTAGGATTGTTCTCACTAATAAAATCAATAGTATAACCACCTTCATGGGCAAGAGCCGATTCTAATTCTTTGTTAATTTCAACTCTTTCAATTAAATTATCAAACATTTCATTTTGAATTGTATTTAAAGCGATACGTAAAATATTCCCATAGGTTTTCGATTCAATATTAAATTGATTTTTCAGAAATAGAATCTTTGCATCAAATCGTTTGATAGAGCTCTCTAATTCTTCATTGTTGATAATTTCAAAATGTATCATAAGGAATTGATTATATTTATTTCTTCTTTAAACCAATTCCAACAAGGTATTGTATTGTTTTTAATAGGCGAGTAACTATTAGAGAGTATGATAATATTAAAACCAAATCGGTGTCTATCTTGAAGCATTTGTGGGATTGCATTAACTTCTGTATCAAACACAACTATTGTTTTTATTTTTTCATTTTTGAGTAGGAGTTTTTGATAACACACTTCATATTTGGGAGTGAAATAAATCATACAATCAGAAAGTGCAGGTATGGATTTATCTTCCGAAAGATTACTTTCTTCTCTTGGATTTGGTAAGTATATAGATGGTATTTTACCTTTTTGATTTAAATTATTCCACAGCAGTCTCTTTGAAATAAAAACTGATTTCATTTCAAAGTTTGTTTTCGGAAATTCACTACGTTCATTATTTAGTTCCTGAAAAAAATTAAAATAATTTTTAATTGTCTTTTCGCTAATCCCTAAATCTACTTTCAAGTAACCTTTAGTTAGTTTATCATAAGTTAATCCCTGAATTATTGCAGGTGAAATATCTGCTTTTCTTTTTCTCAATACCTGCTTTATCGTATAATCATCTTTTTCCTTTCTAATTACTTCATAATACTGATTGTCTTTTACTTTTTTTAATTTGTCTCCGACGCAGAAACTATTAGGTAAGTCGTAATGGTTTAAATAAATATCATTAGCAAGTTCAACAAATAGTTGGCGAGCTATCTGCAGGATTGATTCCTTTGAGTTTTGAAAATTGATATGCAGGGGTATCTTTTTACTGTAATGTTCCAAAATGATTTTAACTGAAAGGCTAACAGAGTTGTCAAATTGCTCAGTTGAAAGGGTCTGGACGTTTTGGAACTTCTCCCAAAGCGAGTGATAGTATGTATTGTTTAGAATCATTCAATATGATTAGGGCATTTTTTTTAAGTTATGTGCTTCAACTGATTAAGCCACTAATTTAAGTTTTATTGTCGGTTTGTGACCTATAAGTGGTTTTGTATTGTTATGTGTCAGCAAACGAGGTTGTAGGTGGGTTTAAGAGCCGTGCAAAATTAAATGTGCTGTAAATGGTAAGTATCAGCAAGTATGTAATACTTCCAAAAGAACAGCTATACGCAGGACCCTTGAAGAATTGACAAGCAAGGAGCAATCTTATAAAATTCCTGATAGTCGATTTATGGCGAAAACGTGGCGGTTATGGCGGTTATTTGGCGGATAAATAATTGGTCGAGAATTGGCCATTCAAGATAAACTCAGTTGCAACATCAGGAGGACAAACCTTGCTTCGGTTGACACATAACTTTAGTTCAACATTGAGTTTTCCGCTATGCTTGTTAAAGAATATATTCTACAACTGGAAAGCAAAATATGAAAGTGTGCAACTGTTGATAAGAATTTTTTAAAACTTTAATTCCCTCTATTACGCAAAGCGTGTTGCATTTAAAAAATCAATGGATTGTTTTGTTGAGCCTTCAGTGGCAAGGTCAGCGAGGATTTCTCCTATTACTGAAGCGAATTTGAAACCATGCCCACTGAAGCCGCAGGCAACTGTTACATGATCCTCAAACCCGGGCAATTTATCAATAATGAAATTTTCATCAAGTGTATTGCTGTACAAACAGGTTTTTGAAGCAATTACGGATTCAAAAGCTCCCGGTAAATATTTATTAAGAACATACATAAGATCTTCCAGTTCTTCAGTACCTGTTTGCCGGTTGACATTATCCGGGTCACTTTCTATACCCGGATAATGATGAGCCAATTTTAATCCAACAGGTCCGTCAACCATTGTGGCAGGTAATATGGGAAAACCATAGTAACAGCCCGGCTGCTCATCATCAGCAAGCAACCAGCAGGGGAAATTATTTAGTGTAAAATCATCCCATTTCTTTGGTTTTATCCATGCTACGTACTGCTTGGTTACTTTTATTTTTTCAGCAATAGACGGGATCAATTTACCTGACCATGCACCGGCTGCTATAATTAATTTTTTGCTGTGATAAATATTTTTATCAGTTGTTATGATGATGCCGTCCCCTTCTTTCCTCCATTCCAGAACTTTTTCCTTTGTATGAATTTCAGCTCCGTTTCTGATTGCCTGTTCTGCAAAAAGTTTAACTGCCTTCTCCGGTGTTACAAAACCAGCTTCTGGTTCAAACAAAGTTTCAAAGTTGCCGGGTATTTTAAATGGAGGGAAACGTTCTTTTGCAAAAGATGTATCAAAAGTATCAAGCGGTATATCATACAAAGCAGCAGATCGCTTTACTCCACTTAGCATTTCGTTATCAGGTTGGCCAAAATAAGCCAGCCCTGTCTGGTAATAGACCTGTTCTCCTGTTTCTTTTTCCAGGCTTTTCCAATTTTCATAAGCTCTGTGCAATAGGGGCACATAATCCGGGTGTTCAAAATAGGCTTTGCGGATAATGCGGGTTTGCCCGGCGTGAGAGCCCTGGTCATGTGGAATATCAAATTGTTCAATCCCCAATACTTTATAGCCACGTTGTGCAAGGAAGTAACAAGTGGATGAACCCATAGAGCCGACACCAATAACGATCACATCAAAAGAAGTATTGGTTGTGGCTGATTGATTGATAAGCATGAAAGTTATTTCAGTGGATAAAAAAGCCCGGAAGAACGATTTACTCAATCATAATCACGACCACCTTTACTATAGATACGATACCATTTTGAAAAAGGAACCAACTTCTCCATGTAGTCACAAAAATATATTTGTTTGCCATCCTTACTGACATAAAACTCCAGCCCATCCCAAGTTCCGCTGTGCATATAATTACCCAGCTTTTCCATGGAATAAACTACATAATAGGGAAAACTGGCTGTTGGCCTTTCCACAATAGTAAACTCCAGTGATTTTGGTTCAGCAAAACCCGACCAGTTGCTGAAAAATTGTTTTTCGATAGTCTTCTTATAGGGGATAAATTTTTCAATAAGATTTTTTTCAAAAGAGGTATAACGAAATTGCAGCGAATAGAAATGGCTTTTTAAAGTATCTAATTTTCGCCATACCTGTGAGCTGGAGTCATTAGGTATTCGATTGATTAAAACATTACCCTCTTTATTGATTAATCCAAAATATCCCCCTCTTAGCGGAGGATGCTCACTACCTTCTTTTTTATTAAAATAGCAACCCATACAAAATGCAGCTGTGCCAAGATTAAATTCCTCCACATAATCAAATTGGGCTGGTATAATTTTTTTTCCATGCCGGTTCACAAAACCAATCTTGTCATTTTCCACAAACCGTGCTAATCCCTCCTTTAAATAATCGGGGCCATTATCATAATTGTACGGCCTATACAAAAAAACGCCACTCCGATTATATGTTTTGCCCCAACTTTTTCTTTCGACAGTAAATGCATCATTTAAGTCAATAAGATTGAGAAGTCCACTCTCAACCTTTTGCCCATTCTTAACTTCGTAAAATAGCCTGTTCCTTGCAGGAATTATAATTTTTCCTTTAATGTTCTTTACTCCAAGCAAACTATCCTTACTGATAAAATAATAAAGTGGTTCCTGCTGAGCATTAATTGAACTGCCCAATACAATGAAGAGACAAGATATCATCACTTGCTTCATAAGAAAACAAGTATTTAGTGTCAATTTTTACCGATTCTATTCAACAATCCTCAGCTTCGCATAATTAAGCATGATCTTCTTCTCGCCATTCAATTCAAACTTCACGGTAGCGACAGGATTATGTGCGGCCCCTTCCATTTTTGTTACTTCACCAAAACCAAATTTCTGGTGTTCTATCTTTTGACCCACTTGTAACGCAGATGTATCGCTGGCTACAAAATCGGCGGAAGGAACATGTTCTTTTGTCTGCTGTCTTGCAACAGGAGACATATAGGAAGGTTTTTTACCTGCCTGTCCGGCAGGCAGGTTTTCACTTTGTGTTTTTGATGGCCAGCCTGAATTGGAAGAACCACCAAATCCTTTACTCATTCTTTCATGCGCGGAACCTGAAGGACCGAACCCATAAGCTGTTTGATTTTTCGCACCGCCACCAGCAAAGCTTCTGTCTAAATATTTTTCCGGTAATTCATCCAAAAAGCGGCTTGGTTCGTTTTGTACCAAAGAGCCGAACTTATACCTCGTATTGGCATACGTGATCCATAAACGGCTTTTTGCCCTTGTTATCACCACATAAAATAAACGGCGTTCTTCTTCCAGTTCTTCTCTTGTATTAATGCTCATCGCATTGGGGAAAAGCATTTCTTCCAGGCCTGCGGCAAATACACAGCCAAACTCTAACCCTTTCGCCGCATGTATCGTCATCAGTTTTACCGTATCAGCATTAGGATCTTTTTCATCTGCATCCGTCAGTAAAGTAATTTGCTGCAGGTAAGCGCCGAGACCTTTGTCGCCTACTTCGCCATCTTCATTGTCGGGGCTTTCTGTCCACTCTTTTATACTGTTCAGCAATTCCTGTATGTTTTCATACCGCTGCACA
Source organism: Chitinophagales bacterium (assembly GCA_015654695.1). Classification (GTDB taxonomy): domain Bacteria; phylum Bacteroidota; class Bacteroidia; order Chitinophagales; family Chitinophagaceae; genus VBAT01. The sequence goes on along the minus strand of JAATGJ010000080.1, from coordinate 26,848 downwards.
CCTTCCGTACTTTTATCATTGAACAATTCTTTTACAATATTGGTTTGCTTGCCTACATGAAACGCTACCTCGTACGCATTTTTTACCTGTAACATGCTGGCAAAGCTTTTGATCATCGTTACAAACTCTTCGATAGATTGAAGTGTACCTGCTTTGAAACCAAACCTTGCTGCATTCTCCAATACTTCCCACATGGAAAGATTGTTCTCATTGGCCGCCAGTATCGCTTTATCAATAGTTGTTTTTCCTACACCTCTAGCCGGGAAATTGATGATGCGTTTTAATGCTTCTTCGTCTTTTGGATTGACCAGCAAACGTAAATAAGCCACCACATCTTTGATCTCTTTGCGCTGGTAAAAACTCATGCCGCCATAAATAGTATAAGCAATGCCCATACGCCGGAGGCTTTCTTCAAATGCACGGCTTTGTGCATTGGTACGGTAGAGAATAGCGAAATCTTTATTGTTATAATGATTGCGGAGTTTTTGTTCCTGGATGGTATCGGACACGAATTTTCCTTCTTCATTATCCGTCATCGTCCGCACCAGCTTTATCTTCTCGCCTTCCGCATTTTCGGTAAATAATATTTTTTCTATCTGTCCCTTATTATTACTGATCACCTGGTTGGCTGCATGAAGGATACTCTGTGTGCTGCGGTAATTCTGTTCCAGCTTTACCACTTTTACATCATCATAGTCTTTCTGGAACTGAAGAATGTTCTCAATAGTAGCCCCGCGAAAACTATAAATACTTTGCGCATCGTCTCCTACCACGCATACGTTCTCATGCATGGCCCCCAGCAGTTTGATGATCTCGTATTGGGCGCGGTTGGTATCCTGGTACTCATCAATCATGATGTACCTGAATTTATGCTGGTATTTACTCAGGCTTTCCGGGAAATTTTTTAGTAACTCATAAAATTTCAGCAACAGGTCATCAAAATCCATGGCGCCGTTCTTAAAACAACGCTGTACGTACGCTGCGTAGATCTGAGAAATAGCAGGACGGTTGGAACGCATGTCTTCCTGCTGCAGGTAATAATCGTTGGCGTATTCAACAGGACCTACTAATGCGTTCTTCGCGGAAGATATCCTGTTATAAACTGTATTGGGTTTGTAATGTTTATCGTCGAGGTTCAGTTCATTGACCACCGCTTTTACCACACTCTTTGCATCATCCGTATCATAGATGGTAAAACTGTTTGGATAACCAAGGCGGTGCGCCTCCGCTCTCAGTATTCTTGCAAATACGCTGTGAAAAGTGCCAATATATAAATTGCGTGCTTCGCTGTTTCCAAGAATTTTTTCTACCCGTTCTTTCATTTCCTTCGCCGCCTTATTGGTAAAGGTCAGGGCGAGTATGTTGAATGCATCAACGCCATTGGCCATCAGGTGTGCGATGCGGGTGGTCAGCACTTTCGTTTTCCCGCTGCCCGCGCCTGCTACGATCATCAGCGGGCCATCAATATGCAATACGGCTTCCTGCTGCCGTTCATTCAATCCTTTTAAGTAATCAATCATGCCTGCAAGTTACAGGATAGCGCCGAATGACCGGGCCGGGGTGAGTAAGTTGATCGCAGAAATTTACCGGAAGCGAAGCAGTACTAAGAACCGCGTTGAGAACCACCTGTAAGTTTAGTGTTTTTCACCACTCCTTTTGTATTTGCTTTTCCCTTGGGAGCAGGAAAACCCGGAGTGTTACGCTGTTGCTGATTCTTCTTTTTGTCTTTTTTGTTATTGTTGTTCAGGAGTGACATAGGATGATCAATTTTATTTATGTATTGCAAATTTAATCATCCTGCTCCAATTTTTTTGCGCTTTATTATTTTTTGCATTCCTGCAACAAACCGGAAAGAATACAACAACAAAAAAGAGCAGCTATTCACTGCTCCTTCCTGTACACCTGCAATAAATTTATTTCGGATATTTTTCTACTTTATTACTGATCGGTTTTATGCTATGGAGATAAGCGAAAATGGCTTTAAGGTCATCGTCTTTCATACCCGCATAGGCCGAGATGGGCATATATGAATTTTCTTTTCCCGGATTAAAATCATAGTTCTTTTCTTCCCGGTACAGCGTGAATTTATTCAGGAAACGTTCCTCGGTCCAGGCGCCGATACCAGTAGCAGAATCAGGAGTGATATTTGCAGTACCCACTTTGAAAGTCCCTACATCAAATGTGAAGCCGCCGGCAAAAGGACGGCTCATATCCGGGCCCTTTGGTGTCATGGGGATGTGGCAGTCTCCACAGACTGCAAATGTTGTCATATACTCGCCATATTTAACTCTATCGCTTTCCGGCGGACGAACATTGCCTTCAATTGTTGGCTGAAGAAATTGTGGAGCATAAAACGCCGCTATGGGCGCCATTAACTGCCTGGGAGCTACTTTACTTTTTATGGGCTTTAATGTACGGATATAAGCAATGATACTCAGGAGGTCTTCTTTTGCCATGCGGTTATAATTCATATAAGGCATGATGGGGAAAAGTGTATCCCCATTCTTACTGATGCCATGGGTCACAGATCTCAGTATCTCATCATCTGTCCATGTGCCGATACCTGTTTCCGCATCGGGAGTAATGTTGCGGGCATATACCACCCCCGGCACACCCATCTTCTCACCAAATTCTTCTCCTCCTGCCCCTTCGCTGCCGGGCATTACAGGTCCGGAATATTTTGAAAAATCCCGTTTACTGTGACAACCCAGGCACATCGCTACATGCACGGTCAGGTATTCTCCCCTTTTTATTACTTGCTCAAGGGAATCTTTGTTTGCAGTAGGTTCGGGTTCTTTTGTTTCGTTGTTGCACGAAGAAAAATAAACAACAGCCATGCTTATAACAAGTATGGCTGCAAGTACAAAAACCTTTCTCATTTCAATGGCAGTTTGGTGGAAGAAAATGTTGGCTACTAAAGATTGGAATTTTCCCCAACATGACAATATCCTGACAAATATTTTTTTTAAATCAGGGAAGAAAGATGGCTGTTTCTGCCTGTTCGTCTATTGCCGATACGCTAAAACGGTATCCTTTTGCAATTTTACCCAGGTCCTGATCCCGGTTGATAACACGGGCGGGGTATAAGCTGCACATCCGGAGTGCTTCACTTTTTTCAATGCCTGCATATTTTACCAGGTTGAAAAAAGCCTTGCCCATCGTGAGAGCAGAGCCGCTGAGAATGCCTGACGATTCATATTTATCTCCAACCAGCTCATGCTGGTAATATCCTTTACCGGTTTGGGTTACCGCATCTGTGATTACAAATAACCTTTCTTTCATTACCTCTTTGGCTATTCGTATCGCAGCAAAGTCCACATGATGACCATCAGGAATAATGCTGGCCATTACTGTAGTATGATCCAATGTAGCCCCCACTAATCCTGGCTGGCGATGCTGCAACGGGCTCATGGCGTTATATAAATGTGTGACGGTAATAATGCCGCCGGCAAAACTATCCATCGCCTGGTGATAGGTTGCATTACTATGTCCCGCTGATATAATGACGTTATGGGAAAGAATGCAATCCATCACTTCTTTACTGCAAACCTCCGGGGCCAGTGTTATTATTTTAATAACTCCTTTACCATAGTTTAACAGATCTTCCACTTGCTTCAGGGAAGGAGAATGTATCAGCGATTCAATATGCGCTCCCTTTTTGACAGGGTTTATCCAGGGCCCTTCTATATGAAACCCCAAAATCCCCTGCCCCCCTTTATTCCAATAGTCTTTTATCGCATCTATACATTTATAAAGCACTTCATATGTATTGGTGCTGACAGTGGGCAGGCAAAAAGCAGCGCCTCCGTTATTACAGTATTCGTTTAGCTTAAATAATGAATCCGCTTCCGGGTAAACAGCCAGCAGCTTTTCATGAGCGCCATAAATCTGCAGATCAATAAAAGCGGGTGCAAGGAAACAGCCTTCCAATTTCTCTGTGATTATGTTTTCCTGTAATGAGGCAGCAGGGGCAACGTCCACTATCATCCCGTTATCAATGATTACCGCATGATGATTTAACCATTCATCACCAGTAAAAACCTGGTCAGCGGTATATGCTTTGACTTTTCTCAATAATAAGTTTTCATGCAAATATATTATTTACCTTTTTCTCCGCCACCAGTTCCTATATGCTGTCACTTATCAAAACATTTACTTCAGATACCAATGCACTGTAGAATTCTGTTGTATGCCGGGATAGTTTTGGATCGCTAAAGCTATTTGTATGAAAAAGGACATCGCAATATCTTCGGCGGTCATTTTGCTGTACCTGGTTCTATTTTCTGGTCTTTGCTGGCTTTTGTATGAATACATACTGGATATGTTTTACTTCGAAGCTAAAACAATAAGCTCCCGGTTACCATAAGGCTAAATCCTCCGGCCCCTGCACTTATCCTCCCGCTCCATCACTTATCAAAATACCTGTAGCGGTTACAAAGGGCCGGTTGTAAATCTTCTTATCCTGGAATACATTCAGGATGCCATACACATTTAATAACCAAAAATAGTTACCATGAGAAAGAATTTTATTATTTCAGGCAGTATAATTCTATCCTTTTTTATCTGGCTTTCGGGCTGCAGGAAAGAAATACAACAACCGAAGGAGGAAATAAACCAGTTGAATGAAGAAAGCATTGACCAGTCTGCAGAAAAAAAAGGCCATTCCGGCGGTTGCCGGGTGGCGGTATTTGATTACTATGACGGGGTCGCCGATTTTCACCAGTTTGATTATTACAGCTACAAAAAAGGCCTTGTTGATGAATGGGCGGTCTGGTATGGTGGCGTATATAAAATGGAATATGATCACAACGGCAGGTTGAAAAAGGCAAGAAATTATGATGGCGACGTACTGTTATATACCATTCATTTTTTTTATAAAAATGATAAGGTGGTTAAAGAGATATGGTATAGCGGCAATACAAAAGAGGTGGCGGATATTGTTTATTATACCTATAACAGGAAGGGCCAGATGACAAAGGGTGAAAGTATTAATAACGATTATTATACTACAAATACCTATACTGCAAAAGGTGACCTGGCAGGCTGGAAATTACATATAAGCGGCAGTCTTTTTGCAACTGCCGATTACACGTATTATAGTCATTACAGGAACCCGCTCAAACTCACCCCTGGCGTTGATTATTCCTTTCCTTATGCAAATGCCGCATTCGGCACCACTGACAGGTGGTATTCCAGCGAAAAGATCACCTATTATGATGAAAATGGTGTAGCCTCTGTTTATTATGACCAGGATCCCCGTCAAACTAAATGGCAGATGGCATTTCAGAATTATCCTTCTTATGTTGGCTACGTGGATAAGCTGAGTCGCACGCCCCTGTCTGTTGCTTTTGAATTCGAAAATTGTGGCCGCAGCAACAACGATCATTCATCGCACCATAAAGCAAACGAAGCGGGTAACAGGAATATTTCTCCTTTAAACGGAAAAGCCCCGTCTATCCGCTCTATTCTTTCAGGACCAAGGAGTAAAATAAGACAACGGATGAATGAGATGAGAAAACAATTAAAATGAATTAAACCTACCAATAATCATTAAAACTCTTTTATGAAAAGGATGATACTGGCAGCCGCAGCAGCTTTACTACTCATCACTGTAATAGCCACATCATGCAATAACCAGCAGCAGATTAATAGCAAAATAAGCGCCTCCGTTTCAAGCTATGAAAATTGCAGGAGAGCATGCGATGAAAAGCAGGAGCAGTATGAGGATGCTATGGCGCAGTGCAAACTGGATCAATTGTTACGAAACCTGGGCAGAATCCTGGATTGTAATAACCTTTCTTCTCCCCGGCAAAGAGATTCTTGTCTTATTTCGATATCAAAGGAAATGGAGCGGAAATGTAAGGACGCCAACAAAAGTCTTTATGGGGAGATACAAGCCTGTAAAAGTAAATGTATAGACGGCATCTCAGTACTGGAGAAATGACGGAAGAAATTACCAGGTTTTTTGAATGTACCGGCAATTGTAGTCATGCACATTTAATAACCAAAAATAGTAATCATGAGAAACCGGCAGCCATCTTCTGCTTCAACTGGTAAATCTAATAGTATCCATTCCATACTTTCAGGACCCCGAAGCAAAATAAAACAGCGGATGAACGAGTGGAGAGAAAAGCGATGAAAAATAATTACGGCATTAAACCATAACCAGCCTGTCGATTTTTTAAACCCGGTAGTTATTGCCGGGTTTTTCTTTTTAAACTACGATATCATGAATGGCGTCCAGGAAATCCTTTCGCTTCCGTTGCGATACTTCTAATTGCTTTCCGTTTTCCAATATCACGTAGCCGCCATCATGCCGCTGAAATTCCTTTATCCGGTTCAGGTTGATCAGTGATGAATGATGTATCCGGAAAAATTTATTGGAGACAAGCTGTGCTTCAAAATCACCAAGGGATTTAGACGCTACCATCTTCTGACCATCCTTCAGGTACACATGTGTGTAGGCCCCATTGGCTTCGCAGTAAATAATGTCAGGGATATTTATAAAAACAATTTTGTCAGCCATACCAATACCGATCCTGCTGCCGGATGGGTGGTTACTATGCATCAGCAGTTTTTCCAGTTGATGCAACTGGGAACTGATCGTATTTTCATTTCTGTTAATGTCAGTTTTTATTTTTTGCACCGCCTTCATTACATCATCTCCTTCCACCGGTTTCAGCAGGTAATCCAATGCACTCAGCCGAAAAGCCTCCACGGCATAAGCATCATAAGCCGTTACAAATATTACCCGGAAACCGGGATTGATAAAGGAACGCAACAGGTCCACACCGGTCATACCAGGCATTTCTATATCCAGGAAAACAAGATCGGGTTTATGTTGTTCAATCAGTGTTCTGCCCTCAAGGGGAGAGGTGGAAGTGGCAATGACATCTACATCTTCTTTGCATTTCCTTTTCAGCAGCAATGCTAACACATTGACCGCTGATGGCTCATCGTCAACAATAATGGTCCGTATCATGATGTTGTGGTTTTAATTTTTCCTGAAAAGGCCACCGGCACCCGGATCGTTACTAAAGTTCCGGATACGGCTTCATTATTTATTATATCCGTAATGGTTGTTTCAATATCGGAGCCATATTCTTTCGCTAGTAACTTAAACCGTTTTGATAACAGCTCCATTCCTTTCGATTTATGTTCCTTCCGGAAAAGACTTTTCAATTCAGCCGATTTTTTTCTTCCCACACCGTTGTCTTCAATCGCATATTGAACAATACCGTTTGTTTTTGTTACACGTATCCATAGTTTCCGGTCACTTTGCTTATGTGACAGCCCGTGCCAGATAGCATTTTCAATATAGGGTTGCAGGATCATGTTGGGGATCATGGTTTGTTCGGTATCAATCGCCGGATCAATAGTGATAGAATGTTCCAGGTCGGGAATACGCAGATTCTCTAATGAAAGATATAGTTGCAGAAAATCAATTTCTCTCTGTAGCGGAATAAATGGCTTATCTGCATTTTCCAAAAGCATTCGCAGCAGCTTGGCAAACCTGGCCAGGTAAGATTGTGATTTTTCATTTTCTTCCAGTAATATCAGTTCCTGTATCGCATTCAGTGAGTTGAACATAAAATGCGGATTGAGCTGAGCCCGCAGGCTTTGCAGTTCCAGCTCCGCTTTTTCTTTGGCATGGGCGTTGCCAGCCAGTTTGTTTATTTTCTTTTGATTGCGGAAATTGAGGAAAACAAAAAAGGCAAGAGCTGCCAGCATAGCGAGACCACCCCAATAGAAATACTTTTGTTTATGCTGTGCCTGTAGTTTTGTTTCCGTGATGAAATGCTGTTGTTGTAATGAATCTTCCTTTTTATCAAAGTCGTATTGCATTTGTGACTGAACTAATTTCCTTGTATTTTCTTCATTGAACAGACTGTCCCGGTAAGTGATATATAATTTGTAATGCTGCAGCGCCTGGTGATAGTTACCTGCCGCACTATCCATTTTTGCAAGATCTTTATAACTCTCTTTAATATTATCCATACTGCCGATCTCAAGTGACAGCGCTAAGGATTTATTAAGGTAATAGGCGGCTTCCCTGAATTGTTTTCGTTTCGTATAATGAATTCCAATGTTGTCGTAACACAAAGCAATAGACTCCCGGTTCCCTGTGTTTTCGTTGATTTTTAAGGAAGCGAATAAATTCTTCAGCCCTTCGTTATAATCTTCCTGCTCCGTTTGAATAATTCCAATATTGACATAAGCCGAAGCGAGGCCATCCTGGTAGTTTATTTCTCTCGCAAGTTTTAAGGAAGTCAGGTAATTCTTCAGTGCTTCCGGCTGGTTGTGTTGATTTTGATAAATAACGCCGATGTTGTTGTAAGAATCGGAGACGCCCCGTTTATCCCCAAGTTCTTCCCTTATTTTTAAAGAGGCGGAAAAATACTTTAGCGCTCCGGCATAATTATGTTGGGTAAAATAAATAATTGCAATATTGTTCTGTGTATAAGACACGCCTTTTTTATCACCGGTTTCTTCCCTGATCTTTAAGGCAGCATATAAATTCTTTAACGCTTCCGGGTAATTACCCTGTTGCGAGTAAATAATTCCGGCACTATTGTAAGCATAGGATTGTTTTCGCAGGATTATTGATTTGTCCCTGATATTTGATGACCTGAGCAATTGGTCATATAGCTTCACGGCATCCATACAGTTTTTCAACCCCTCATCAAATTTTCCGAGATTGGACATTATTATGCCTGTTCCTGATTTCGCATCTGCAATACCCAATTCATAATTCAGTTTTGTTGCAAGTGTTAATGCCCTGCCGGCAAAATACATAGCGGTATCCGCATCATTACTCCTGTATGCAAGCGCCAGTGCGTTCAGCGTATTTACTTTCCCGGTATCTTCATTTTTGTGATTGTCAAGAACAAGCCTGAGACTGTCTGTTTCTTTGGTTTGAGAAAAAACAGTCACCCTGCTGAAAAGCAACAGTATAAAAAATAGATTCCCTGGTGTAGTGTATGGATTTTTTCTTTTCACCATAAGCCTGATCAGATAAGTAATATAAAAAGAGATAAGCCAGCAAAGCCTGTCTTTTGATAACTGATGCCTTTCGTCAATAACTGTAGCCGTGGGCGGATAAGTGATAGCTTTTAAGAGGCGGGATCAGGCTACTACAAATCTATAACCTATTCCTTTAATAGTAATGATCTCCAGTTGGGGATCTTCTTTTAAATAACTGCGGAGTTTGGTGATATATACATCAAGGTTACGGGAATTGAAAAAAGAATCATTCCCCCAGAGTAAATTCAGTATGTCTTTGCGGTCAATGATTGTTGAGCGGTTCTCGTATAATACTTTCAGCAGTTCACTTTCGCGAAAGGAAAGCTTGCGGTCTTCTTTCCCGGTGCTGAGTACCTGGCGGTGTACCTGGAAATTGTATTTGCCCATAGTGATACTGTCGCTGCTGATCTTTTGCGGGCCTTCTGATTTATTCCGCAACAGGTTTTGTATGCGAACGATCAGCTCTTCCATACTGAATGGCTTGCGGATATAATCATTACCTCCCATGGTAAAGCCTTTCACTACATCTTCGGTCTGTGTTTTGGCGGTGAGGAAAATAATAGGAACTTCTTCATTCAGTTCACGTATCTCATCGGCGATTGTGAAACCATCTTTATTCGGTAGCATGATATCCAGTACGCAGATATCCGGATTCGACTTTTTGAAAAGTTCTGTTGCTTTGCCGCCATCGCTTTCCATGATCACTTCAAAGCCGCGGCTTTCCAGGCTTTCTTTTACTATTTTTCCCAGGAACAATTCGTCTTCAACATAAAAAATTTTGATGGCCATATATTCGTATTAGCTGCCTGTTTATAATCGCATACCTGCCGAAGGTACTTTCGCCGTAAAGGTACTGCCTTTGCCAAATTCACTTTCAACAGATACCTTGCCCTGGTGACGTTTGATTACTTCCGCTACATAACTTAACCCCAGGCCATATCCCTTAGTATTGTGTTTATTCCCGGTAGGAACCCGGAAAAATTTATCAAATATCTTGTCCCTGTAAGCCGGCTGAATACCAATACCATTGTCACTTACGCTGAACTCGATAAACTCGGGGTGTGATGATAACTGCACATCAATCACCGGATTTTCCTTACTGTATTTTAAAGCGTTGTCCAGGAGATTATATATCACACTGGTGATATGCAGCTTGTCGGCATCTATTAAAAAATTATCCCCTTCCGTATGCAGTTTTACTTTCGCATGATATTTTTCAAACTGCAGTTTCATACTGTTCATGACTTCCTCTACCAGTTGCTTACAATCGAATGTCTCTTTCTTTAATTCAAGTTCCTTTTTCTCAAACATGGAAAGTTTCAGCACCTTGTCCACCAGCAGGCTCAGCCGCTGCAATTCATTTTGTGAAATATCCAGGTATTCTTTCGTTCGCTGCGGGTCATGAATAGCGTTGAAATTTTTCAATGCTTCTATCGCCACGCCAACGGTAGCTATCGGGGTTTTTAATTCATGAGTAATGTTGCTGATAAAATCATTCTTCAGTTCCGCCAGTCTTCGTTGTTTTAAAAGGGTGCGATACAACAAAACAAATGACGCAATCGTAATACCCACCAGCAAAAGGGAAAATAATATAGGGAGTTTTAGTTCTTTCAGAATATAACTCATTTCATTATTCAAAGAAAGACGATAGGTCATTGGTTTGGCAAAGCCAACTGTCACATCATTCATATCCGGGGAATCTTCATAGCTGCTGTCTAACCTGCTCACAGCAAATACAAGGTTCATTTTATCTTCTTTCAGTTTTGCTGCATACGTATCCGTAATTTCTTTTATAGTAATGGAATCCTTTACCGAAAGCGAATCCACATTGTATAAAAACCGGAATACGTCATTCCTGCCATGTTTATTTGTCGCGCCGTTTTGATTGATCACATCCTCCACCACCATCCCGGGAACGCGTTTCTCAAATATCCTGCGCGGTTTGCCGGTATATGCCGTATCCATGTTTAATGTACCTGCAGGCTTATTGCCATAGCCGATGGCGATTATTTTTTCGCCCCCGCCATCTTCTTTCTTACTGCTATTCACCGATATTTCCCTGATCAAATCCGGATCCAGGTTTTTTATCATTGAATCACCATTGGCGGAAATAGTGATAGACCTTATGTTGCTTCTTCTTTTTCCCGTGACCAACTCTACGGAATCAGATTTGCCGGCGGAAAAAATGAGCGTATTCTTTTTAGTGCTGTCTCCTTCATACTCTTTCATCTTCTGCTGGAGCAGGTTGATCATCGTTATCGGCGGCTCTTTCTTACCGTCAGTCAATTGAACAACGGCATTTTTATTTTTGTCTCTCCTGACAGAAACACCCGGCCCGCCGGGAAAAGGATGCTCGTCTGATTCAAAATTTATTGTTTCCAGTTTCATTTTGGATGCCTGCAGCTCAAGAATAGTCTGCCTGAAAGATGCATTGGTCAGCAGATCCAGCGATAGCTTCTCCCGGTCATAATTATTCCTCAGCCAATACAGTTGAAAGCCTGTAATACCCAGGATAGTGATCCCCATTAATATTGCCAGCCACCGGAATTTTTTCATGTTTGTTGATCCCGGTACAAATGTAACCTGCTTTTTTCTCCGTTTCATCCTGCTTTAACCTTTATTAACCTTAATGAAAGGTGGGTTAACTTAACTTCCCGCGCTGCTTGTATAGATTTGATTTTAAACAAAACATTTATGAAGAAAATACTAATCGCCGGCTGCGCTTTTTTTACTGCAATAATGGTGCAGGCACAGCAAAAAGAGGGTAAAGTGACCTACGAACGAATTGTACAAATACAGATACGCATTAATGATGATCACATGGGGGAAGAAATGCAAAACATGCTGCCTAAAACAAGGAAGGATAATTTTGAACTGGTTTTCGGTAATAACCAATCACTGTGGAAACAGGCTGAAAAGGAAAATGAACAGGAGGATAATTTTGGCGGCGGGGGTATGCAGATACGTATAATGGGTGGCGGCACTGATGATGTGCTGTATAATAATTTTGAAACCCGTACAAAAGTAGAACAACGGGATATGTTTGATAAAAAATTCATCATTGATGACAGCATACGGGTACTGAAGTGGAAAATGACCGGGGAAACAAAAACCATTTTGAACCACAATTGCATGAAGGCGACCACTACGCAGATCAATAAGAGGATGCAGATGACTATGGATAATGGCAAAATGGAACGGAAAGAAATAGAAGATACTTCGGCTATCGTTGCATGGTTTGCAACTGATATTCCGGTGGCGGCGGGCCCGGCAGAATACCAGGGGCAGCTTCCCGGGTTGATACTGGAAATGGATGTAGCGAATGGCCGGCAAACGTTTAAAGCCATTGATATTTCCGCTAAGGCTGATATAGCAGTAATAAAAGCGCCAACAGGAAAAAAACATTATACACCCGAAGAGTTCCGTAAAGAAAGAGATAAGATGATGGACGAAATGCAACGGAACAATGGCGGGGGCAACAGGCAAATACGGATAAATTAATTGCATTATTAGGGTTAACGGGTAATTCATATTTTGAGGGGATAAGGGTCTTGAGACTGATCATTCAAGACCTTATTTATTTTCAAAATCCGGTACTCTGAATTTAAACCTTAGTAGAAAATGCCCAATAAAATCTCTTTAACCTTATTACCTTCTTTTGATTAACACTACGCAGAAAGCAAGTAATGCCAGATCATTAAAACAAAATGAGTGTATTAACTTTGTTTTCATTTTATCCCCGATAAGGTAATAAGGTTGAGTCACTGATGATACCTGGTTTCTACTAAGGTTTATCAAAGGCGATTTAACGGATAGTTAAAAAGTTATAGTGATTGCTGTTAAGTGCAGTCTTTTCAGTATTAACCGCTTCAGCAGAATCCTATTTTGTATAGTTTTGAATACATTTTGTATTCTTACCGCATGAACAAAGTCCTGATCATTGATGATGAAGAAACCCTTCGCAGCCTGATGAAACGCATTATTGCTCTTGAGGGTTTTGATGTGCTGGAAGCGGGTACCTGCGCAGCCGGGTGGAAAAAATTGGAAACACAGGAAATACATGTAGTGCTTTGCGATGTAAAACTACCTGATGGTAATGGCGTTGATTTTGTAAAAGAGGCGAAAGCCAAGTTTCCCTTGATTGAATTTATTTTGCTGACCGCTTATGGCAATATCCCGGATGGTGTGCAGGCCATCAAGAACGGCGCCTTCGATTATATCACCAAAGGAAATGATAACGACAGGATCATCCCGCTGCTTTTCCAGGCGATGGATAAGGTAAAAGCGAATAAACAGTCCGCTGTTAAGATCAGTGATAAAGGTTCCTACGGTTTTGAAGATATACTTGGCGAAAGTCCCCTTATCAAAGAAGCTGCTAAGATTGCGCAAAAGATCGCTCCTACCGGTGCCAATGTGTTACTATTAGGGGAAACCGGAACAGGTAAAGAAGTTTTCGCCAATGCTATTCATGCCGCCAGCAAACGTTCAAAAAACCCTTTTATCGCTATTAACTGCAGCGCCTTCTCCAGGGAATTGCTGGAAAGCGAACTCTTCGGGCATAAAGCGGGGGCCTATACCGGCGCTGTAAAAGATAAAAAGGGATTGATAGAGCTGGCCCATGGCGGAACCTTGTTTCTTGATGAAATAGGTGAAATGAATATTGACCTGCAGGCTAAAATTTTACGGGTGATAGAAACCGGTGAGTTTATAAAAGTGGGTGATGAAAAAACGACCAAAGCGGATGTACGGATCATTGCGGCTACCAACCGTGACCTGAAAAAGGAAGCGGAGCAGGGGATATTCCGGGAAGATCTTTATTACAGGCTGAATGTATTTACTATTGAACTGCCGGCGTTGCGTGACCGGGTGGAGGATATACCCGTACTGGCGAATCATTTTCTTTCCCGCTACGGGAGCAGAGAAAATAAAAGGGACTTATCATTAAGCAAAGAAGCGTTACAATTATTAGAGCGGCATGCCTGGCATGGAAATATCCGTGAACTGAGAAATGTAATGGAAAGAGCGGCTATTCTTACAGATGGCAACAGCATTCTTCCGGAACACCTGCCGTATGAGATTCAAAAACAAAGTGACACATCCGCCAACAATCTCACCTTATCTTCTGTTGAGAAAAAGCATATCGAAAAAGTATTGCAGCATACAAAGGGGAATAAGACGAAGGCGGCGGAATATTTGGGGATTGGGTTAACTACATTGTATAGAAAAATGGAAGAATATTTGATTCCAAAATAGAATAAAATCATTTTCAAAATGAAAAGCCACCCTTCCATTTTGGAAGGGTTTTTCATTTCCTGCCCTACTCAACTCTAACTGCTGATTCTGGCCAAACCTTCTACCAGCTTACCTTTCACCATTCACAAATCACCTTGCCAGCCTCCCGGCATCCCTTTTGGCATCTTACCACAAAACTCAAACAAATGAACAGCGATCCTTTACAAGGCTTAGGCAAAAAACTAAAGCTGCATATACTACTACCTGTTGTGTATGTGACAATACTGGTAGCCTGTTTAATTATTAAACAATTTAACGCTTAATCATGCTGACAATTATTTTAATAGGAACCGGACTTATTTTCTTCTGGCTATTTTTTAAATCCATTGACTGGTTCGAAAAAATATAAACATTATGATGACAATACTTTTTATACTATCCATAGCAGTCTTCTGTTACCTGGTTTATGTTTTGGTCAAACCTGAAAAATTTTAATGTGAATGGTCAATTGTGAACTTTCACAACAAGGCTGCCATTCACTATTCACCATTCATTATTCACGATCATGAGTACAGAAATTTTAGGCACAATAATCATTTTCCTTTTTACGATGATGCTGGCATACCCGCTGGGAAAATACATGGCAAAAGTTTTTAACGGGGAAAAGACCCTTACTGATTTTATGAACCCGCTGGAAAGGTTGATTTTCCGTATCAGTGGTATCAATCCCAAAGAAAGCATGAACTGGAAACAGTTCCTGAAGGCAATGCTTACCATTAATATGCTATGGCTGGTATATGCTTTCTTTATGCTTCTCTTCCAGGACAAACTTCCGTTAAACCCGGATGGTAATCCCGGCCAAACCCCTGACCTGGCTTTCAATACAGCTATCAGTTTTTTGGTAAACTGTAACCTGCAGCACTATTCCGGTGAGTCAGGATTAACGTATTTAACCCAGTTAATAGTCATTACGTTCTTACAGTTTGTAAGCGCCGCTACAGGTATTGCTGCATTAGTTGCATTATTTAACGGCTTGAAAGAAAAAACAACCAATAATCTCGGCAACTTCTGGAATTACCTTGTAAAAAGCACCACAAGGATATTGCTGCCTTTATCCATTGTGGTTGCGGCAATACTGGCTTTTAACGGCACACCCACCAGCTATGATGGCAAAGACAGCATTGTGACATTACAAGGAGATAGTGTACAGGTATCAAGAGGTCCTGCGGCAGGTATGATCGCTATCAAACAATTAGGAACAAATGGTGGTGGCTGGTTTGGCGTAAACTCTGCGCATCCGTTAGAGAACCCTAATTACTTTACCAATGCTGTTGAAACGATTGCTATTTTATTGATACCGATTGCATTGGTATTTGCTTTAGGATTTTATATCCACCGCAGGAAACTGGCCAAAGTAATATTTGCCGTAATGACATTTCTGTTCGTCATTTTTTGCACTATTAATATTTACTATGAAACAAAAGGCAATCCCGCTATTGATAAACTGGGAGTAGCGCAAAACATGGGCAGCATGGAAGGAAAAGAAGTAAGACTGGGAGCAGCCGCTACCGCTTTCTGGAGTGTGGCCACCACTTCTACTTCTAACGGATCGGTAAATGGTATGCATGATAGCTTAACACCCGTTTCCGGGGGTGTTGTAATTCTGGATATGATGATCAATGCCCTGTATGGAGGTGTTGGTGTCGGGCTGTTAAACTATTTTATATTCATCATCATCGCTGTATTCATTTCCGGCTTGATGGTGGGGCGAACCCCGGAATTCATGGGACATAAAGTAGAAGCGAGAGAAGTAAAGATCGCTGCACTGATTACTTTATTATCTGCATTTCTTATAAAAGGTTTTACAGCGCTGGCTGCATACATGGTCATTCATCATCCTGAAATTGGATGGGCCGTGAAGCCATCCGCCTGGTTGAATAATCCGTCGTATCACGGTTTTTCGGAAATGCTTTATGAATATACTTCCTCCAATGCCAATAATGGAAGCGGTTTTGAAGGATTGGGTGATAACAATATTTTCTGGAATGTAAGCACCGGTATTGTATTGCTGCTGGGCAGGTTTCTCCCGATCATAGCGCCATTAGCGATCATGGGTTTGCTGGCGAATAAAAAATTTATTCCTGAATCGCCGGGTACATTAAGAACGGATTCATACACGTTCGGGGTAATGACATTGGTCATCATTATTATCATCACGGCGTTGTCCTATTTGCCGGCACTGGGACTGGGACCGATCGCTGAATACTTTTCTATTTATTAAATACTGATCTATTATGAAACAAAGAAAACGTTCTATAAAATTATTCGATCCTGCGCTGACCGGCACTGCTATCCAACAATCTTTTATAAAGCTGAACCCGGCGCTAATGATAAAGAACCCGGTGATGTTTACAGTAGAGATAGGTACTGCGGTCATGCTGGTTGTTTCGGCCTGGCAGGCAGTTACCGGCGATACTACGCAAGGCGCATTGTGGTATAATATTACCATATTCGCTATCCTTTTTATCACGGTGCTCTTCGCCAACTTTGCTGAAGCATTAGCGGAAGCAAGGGGTAAAGCACAAGCGGAAAGCCTGCGTAAGACAAGAGAGGATACACCTGCTAAAAAAATAACTGCGACAGGAAACGGGTTTAGTAAAGAAACTACTGTTGTGGCTTCATCCACCTTAAAGCTGGGTGATCACTTTGTATGCGAAGCGGGAGATATTATTCCGATGGATGGTGAGATCGTTAAAGGTATTGCTACGATTGATGAGTCAGCTATTACGGGTGAATCCGCTCCTGTTATCCGGGAAGCCGGTGGTGATAAATCATCTGTAACAGGAGGCACCAAAATCTTGAGTGACCGTATCATAGTGAAAGTAACAACAGCACCGGGTGAATCCTTCCTGGATAAAATGATAGCTTTGGTAGAAGGGGCTTCCAGGCAAAAAACGCCTAATGAAATTGCATTGACTATATTATTGGCGGCATTCACACTTATCTTCATTATTGTGTGTGTAACGCTGAAGCCATTTGCTGACTATGCCAATACACCCATTACGATTGCGGCATTCATTTCTTTATTTGTTTGTTTAATACCGACAACTATCGGCGGCCTGCTATCTGCTATCGGCATCGCAGGTATGGACAGGGCATTAAGGGCCAACGTAATTGCAAAAAGCGGTAAAGCAGTAGAAACTGCGGGGGACATAGATGTTTTGTTACTGGATAAAACAGGTACGATCACTATTGGTAACAGGAAGGCTACCAATTTTTACCCGGCCAATGGTGTCAGCAATAAAGAATTTATACGCATATCTGCATTAAGCTCGATGTCGGATGATACTCCTGAGGGAAAATCAATCATTGAGCTGGCAAAAAGTAATATTGAAAAATCGGATACCTCAAAAGTTATTCTGTTCAGTGAGGATTTGAGTGGAGCGCGGTTTATCAAATTTACTGCAGAGACAAGAAGCAGTGGCGTGACTATGGCAAACGGAACAAGGATACGCAAAGGCGCTTTCGATGCTATCCGTAATATGACAGTCAAAGCGGGCAATACTGTGCCTGCAGAAACTGAAGAAAAAGTAAAACTAATTGCCGGCAATGGCGGTACACCACTGGTAGTAGCCGTAGATGATGAGATAAAAGGAGTAATAGAATTACAGGATATTATCAAACCCGGCATACAGGAGCGTTTTGAACGTCTGCGTAAGATGGGGGTGAAGACTGTAATGGTTACCGGTGATAACCCGCTTACAGCAAAATACATCGCCAATGTAGCCGGTGTGGATGATTTTATTGCGGAAGCAAAACCGGAAGATAAAATGAACTATATCCGCCAGGAACAGTCTTCAGGTAAACTGGTGGCGATGATGGGGGATGGTACCAACGATGCACCTGCACTAGCCCAGGCGGATGTAGGAGTGTCTATGAACAGCGGTACACAGGCTGCTAAAGAAGCAGGCAACATGATTGACCTGGACAATGACCCCACAAAACTGATAGAAGTAGTGGAGATAGGTAAACAATTATTAATAACAAGGGGAACGCTGACTACTTTTTCTATTGCCAATGATGTAGCGAAATATTTTGCCATCGTACCTGCATTGTTCATTGCATCCATACCCGCATTGCAGTCGTTGAATATAATGAACCTGAAAAGCCCTGAGTCAGCCATTTTATCCGCTGTGATCTTTAATGCTATTATTATCCCGATGCTGATACCACTGGCATTAAAAGGTGTGGCGTATAAACCCATCGGCGCTTCTGCATTGCTGAGAAGAAACCTGCTGATCTACGGTCTGGGCGGCATCATCGCACCATTTATTGGAATAAAATTGATTGATATGCTGCTTGGTGTATTTATGTAAAAAAAATTGCTGGTAAGTCGGAAAGACGGGGAATAGCATCTCTTACCGACTTACAGTCTTACCGGCTAACAACTTAATTGAAAATAAAATGAAAAAGAATGTATTAATATCCCTGAAACTGACACTGGTGATGATCATATTGTGTGCAGTATTATATCCTTTATTGATTGCAGGTATTGGTAAAGTAACACCCGGTGGCGGAAAAGGTGAAACCCTTTCTGTAAATGGCAAAGTAGTGGGGTATGAAAGAGTGGGGCAAAAGTTTACAGAAGATAAATACTTCCGGGGAAGACCTTCTGCTGTTGATTATAATGCCGCTGGTTCAGCAGGCAGCAACAAAGGGCCATCTAATCCTGAGTACTTAAAAATTGTACAGGACAGGATTGATAGTTTTTTGGTTCATAACCCCGGCATTAAAAAAGAAGAAATACCTGCTGACCTCGTTACTGCAAGTGGCAGCGGTTTGGATCCTGATATTTCACCCGCTTCTGCGTATGTACAGGTAAAACGCGTGGCGGCTATAAGAAAGCTGCAAGAAAATAAAGTGAGAACTTTAGTTGACGAACATATTGAGACATCATTGTTGGGCGGGCCTTCCCTTGTAAATGTTTTAAAATTAAATATTGGGTTGGATAAGATGTCTGAACTATGATTAACGGGATGAAACAGGTGGCGGGGTGTTTAACAGAAGATGATAACATAAAAAATATATGCCGGAAAACGAAGCAGATAAATGGTTAGCTAAGATTCAGCAGGAGAAAAAAGGAAAGCTGAAAATCTATATTGGCATGAGCGCCGGTGTGGGAAAGAGCTACCGCATGCTGCAGGAAGCGCATACGCTGCTCCGCAATGGAGTGAACATAAGAGTCGGCTATGTAGAAACGCATGGAAGAAAAGAAACGGAAGCGTTGGTAGAAGGATTACCGTTTATTCCAAGAAGAAAAGTTTTTTATAAAGGCAAAGAACTGGATGAGCTAGATGTACAGGCCATTTTTTTATTGCAGCCAGAAGTAGTGATCATTGATGAACTCGCACATACCAATATTCCCGGCAGTAAGAATGAAAAAAGATGGCAAGATGTATTGGATATAATTGATGCAGGTATCAATGTGATATCGGCTATCAATATCCAGCATATTGAAAGCATCAACGAGGATGTAAAAGAGATTACGGGGGTAGAAGTAAAAGAAAGGGTACCGGATAAAATATTACAATTAGCTGATGAGGTGGTAAATATTGACCTGACAGCCGATGAACTGATCACACGACTGAAAGAAGGAAAGATATACGACCACAGTAAAGTGCAACAGGCTTTACAAAACTTTTTCCAGTCTGAAAAGATCTTACAATTACGTGAGCTGGCGCTAAAGGAAGTAGCCGGCCAGGTAGAGAGAAAGGTGGATCATGAAGTAACGGCTAAAGAAAGGCCCTGGCGGCATGAACATTTCCTGGCCTGCATTTCCTCCAACCACGAAATGGCGCAGACTATTATCCGGAAAACGGCCAGGTTAGCTTCTTATTACAATAGCAAATGGTATGTGCTGTATGTACAGACGCCCAAAGAATCATTAGATAAAATTCCTTTGGCGGCACAACGTCATCTTATCAATAACTTTAAAAACGCCACGGAACTTGGTGCGGAGGTTTTGCAGGTAAAAGGCAGTAATGTCTCCGATGTAATTATGGACACAGTAGAAGAAAAACACATAACTACGGTTTGTATCGGCAAGCCCCACCTAAATTTGTTCCAGGTTATTTTGAAAACCAATGTTTTCAACCAGTTATTAAAAACACTTTCTAAAAACGATGTTGACCTGATCATACTATCCTGATGGCGATTAAACTAAAAACGAAAGTAGCCCTTGGAGGCATTTTTCTCTTCGCACTGCTCGTACTGGTGGGTGCGGTCAGTTTTTTTTATTTTAACCGGATTACGGAAGAAGCAAAGGATATTGTAAAAAACAACTATGAAACGCTGAACTATTCAAGGGATATGCTGAAGGAACTGGATGAATTGAATGGTGGAGACAGCATGAATGCGTATAATAATTTTGAGGAAAGCCTTCAACAGCAGGAAAAGAACATCACCGAACCTTCTGAAAAAGAAATGACAGTATCATTGCGGAAGAATTTTAATGAGTTAAAGAAAAAAAAATCTGTTGATTCACTGCGGTCGTTAATCCGGAAAAATATCAGCGGCATCATGCAACTGAACCTGCAGGCGATCAATAATAAGAACCTTGCCGCTAAGGCTTCAGCGGAAAATGCTAAAACCATCATCACGTTTATCCTTACTATTTGTACACTGCTTGGGCTGACGTTTGTTTTTAATTTCCCTTCATTGGTTGCTTCACCCATTGCCAAACTGACGGAAGGTATTAAGGCGATAGCCGGCAAAAACTATAGCGAACGTATCCACCTGAACCGTAAAGATGAATTCGGTCAAATGGCCGATGCGTTTAATAGTATGGCGGAGAAGCTGGATGAATATGAGCATAGCAATTTGTCAAAAATTTTATTCGAAAAGCAAAGGGCCGAAACAGTGATCAATTCCCTGAAGGATGCAAGCATAGGTATAGACAATAAAGGATTGATACTTTTTGCCAACCAGCAAGCCCTGCAGCTAATTAACCTGCAGGAGCTGGAAATAGTGGGCCAGCCGCAGGAAGCCGTGCAAAAAAAGAATGACTTGTTCAGGTTTCTTGTAAAAGAGGAAAATAATATTCCTTTTAAAATAGTAGTGGATAGTAAGGAAAACTATTTCACCAAAGAGATGGTTGACATCACCCAGCGTGGAGAAAAGATCGGTAATGTTATTGTGTTAAAAAATATCACTTCGTTCAAAGAACTGGATGTGGCCAAGACCAATTTTATTGCTACGGTATCACATGAATTAAAAACGCCGCTTGCCTCTTCTGACTTTAGTCTGAAACTCTTGGAAGATAGCCGTATCGGGGAATTAAGCAGTGAACAAAAAGAATTGGTGCAGCAACTGAAAAATGATAACCAGCGCATGCTTAAAATATTAAGCGAGTTGCTGAATATGTCGCAGGTAGAAGCGGGAAAGATACAGTTGAATATGCAGTATGTCAGCCCTTACCCGGTAGTAGAAACTTCCATAGAGGCAATTAGTAATACCGCAAGGGAAAAGAATATTACTATTGAGAAAAAACTGGAAGATGATCTTCCCGGCATCCATACGGATGCGGATAAAATAAGCTGGGTGTTGAATAATTTTTTGACCAATGCGATCAGGTACTCGCCACCCGGAAGCGCTATTATTGTGTCCGTAGAGAAAACAGGCAAACAAATTATTTTTTCAGTTACCGATAGAGGTTCAGGAATTGATCAATCATACCTCAGCAGGATATTTGAACGTTACTTTCAAATACCCGGCCGGTCCGATAAAAAGGGATCGGGGATCGGGTTGGCGATCTGCAAAGAATTCATTGAGGCAATGGGCGGCAAGGCCTGGGCGGAAAGCAATTATGGCGAAGGAAGCAAATTTAGTTTTCAATTGCCGCTTGCATGATCCTTGGTTGAATATTGTTTTCATCAGGTTTATCTTGTTATTACTCTCATTCCACCACTGCCTGCATTATTCAAGCCGGTCTTACTGAGACTATAGGTAAAGCTCAGCATAAAGAAACGGCGCAGTATATTGACCCGGCTGTCCTCAATATAATTCTGATTGGTAGTGCGGCTGATGCCAACATTCTTATTCATCAGGTCGGAGGCGCTCAACTTCAATTCACCCCGGTTGTATCTCAGGAATTGTTTGCTGATACTGGCATTCCATATAGGTACTTTGGTATTGAAGCCGGCTGCCCGCTGGCTATTGATGGTATAAGTAAAATCTGTTGACAGGGAAAACTGTTTAGGTAACTGCCAGTCAAAAGAGCCACTGTATTCCTGTGAGATATAATTCGTATTCATGGCAGATTGCAACGAATACTGTGTATTGTTATAATCCAGGTTAGTGCTTACAGAAACATTCAACTTGTCAGTGGGATTCATATCCAGCCTTATCTCTGGCCCGAGCGCCCATGCTTTTGTATTGTTGGCAAAGGAGTTGATGAATTGTTTTCCTTTAAAATAGCTTGCCCTGCCACCAAGTTCTATTGTGCCTTTCAGGAAACGAACCGGCACGCTGTAACTGATATTACTGTTAAAATTATAAACGCCGTTTACATTTACGGGCTTGGTATATCTCACACCGGTTTGCAGGTTCACCGAATCATAGTTCACGATCTTATTCCTTGTGGTTTGCATGGTGAGGAACAGGAACAGGTTCTTATTCTTATAAGGACTCAGCAAGTTCAGGCTGGCTTGTATGTTATGATTATACTCTTGTTTCAGATCCGGGTTACCCTGGCGTATGTTCAGACGGTTAGTAAGATCAGGTACGGGTTGCAACTGGGTTATATTAGGTTGATTGGTATTCGCACCATAGGTAATCGAAAAACTTTTAAACCGGGAAATATTATACCTGAAACTTGCATTGGGCAACAGGTTGCGGAATGTTTTGCTGATCACAGAATCTTTTATACCAGTGCTGATCTTGCCTTCCAGTTTGGCCTGCTGCCAGCTAAGACCGAAAGAGTAATTGTATTTTTTCTTTTGCGTACGCATCCAGAAACCAGCATTGGTGAAGCCATAGATATTTTGATAATCATTGGTCTGCACGGTATTCAGGTTATCATATTTTCCTGTTTGCCTGTTATAATCGTAAGTAGTGAGTTCTGAAATGTTTTTGCTGTTACTTTTCCCTATACTGAACTCCAGCAATGATCTTTTGAAAACAGGTTCTGTATAAACGGCTCTTGCACTATAGCTTCGCAGGCTGCTGTTATTACTATTCTGCTGGTTTAACGTATCTCTTTTCACCAGGGTTCCTGAAGAGGGGTCATAAAAATTGGTAATTGAGTTCAGGCTGCCATCACCATCACTTTCATTCAGGCTGGTTTGCAATGAAAGTGAAAACGTTCTTCCTTTGCGTTTGAATTTTTTACGGAATATAAGATCGTTGCGAAAATTAAATCCTTCATTATTTGAGAGATTGCTGGTGCCCCCTTCATTGATTTTTGCATGGGCATCCGCCAGGGTTTTATAATCCGTTACTGACCTGTTCCTTGTTTTCTGATAACTGAACGAAGGGGTAATGCGCAGTGAAGTCATCGAATCAACCTGGTAAAGAGAATTCAGGTTGAACCGGTGGGTATTATTTAAATTATCGGAAAATGAATTCTGGTTATAATAACTGGTAGTACCGGGCAAAAAGTTCTGCCGGTTGATATGTCTTTCAATATTTGGATTAAAACGGTTGTAGAAATAGTTGCTCTGGAAATCCAGTTTAGTTCCTATTATATTATTATAATTCAGTCCTCCTCCCCATGCAGTATTGATACCGCTATTACGGTTACCGCCAACACCAAGTGCTGCTGCTTCATCTCCCGAGATGTTGATATTAATATTACCACCACCGCCAGAATTTCTCTGCATCCTTGCCAGTTCCCCGGTGAAGTTTAGAATATCCATAAAAGAAAAGCCTTCCGCATTGGTATTATTTCCCATACCGATAGCCGATAATTGTCTGGCACCCTTAAAGGAATTGACGTTGAACTTTCCTTCATAGCGTTTCTTGTTACCTGCTCCTGCAGTTACTTTCCCGAAAACACCTTTCTTTTTATCCTTCTTCAGTTTCAGGTTGATCGTTTTTTCATAGTTGCCGTCTTCAAATCCTGTAAGCTGCGCCTGGTCGCTTTGCTTATCATATACCTGTACTTTGTCAACCGCATCAGCCGGTAAGTTTTTAGTGGCGATCTTCGGGTCGTTACCAAAAAACTCTTTTCCGTCCACCAACACCCGGCTTACCTTTTCACCCTGCGCCTTTACGGTTCCGTCTTTTTCTACTTTTACTCCCGGTAGTTTCTTTAATAATTGTTCTACGCTTGCATTGGGCTGTACTTTGAAAGAAGCGGCATTATACTGTACCGTATCGCCGACCATGGTTACCGGCGGCGCTTCATTCGTTACAATTACTTCGGCGAGTATTTTGTTTTTATCATTCATCGTGATATTGGCGAGGTCCTGTTTCTTGTTATTATCACTGATCGTAAATAAGATATTCGTGTTATGGTAATTGACATGCGTGATCATTACCCGGTATTCACCATTAGGAATACCTGTCAGTTCAAAACGGCCTTCATTATCTGTCATGGTAAAGGAAACAAGTGAAGAATCTTTTTTCTCCACTACTGTAACAGTAGCGCCGGCAACCGGCTGATGAGAGAGGGTATCAAATGCAAGGCCTTTTACACTACCATTTTTTTGAGCAAATGCAATGACGGTAAAAAGAACAAAGCCCATCGCCAGGTATATTTTTCTCATAACTGTTGTTTCAGCTACGAAAATATTCTTACACGGTGACAAAGCGGGTTAACCAGGCTTGCTTTAATGTTAATGAATGTTAATGGCTAAGAGTTCATCCTTCGGCAAGCTTTGGAGAGTGAAAGAGAAAAGGAAAATACGGTCTTTGATTTTGAAATTATTTATAGCTGGCAGGAAGTAAGCTTTCATCTTTTATCTCTTAGTTCTCGATAGTATCTCCTCTTTCATCATCATTCCTGTCGCGGTCATAGACCAGCACTTTCACTTTCCAGTCCATTCCTTCAGCTTCTATGACCAATTCCACTTTTAATTTCTTTAATGATTCATCTGCCGGATCAAATGAAAAAAGGACGCTGCTGAATTTCTTTTCTTCAACCGGGGATTCATATACGCCTGACAGGTGCATTGTTTTTACAGAAAGATTGTTGAGCTGCGTATAAAGCGTTTTGAACTTTTTCTTCGCATCTTCAAAGTTCTCTGTTGTCAGCATTAATGCCTGCCAACTGCTTACCTGGTTCTTCTTTCCCGTGTACCTGGTAATGATACATTCTTCCGCGCCGCTCACTTTAAAATTGCACTGGTAGTCGGTTGACTGCGGATTTTGTATAATGGCTTCGCCGATTATATTATCAAAATGAACGGGATAAGCATCAATTACTTTTTTGACATCCCTGGCAATAGTGTTGACGGGATTGAGCTTAAATTGTGCGGTAGCGACATTAAAGGAAAGAAAGACAATAGTAAAAAGTACAGGTAATTTTACGAATGGTTTCATCAGTTTGGATTTAACAGGTTAGAAATCAGGCGCAATATTATTAAATATTACAGTTATTATATACTTTGAATACGAATATTTCGTTAAGTCTTTTATCAAACGATCCAAATCATGAAAAACAGGCACATTGTACATGCTCACGAAGAAGCAAAGATCTATCACAATTATTACAAACCTTCCTTCAACATTTTCCGTTTAGTGAGATCAGTTTTATACATTTTTATTTCAGGAACATCCCCTGCGGCAGGCTGTGCCAGGAGAAGGAAATAATTTTTTCTTTACTAACCCATCCATTATATCTAAAACGTTTCCGGCTACCCGGGACGTTTTTTTATTTAATCAACACGTACATCGCGCATTCTTCTTTCCATCATACGGGGCATTGGCGGCATTTGAGATTGCGGACTCTTTCCTCCCATCCTGTTCAGGTTGAATAGAAAACCAAGCATGAAATAGCGGCGCAATACCATGCTGCGGGTGTCCTGTATATAGTTATCTGAAGCCGTACGGCTGATACTTTGATTTTGGTTCAGTATATCGTTTACAGAAAGCTTGATCTCGCCATTTTTCTTTTTGAATACCTGTTTGCTCACGCTGGCGTTCCAAAGCGGGATGCTCAGGTTATACCCCTCACCCCTTCCTGTATTCAGGTAATAATCAAAAGCAGTGGAAAAAATAAAATTTTTCGGGAAGTTATAGGAAAAATCAGCGGAATAGGTCTGGGTAAAATAATTTTCATTTATCTGGGTGTGAACCGTCGCTTTTACATTGGTGTAAGCAATGTTCAGCCTTACCCCTACATCAAATTTTGTTTTATTGAAATTGATGCCGGATCCCTGTGAAGCTGTAAATGTCTTTGTCCTGTTTTTTGATCCCTGTAGCATCCCTACATCATTAGTATAGGAAAGGTTATTGGTAAAGTTGAGGCTTGACCCTTTGAGTTTTGGATTTTTAAATGGCAGCCCAAGTGTAATAAACGAAGACCCCCTGTAATAGCCATTCAGGTTCAGGTATTTTGTTGTTTGTACAATACCCGCTGTGGTAATATCAT
>JAATGJ010000087.1 GCA_015654695.1 Chitinophagales bacterium | reverse complement strand
GTGGCGGGTGGAGGACAAACACCCGCCACGGCGTAAGTCAGGTTGATTATATTTCGCTTACCGATATTACCCGACATAAAGATGCAGAACATACAGGCGATAGTATAAAAAACTGGTTGCGTAACCGCAATACCATTGAACTACCTGGTTTTGGGAGCAAATGCACAACGCTGGTTTTACCCCCCCGGATTCGACGGGTTTAAAACCAGGAGATAAAATTAAAACGACGAGTTTTCTATGACACTAAAAAGCTTCTTTATGAATATCCGCATGGCAGGTGTTCGATGAAAAAAGCACGCCGTGGTCGGTGTTTGCCCTCCACCGACCACACGAACTAAGGACATTTTTGTTAACTTAGAGAATGCCATTATTCATTACAGAGTATCCCCAATTCTTCACTGCCAGTATAAAGGGATGGTATAAGCTACTGGAGCACGATAAGTACAAAGACATCATTATAAACAGTCTCAGGTTCCTGGTAGAAGATAAACGTATCAAGCTCTATGCCTTCGTTATCATGTCTGATCATATTCACTTAATATGGCAGATGCAACCATTAATTCACCCTCAGCATGTACAAAGAGATTTTCTGAAATTCACAGCACAACAAATTAAGCAGGATCTTAAAAGAAATCATCCTGAACTACTGACGCATTTTGAATCGGATGCAAATGATCGTAATTACCAGTTTTGGAAACGAAGAGCTTTGAGTATTGAACTAAGAACAGATAAAGTGTATCAACAAAAACTGGACTATATACATTGGAATCCAGTAAAGGCAGGTATTTGTAAACTGCCGGAAGAATACAAATATTCATCAGCCTTATTTTATCATACGGGAGTTGATAATTGGGGATTTCTTACGCATCACAGGGATTAACTACAGATCAGTGGCGGGTGGAGGAAAAACACCCGCCACGGCGTAAAACACCAACAGCGGCGTAAAGCTCAGTACACCCGCCACGGCGTAAGGAACCAGCTTTGAAAAACTGTCAATTCTGCCATAATAAGATAGCAGCAGTACAATCAGCAGCTAGCATTAAAGTGCTGAAGAATGAATATTGACGATCCATTACGAGTGCTCCCAGACATAATATACTGACAGTAACAACTTGAACGTTAAGATAGAATGGAAATAAGACGTGATTAAGCCAAATAAGCTATGTATTGTTGTTTATTCTTTGTATTTTATCAGTATTCTAAACAGATCGAAATGAAAAAGATGTTTCTTGTGTTATCAGGGTTAACTATTGCAGCCTTTCTGCTTTCTTTTACCATTTATAGAATTACAGATTCCGGAAAGGAAGCTACGGTCCAGAGCACTATCGCTACCTGTACCGGATCTAAAAATTGTAATGCTTGTAAAAATTGTAGATATTGTAAGCATTGCGCAAAAAATGGCGGCTCTTGCGGTGTATGTAAGTAAGCCTACTATTCCGCCACCGGCAGGCAGGTGTTCGATGAAAAGTAACACGCCGTTGTTGTTTCTTCCGCCGGGTATGAAACTAAGAGATGAGCATCCGAAATTTCCTTTCCATAAATAAATACCTATCTTACTGTTGTTGCAAAAAAGTGCATCGTGATTTTATATACGTATAATTATGCGCCACCGAAAAATAATTTTAGTCATAAGTCTTTTGGCAACCGGGGTCATTTTTTTGATACGTTGCAGCATTGAAAATTCAACTGGCAAAGACCCCAGGGGCCCGCTATATGCAGGCGCCCCGGCTTGCGGCACATGCCATAAGGATATTATGCAGGCCCACCTGAATTCACCTCACTATCAAACTTCAGGAAAAGTTTCCTTTGATGAATTAAAAAAGTTTATCGGCGCTGCCCATAATATGGTTTACTACGAAGACTCAGCGGGAATAATAGTTGAAGAGAAACATTCGCAATTTTTTCAATCGTACAGGAGCGGTGGAAAAGAAGTACGATCCGAACAACTCGATATTGCGATCGGGTCAGGTGAAAAAGCGCAGACCTATGCGTATTGGAAAAATGAACAACTGCTTCAATTGCCACTGACTTATTTTACCGCCCTGCAAAGCTGGACGAATAGTCCGGGTTATCCCGCCAGGAAACCTTATTTCGACAGGGTGATCCTTAGCCGCTGCCTCGAATGTCATGCGTCGTACGTTACAAAAACAGATTTTCAAACAGGCCCTTTGCAGGTGAGTGAAAAACTGGCGGCGAACTCGATCATTTTTGGAATTGATTGTGAGCGATGTCATGGACCAGCAGCCGGGCATGTACAATTTCACCAGGAAAACCCCGCGGCGCAGGAGGCTAAATTCATTGTCTCCATCAAATCCTTAACCCGCCAGCAACAGTTGGATGTAT
Source organism: Chitinophagales bacterium (assembly GCA_015654695.1). Taxonomy (GTDB): domain Bacteria; phylum Bacteroidota; class Bacteroidia; order Chitinophagales; family Chitinophagaceae; genus VBAT01. Next base: position 39,142 of record JAATGJ010000087.1, on the reverse strand, counting down.
GCGCTTCCTGCCATTCGGGAAACGACCTGGATGTACAGCGAACATTGTTTGCCTTCAGGCCGGGAGATACACTGGCGAATTTTTATTACCCTTATTTCGGATCGGGCGGGAAAGAGCCGGATGTGCATGGCAAGCAAATGCAATTGCTCCAGGCAAGTAAATGCTTTCAACAAAGTAAGATGACCTGCCAATCCTGTCACGATACACATCCTTTGAAAGTGAATACAAACGATATATATACCGCGAAATGTATGACCTGTCATCAAAATTCAGAACACGCTTTACAAATGAAGACGAACAGTAACAGTTGTGTGAATTGCCACATGCCGCTCCAGTCTTCCAGGTCGCTTGATTTTAATAATGGCACAGAAATGAAAAGCATTCCGTATTTGCTGAGGACGCATAAAATTGCTGTATATCCTGCGCCCGGGTGAAGAATATCTCAAAAGAAGCACGATGGCGAATAAAAATACAAAAGTGACTGCCCCGGTCTTCTCCATAAAAAATAATGAAATTATAAGGTTTCCGCTAGTATATTTTTTTGAAACGGCTCTATTTTTACCTGATGCCTTTTTTTATAAGATAATGAATTAAATCACGGGGATGATCCGTTTGTAATCCTGCAAGACCCAATGCTACGGCTTTTTCCCATTTAGCTGCCGACTCATCCGGTGATTGAATATCCGCCCAGACAGGAACATTTTTTTCTTTGGCCGCTATTACGGTTTCCGTATTGTATTCAGTATAATTTCCATCCAGTATATCCACTTGAAGGCTATCCAGCAACTGGTACATTTTTTCTTTTGTTGAAATAGCTGTTGGCAGGCTGATCATCAATGGCATTTGCGGGGCTATCTTTCTCCATTCAGTATATTGATGGGCCCCGTTAATATATACCACTACATTTTTTTCCATTCCGGCCTTTACTATTTCATTAAAAGCCGCGGCAACAGAAGCTTCTTTAAAATCAAGATAAATATTTATTTTCCCTTTACACAACATTAATACTTCTTTAAAAGTGGGTATGAGGTGAAGGCCCCATTCAGGATGTTGCGGCTCTCTTACCTTTATCATCCGCAATGAATCAAACATAAAGTCTTTTACCCTCCCTTTACTTCCCGTCATGTGGTCAACCGTTATATTATGCATAATAACCAACTGGCTGTCTTTGGTAGTTCGTAAATCTATTTCTACATAATCAGCGCCTGCTTCAATGGCATGCTGGTAAGCGGCTAAGGTGTTTTCCGGGGCATGAGTATGGTCTCCCCGATGGCAGATAACCACCATTTTATTTTTGCATGCTGGCAATAGAACATCTTGTGCCAGTCCGGTTACGGATACAAATAAAAGAAATGAAAAAAGCGGGTACCTGTATTTAATCATGTCAAAAAAAGCATTTTGTTATGGAAAAAGAGAAGAATCGTTGTCATCCTTATTCTGCGTATAAATTAATTATGACGCTAAGTAACAAACAAAAATCACAAGCCAATATGAATTCATGGTTAACAAACCCGTTTTAGTTCTTTGTTGGATAACTGCAATTATTTTGAGGTACAATTTTGAAAGAATTTCTCCGGGTAAAGACGTGTACACATCTTTGAAGCAAAATATTTTGATCACAGTAATTGACTTTATCCCTAACTTTATTTCCTTCTTACCAATAATAAGTATTGCTATATGAAAAAAGACATTAACAAGGACACTGCTATCCCGGATGCGCAAAATGAAAAAACGGCTGGCAATCCTCCCGGAAATTCATTGATCAACAGGCGGAAATTTGTTGAAATGACTGCCGTCTCCGCAGCAGCTTTTACTATTCTTCCACGACACGTGCTTGGAGGTAAAAATTATATCGCCCCGAGTGATAAAATTACACTGGCCTATATAGGCATGGGCACGCAGGGCATACGGGAATTATTGCCGATGCTTGCTGTGCCGCACATACAGGTAGTTGCCGTTTGCGATCCTAATAAGGAAGCAAGGGGTTATAAAGACTGGGGAGTAGATTATCTTAAAACTGAAGTCCGTAAAGCCATTCAAAATCCTGACTGGACCCCGGGCGGTGATAACTTAGTCGCTGGTGGAAGAGAAAATGGAAAAGCCATCGTTGACGCTTACTATGCCAATGTGCAGAAACAACAAAACTATAAAGGTTGTGCTGCTTATGCAGATGTACGGGAACTTTTAGAAAAGGAAAAAGGTATTGATGCGGTGAAAATAATGACACCTGATCACCTGCATGGAGTGCTGTGTATGGCCGCTATCAAAAGAGGCAAGCACGTACTGGTGCATAAACCTATTTCAAACAGGCTGATAGAAGGAAAGAAAGTGGTAGAGATGGCCCGCAATCATCAAAAAGTAATTACACACCTGATACCATGGGATTCAAACGGCTCTATGGATACCGTAATGGCATGGATAAATGCAGGCGCTATTGGTACACTTGCGGAAGTGCATAACTGGACTAACCGGCCGGTATGGCCTCAATATCCGGACCTGCCTGCGGACAAGCCCGCTGTTCCGGATGGTTTTGACTGGGATCTTTGGCTTGGCCCTGAAGCGGACAGACCTTATAGTCCTGATTATACGCACATGGTATTCCGGGGCTGGTACGATTTCGGTGGTGGCTCTATGGCCGATATGGGTCATTATAGTTTATGGACTGTTTTTAATGCATTGAAACTAACATCTCCTACAGTCATTGAACCACATCGTAGTCATGTTTGCGGTTTTCGTGGCGCTGTTCCTTACAGGATCAATAATGACTTTTCATTTCCCATGGCCAGCACGGTTCGGTTTTCTTATCCTGCAAATGGTAACAGGCCACAGGTGGAACTGTATTGGTATGATGGAGGAATGCGGCCACCAATACCTGCTGAGCTGACGGCAGAGAATAAAGAATTACCGCAGGAAGGAATGATGTTTGTGGGTGACAAGGGCAAAATACTTGCAGGTTTCAACCTGCAGAACCCGCAGATAATTTCCGGTAAAAAAATGGATAAGCCTGCTAATGTGAATACAGATACCCGGAGCCAGGTGCAACAAACTTCTGCAGCTTTACCACTATTTGTGGATGCATGCAAAACCGGCAAACAATATCCCGGCAGTTTTTCAGAAGCAGAATACCTGACTGAAGCAGTTAATTTATATGCGGCTGCGTTAAGGGCAAATAAGTTGTTGAAATACGATGCTGCCACTATGAAGATCACCAATGTGGCTGATGCCAATAAATATTTAAGCAGGGAATACCGGAGCGGATGGCATCCTGATTCGATATAATGCGAACACCCTGATTTGATAAGAAGTATTAAGCGTAAAAGAACAGTAATCATTTAATAACACTCAACAAAACTTCAGGCTATGAAAACGATAAACAGGAGAACATTTTTATCAACAACAACAAAAGCCACAGGCGCTGCTTTTGTTTTTTCCCAATTACCCTCACAACTATTTGCCGGTGCAGCAGCAAACGATATACCCATTGGGTTTCAATCGTGGACAGTGCGAGAAGTGTTGAACAAAGATTTTGCAGGTACATTAAAAATGATGGCGGGCCAGGGGTATAAACTAATAGAGATGTGTTCCCCTAAAGGCTATGAAACGAATGGTTTTGGCCCGCTGGCAAAAATGAAGACATCGGATATGCGCAGCATTATTACTGATGCAGGTCTTGACTGTCCGAGCTGCCATTTTGGTTTTGGTGAATTGAAAAATAACCTGGATGAACGTATTGAATTTGCAAAGGAATTAGGGCTCACACAAATGGTATGTTCTTCTTTAGGGCTTCCAAAAACTGCTACACTAAAGGATTACCTGGATGCGGCAGATAAACTAAATATTGCGGCAGAAAAAATAAAGAAGGCAGGCATGCAGGCTGGTTTTCACAATCATGATACTGAATTTGTACTACTGGACGGCGAGCTCATTTACGATGCGTTGCTGGGTCGCTTTGGTACCGACCTGGTTAAACTGCAGTTCCAGACACAGGTTATCGTTCATGGTTATAAAGCCGCGGACTATTTTAAAAAATACCCGGGCAGGTTTATCTCCGCACATTTATCTGACTGGACTGCGGATAAAAAAGAGGCGGCGATTGGCAAAGGGATCATTGACTGGAAGGAATTTTTTGCAGCAGCCAAAACGGGTGGGGTAAAAAACTTTTTTGTGGAGATGGCTCCTGATAAGTTTACCGACAGCGCTACTTATATTCATCAGCTTTGAATGCGATGACATTCCGTCTGTGTTCGTGTTCGTAATAAAATGAAAAGATGCCAGGCGTATGTACCGGCTTTGACCGGGAGTTAATGAGTGAAGCAATCATGAATAACCGATCCCGGGATTAAAACAGACAGGTAAAACAAATATTTTTTAGGGTGAACCATCCATTGCATAACCCTGTTTATCATGCGTTGCTTTCCGGTGACCGGCATCTCAGTTTTGGTAATGAACAAGTGAAATTCTTTGACGAGCAGGTTTCGCCTTTTGCCGGTTTTGAACATGATTATGCTAAAGGATTTTCAGACCTGTATGATTGGCTTCCTTCCGGCCGCAACATTTTGTATGCTATTCCTTCTTTCATTACACAACCCGCAGGATGGCAGGTACAGCATGAAATAAAAGGATTACAATTTGTATATGAAGCAAGGAGACCCGATAAAACTGAATTCCCGGGTATAGTACCATTATCAGCAATACATATAGAACAGATGGTACAACTGGCTAAGCTGACCAAACCAGGTCCTTTTGGAACCAAAACGATTGACTTTGGATCTTACTTCGGAATTTTTGACAAGGAGAAACTGGTGGCGATGACAGGGCAGCGGCTGCATGTAGAAAATTGTACAGAGATCAGTGCGGTGTGTACCCATCCCGATCATTTGGGTAAAGGGTATGCATACAGCTTAATCCAACACCAGTTGCAAATCATCCTGCAACAAGGTCAGCAGCCTTTTTTGCATGTGCGGGAAGATAATGAACGGGCTATTGCTCTTTATCACCGCCTCGGGTTTACCATTTCCCGGTCCATGAACTTCTACTTTATGAAAAGACTATAACTGCAAGCCGTTGCTGCCGTCCTGAACAAAGCGTAGTATCAATACCAGTCACAAGGACTAAGGGAACTGGGTTCAGATCAATTCCGCTAAAGTAAGCTGCATATTTTACTTATTTTTATATGGTATGGAAGAAGTAGAAATTAAGTTGCTGATTAATGTAGATCATTTTAAAGAAATCTTTTATTCAAATGGTCAGGGAAATATATTTACAGCAAAGCTCGTGAAAACCTCCATTTTGGCTACTCTGATGTCTATTGTAATAAGCCTGGTAGTTTACGTTATCTCTTTATACTATAGTAATTTCAGTTGGTTAATTGTGCTTGGGGCATTAGCAGTATTTATATCTCTCTTATACACTATTAGTGGTGTTAGCAGGTACATGAAATGGAAGTTAGTAATCATGGAGTACCTGAAGCGGGTAGGAAAGTATAAGTCCTGCAGTATTTACATCAACACAAATGTGTTTGAACTGAAAATTGATGGAGATTCTTATATCGAGGCCTGGAGTAAATTGCAATCATGCGAGTTAAAGGAAAATTATATAAGACTTTTAGGCGCAACAGGTGAATATTATTTATTCCCGGCTAAGGCCATGACGGATGAAGAATTTAAAATTCTGCAAGAAGTCATAAGAGAAAGGGTCAAATAACTTCACCGTTTCTTCCGGGATGGCAGGTGTTCAGTAAATTTGAGCGTTATAATTCATTAATTTAGAGAACTAATAAAAACCTGGTCATATGAAAACGACTCTGGTAATAGTTGCGTTGATTTTCTTCTTCTGTCATGCGGAAGCGCAGCAAGACATCGTGTTACATTTAGAAAAAAATAAATCTTACTTTTTTTCAGTCAGCAACAAATCCACTATTGTACAAACTACAGGTGGAAAAGAGATTACCAGTGTAAACGCATCAACGGCCGGGATTACTTATAAAGTCATAGAGGATCTTGATTCACTGTATGTGATGGAAACGCAGTACACGGTGATGAGCGTGGAGACGGAGGATGGCGGAGAAAAAGCGCTGCACAGTTCACAGCCCGGTAACCGGCAGGATGTATTGTCCAACTTATTCAACCAATATGTGAACAAGCCCTTCCGTGTCATTATGCGCAAAGATTATTCATGGAAGCAGGTAGAAGGGCTTGACAGTATCATGCTCCGGCCCGTATATGCTTACCATTTGCCGGAAAACAAGCAGCAACTAATTAATGAGATCGTACAGCAGGCCATGGCGGAATTTATATCAAGCAGTGATATGATACCAGTAGATATGTACCCTCCCAGGTCCGATCCGAAACAGGTATGGACCATTTATTCTGTAGAGGAACATGTGATACCCACCAATGATAGTACCACTTATTATATCTCTGAAATATTAGGCGATGTGGTTAACATTGAAGGAAGCGGCACGGTAGTATCGCTGGAAAAAGAAACGGTGAGCGAAGGTATTGGCACCAGCTACCATACAAAAGGCAGTACGAAGATCAGCATGAAATATGACAACCACAGTGGCTGGATAAGAGAAGCCAGGGTAAAGACTGAAATGAGCGGCCATGCAGAAAACAGGGATATTAATACGGGAGATAAAAAAAATATCCCGGTAAAGATCATTCATGAACTAACTATCCTGGGGCTGTAAACTCCCCGTTAAGTTATCATTTCTTAAATCCAATCCTTTCCCTGTCCTGCCATTTCTTTTGTTCAGCTTTATCATCCATCAGGTTTTTTAATGCATCATAGATTTGGTTTAGCTGTACATTATGGTTGCCGGTAGTTTCTTTGAGATCTTTTATCTGCTCTGCGCCAGTTCTTTGTAGCTTAATGCAAACTGTTTCAATGCCACAAAAGCCCTTACAATCGCAATATTCATCTGGATGGATTTTTTGCTTTTTAATATACTGGCCAGCATAGTAACGCCATGCTCAGTAAAAGCATAGGGCAGGGCAGGACTGAATTTTACTCCTTCCGGGAGGTTATCACAAATTGTGATAAGCTGCTGCCATTCTTTCTTATTTAATGGAAACATGAAATCTTTGGGAAACCGGTTAATATTTCTTTTGACAGCTTGTTTTAGTATTCTTGTCTGGGTACCATAAAGCAGGGCAAGGTCAAAGTCCAGCATGATCTTTTGCCCCCTGATCTCATATATCCGGTTTTGGATAGTTTGTATTTGCATGTGAATAGTGATAAGGTGTAAAAACTATGGCGTTACAATGTTATCACGATTTGTGATAACATGAAAATTTTCCGCTGTGCAGGTGTTGATGCAAATGACCGCAATTCCCAGTTTTGGAAACGAAAAGTTTTAAGCAATGAATGGAGAACAGGTAAAGCGTATCAGCAAAACCGGGTTATATACATTGGAATCCGGTAAAGGCAGTATTTCTAAACTGCCGGAAGACGGCGTAAACAATTATTTCCGGGTCCTGCTGTAATCAATTGACCATTTGCCCGGTCCAAATGCAGCAAGAATTAAACATTCTGCCAGGACAGCCAGTGCAAAATTCCATCCTGCTGATGTCGGGGTTACAAACCCGATTCCATAAACAAATTGCGATACATAAATTGCTCCAGCCATTATGATGATCAATCCAACCGCTGCCCATCTTGTCAAAAAGCCAAAGAGAATAGCCGTAGCGCCAAGAGGCTCAGCAATGGAAAGGAGCTTTGTAGTGAATAGCATGAATGCAGATATGCCCTCCGGTGCGGCGGACCAATAAGGGAACTTATAATAACCCGCAACATAGAATATCGCTGCCGTAACTATGCGCAAAATCAATAAGCCTGCATTTTGATAGTTGTTATAGGTTTGCATTTGTTTACACTCCTCCTGTTTTGTGACTGTAAAGTTAAGAAGCTTTCATCTTGTTTAGCCATTGTTGGCATGTACCGAAAGTGGCTTACTTAATTGCGGGTATTTGGTGATTACGGTCAGTGGAAAATTATAAAATGCTGTACACAAACTGGCGCCACACAAACTATTAGCAGGATTTGACAAGAGAATTTAAACAGAAGGCTCAAACTTGCTTAAATCTTTTGCAAAACAGATCACTTCGCCGTATTCCGGAATTCCGAAACGCTGAAAATTTCGTTTTCAAAAAACAATATCTTTAGTAAAACAGGAAATATGAGAATCACCAGCCTGCAGGTTATACTTTTTTTTCTTTTTATCCATTTCAATTTATACGGTCAGCAGGAGTGGCCTTTAAAAGAATGGCCTGTTGCAACGCCGGTATCACAATCAATGCATCCCGATTCGCTACTGGCATTTGATGCGGCTATTGCCAGCGGAAAATATGGTAATGTGGATGGAATGATCATCACCCGGAACGGGAGATTGCTTTTTCAAAAAACGTACCAGCATGATTACGATAAAATATATGGTGATGATGCTGCGAAAAAAAGTGGTTTAAACCAGCATGATCCGGGCGGACAGTATAATTATTATAATCCATGGTGGCACCCCTATTACCATCGTGGCGAACTGCACAGTTTGCAGTCTGTGACAAAAACAATTACATCTGTTATCATTGGTGTAGCGACTGCCCGTAAAGAATTTCCTGATCTGTCAACGACTATCCTCAGTTTTTTTGATACCACACAGGTAAAAAACATAGATGACCGCAAGCGGAAAATTACCATCCGCCACCTGCTAACTATGACGGCAGGCATTGACTGGGATGAAGGTTTGCATTACAGCGATCCGCGAAACGATTGTACCGTGATGGAAGGCAGCTTTGACTGGATACAATATGTGATCAATAAGCCCATGGTACTTGAACCGGGCCAGTCTTTTAAGTACAACAGCGGGGGATCGCAATTACTTGCTTATATTTTTAAAAAAGCAACAGGGAAAGATATAGAAGAGTATGCTGCACAATATCTTTTTTCACCACTTGGTATCAGCCAGTATTTCTGGAAACGCATTCCTACCGGCCTGGCTGATACAGAGGGTGGATTGTATTTAACCGCCACCGATCTTGCAAAGATCTGGTACCTGTTTTTAAGAGAAGGAAACTGGAATGGAAAACAGCTTGTAACCAGGGAATGGGTAAAAGCATCTGTAACCCCGGCTATCACGGTAAGGCCCGGTGTAAAGTATGGATACAAATGGTGGCTGTATGAGTATGGTAATGATAATTCAACATTTGCGTGGACCGGATCAGGCTTTGGTGGTCAGTGGCCGGTCATTATTCCTGAGTATGATATCGTTGCTGTTTTTACAGGGTGGAACATAACAGGCGGTAATCCTTCACTGAGGGTAACAGAAGCGATCAGGCGCCTGGTAAATGCTGTTGCAGATAAAAAATAAATTTTCTATTCTCTATCTTGGAAAATATCCCGGTCTGAACTTGCATATTATCTTTATATGCATACTTGCCGGCCCGGCCCATTACGGTCTTAAATTTTATATAACGGTTTATGAAAATTCTACAATTATTTATCCCCTTGTTCTTTATCGCTTTTACGGGACATGCTCAATGTGATTCCAATTACCTGTTTAAAAAAGGAAATAAAATAGATATCTCTACTTACTGGAGGATGGGATTTGGCAAGTTTAAAGAATTGCCAAAACTTAATTATGAAGTGAAAAATGTGAATGACAGCAATGGCTGGACCAGCTCAAAAATAATAAAACAAGCCCCCAGGATAATGGAAAAAGTATTTTCAGGAAAGAACTGCTGTTAAAATGTGACAGTAAGAACGTGCTTTACGATATATCCTTCTGGCTTATAGATACCATTTTGCAAAAAGAGCTGGCAAAACAGATGGACATCCGGACAGACACATTATTTTATTTTGCTCTGGGTACAGCGGCGTCTTATCCGTTAGCCGGCAAAAGCAATCATAACCTGTCACCTTATATTTACAGGCTTATTGAAACAGATATATTCGCTTACAGGGATGAAAAAACAACCTCTGCCACACGCTATAGCGAAAATGAAGCCATCACCACTACTACTACGAGAAGTGCTCCCAGAACTTCAAGAACCGACTGGAGTTCGAGGGAAGTTAATTACGATAAGAGAACCATTGAAGGGATGGAAAAAATAAAGACAGTTGCGGGCACCTGGGATTGCTATAAAGTTGTGAGCAAGGACAGCCAGGCGAAGGGGATGTATAAAAATGGGTATATCGTTGATTATTTTGCACCGGGCCTTGGACTGGTCAGAACCGAATCCTGTTTTGGCAAAAGAATGACAGCCTATTCCGAAGTAACGAAAGTTTATTAATCGCCGTCCCGCATTCTTATAATAGAAAAAACTAGCATAAAAAAATCTTTGTAATATTTCAGCGTATAAAATTCCACTCCTGCAGTTGTGCTGTAAAAAACCAGGGACGTAAAAATGTTTTTACACCAGGTAATGATTTTTTCTCTTCCGTATTTCCCCTGCATAAAACAGGAGAAAAAAGGTAATTTACAGTATGCTATTATCGAGAAGAGAATTTCTTTTGTTAAGCGGAGGCGGTTTATTAGGTTTAACCGGCAAAAAAGCTGGTTCCTTCATTATGTCTGTTGATGGTCCCTTAAAAAAAGACCAGTTAGGGAAGACATTAATCCATGAGCATTTCCTGGTAGATTTTATTGGTGCAGATAAAATAAACAATAGCCGCTGGAACCGGAATGAGGTAGTAAAAAAAGTACTTCCCTATTTACTGGAAGTAAAACAATATGGAGTAATAACAATTTTTGATTGTACACCTGCTTTTCTTGGCCGGGATGTTACACTATTAAAAATGCTGGCTGACCAAAGCGGTTTGCAGATTATAACTAATACGGGTTATTACGGGGCTGTTGAAAACAAGTACCTTCCGCAACATGCTTATACAGAAACCGCACAACAACTGGGAGAACGTTGGACGAGGGAATTCGAAAAAGGTATTGATGGCAGTGATGTAAAGCCTGGTTTTATCAAGATCAGTGTAAACCCGGGCCCGTTATCAGCGCTTCATCAAAAACTGGTAAAAGCTGCTGCTATTACTCATCTTGCAACAGGACTTACCATTTGCTCACATACCGGTCCTGCTTTGCCGGCTATGGAAGAAATTAATTTATTAAAGGAAAACGGTGTTGATCCGTCAGCTTTTGTGTGGGTGCATGCCCAGGCAGAAAAAGATATACGTTTTCACAAAAAAGCAGCGGCTATGAAAAGCTGGATTAGTTTGGATGGTATTGGCTGGGGGGATTATGAACAGTATGCCCATTCATTAGTGCAGTTAAAAGAAGCGGGCATGCTTGACCGTGTTTTGATTTCTCATGATGCAGGCTGGTATAAACCTGAAGACCCGGCGGCTGTTTTTACAGGGTACACCAATATATTTACACAACTCATTCCGATTTTACTTCAAAAGGGTTTTAGTGAAAAAGACCTGGAACAATTGCTGGAGGCTAATCCCTGGGAAGCATTTTCAATTAAGTAATTACTTTTTATCTATGAAAGTGTGCGGTGAAAACTACATTCGGATTCCGGCACAGTCTCCCTGATGACAGCGGGTCATTCATCTCCTATAACTATGCAGTGAGACCTTTCTGCAAGGAATAATTAGCGCTATTTATATCCGCCTGTTTCCATATTGCCGGGTTATGATCTTCACGCTGTTGTTGTAAAGGATAAGATACTTCGATGGCTTGCATTGCAGCCATTACGTATTGTTCGTACATACATCCCCTGTTTTCAAAACAATTGATACATGTTTTTTCGCTGCATTCATGCTCCCTGATAGCCGTTGCGCGTGGTGAATAAGCAATTGAATCTTTCATAAAAGAGATAAGGTTTAATAAAGCAATATTACAACGCCGGGTAACCTGTGAAAAGCGAGTAAGCTATGAATTGAAGAAATCAGTTAATGAATTGGCAGGATCAGTAAAGCGAACCGTGATACGTCTTTTCTTCGCCGCCGGATGCTGCATGAGCATTATCTTTCTTATCTTAGTCATACACTTTTTCATCATGGCGGAAACCAGCGCAACTATACTGATCCCTGACATTAGCGGGTTTACTGAATTCATGACAAGTACTGAACTCGGTCATGCTTCACATGCTATCAATATGCTTATTGATGCAATGGTAAAAGCAGTGGATGAAGATTATGAAATATCAGAGATCGAGGGAGACGCTGTTTTGCTGATCAAAAAAGGTTCGGCTCCTTCGCAGAAAGAAATACTGAAGACCTGCCTGAAGATATTTAATGCTTTTCATTTTCAGCGTAAGTGGCTGCAGCAACATCATATTTGTCCCTGCGGTGCCTGCGAAAGTATCATTCATCTTACCCTGAAGTTCATAGCGCATCACGGGCCGGTGGCTGAAATAAAAGTAGGGCGTTTTGTAAAGCAATCAGGAACAGAAATGATCGTGGCCCACCGGTTATTGAAAAACAGTATCGCCAGCAATGAATACTTACTGGTGACAGAAAAGTTGTTACGTCATGCACCCGGACCGGCAGAGCTGGATGAAATGGAATGGATCAATTCATCGGAAGAATATGCATCCATCGGAAAAGTAGATTATCGCTTTGCCCTGCTTAATGAAGCAAGAAAAAAAGTGCCTGAACCACCGGAGCCCAGCAACTATTACCATACCGATAATACGTCGTATCTCGAAATACCCATTGCCGCCAATTTCCGGGATGTGTACATGGTACTGATGGATATACCGGGGCGTGTTCAATGGCAAACGGGTTTGCAAAAAGTGGAACAGGACCGGCCCGAAGTATTTATCGGAAGCATTCATCATTGCAGTTTTGAAAATTACCAGGCGATTTTATCACCTTTGCGGATGACCTTATCGGATGAAAGAATAATATATGCGGAGAGTTGCAGTATTAAAGCGATTAACCTTTCGTTGGTGTATGAATTTATATTTACAAAAATAAGCGATACAACCTGTGGCTTCGCCTGTCGTTTTATGAATATGAACGAGTCGCCTGTTCCGGGCAATATCCATGGTTCTCTGTTTGCTAAAATGCAGGAGATGGCCGAACGGCTGAAAGAATATTGCGAAAAGATGGAAACATCTTTGTTTGAAGCGGCATTTCAAAAAATAGAATGAATCAAAGTTTCAAAAGATATGCAGATTATCAAAAGCAATGAACAAGGCAATAGCCCGGAAGAAAGAAAGACGGGAAGTTTTGATTTCAACTTGCGATTTCTTATCGCCTTCCCGTCTTTCCTGCAAAAATCTTGATAATGATTCGTGAGAACCATCCCCTACACATATTTAGAAACTCCCGGGACAGCGGCTGCATAGATGCCCGCATCATTCGGAAGCACCGGGGGCGCTGCATTCCAGTCGTAAACTTTTGGCTGAAGGCTGATGCCTGAATTCAGGGCTTTGTCCCATTCTATTATTTGCCCGGTATAGGTAGCCATTCGTCCAAGTATTGATGTCATGGTGCTGTATGCGCCATTATCTGCGTCAGCATATTTGTATTCACCTTTGGCAATGGCAGCAAATAATGCATCGTGCTCAGTCTGGTATGGATTGTTCTCTTTGCTTTTATCAAACTGGTAGATCAATTTTCCTTTATGATCATTGATCCTGGCGGCATCACAAAAGATATTTCCTTTCGTACCTATCAATAATTCATCTACCCGGCTCATGGTCCTGGGTATATGGCGGCATTGACTATTCAATACAGATCCATCGGCATACTGAAATTCGACATAATGATGATCAAAGATCTCACCGTAATCTTTTCCTTTGCGTACCTCGCGGCCACCCATGCCCTGCGCTTTTACAGGATAGCCGCCTTTGAACCAGTTCACTACATCTAAATTATGAATATGCTGTTCGGTAATATGATCACCGCAAAGCCATACAAAGTAGTACCAGTTCCGCATCTGGTATTCCATTTCAGTTTGTTCAGGCTGTCTTTTTCTCACCCATACACCATCATTATTCCACCAGGCTTGGGCAGAAGTTATATCACCGATCTGGTCTTTGCGTTTATATAATTCAAGGTAAGAATTCTGGTACCTGCGCTGCAAACCTACAACTACATTCAATTTCTTTTGTTTGGCGATAGCCGCAGCCTCCAATACTTTTTTTATACCGGCGGGATCGGTAGCTACGGGCTTTTCCATGAATACATGTTTGTTTTGCCTGATACATTCTTCAAAATGAATGGGTCTGAAACCCGGAGGTGTAGCCAGGATCACCACATCCGCCAGCGCAATGGCTTTAAGATACCCTTCAAAGCCGGTGAATTTTCTTTCATCCGGTACATCTACTTTGTCTTTTACAGTTTTGCCTTCATCCGAATCGCCAGCGGTCAATTCCTTATAGCATTTGTCCAGTTGGTCACGGAATGCATCGGCCATGGCAACTAATTTTACATTCTGCTTAGAGAGCAGCGCCTGCGTAGCGGCTCCCGTGCCGCGACCACCGCAACCTACCAGGGCGATTTTTATAGTATCATTGGCGCCTGAATAAAAATTAGCCCCGGCCATATTCGGTAATATAGCAAGGCCGCCGGCAATGATACCGGATTGTCTTATAAAATCTCTGCGTGATTTATTGGGTTCCATAATTAAAGATTGAGTGTATTATTGATTTAAATAAGTTGTAAAAAAAAATTCTGCTTCTTCAGCAGATGGTTGTTTAAGCGGGCGGATTATACGAAACCCTACAAAGGGTGCATCGGCATTCCACCAACGGCTTTTAGGTACTTGCGGATCACGCCTGTTCCAGACCGGATCAGATTTAAGCCTGTTGGCCGGACGTAATGCACTGGCTTCATCTCTATAACTTCCTCCTCTTACTGCCCTTGGATGGCGACTGGTTGGAAGGACTACCGGATCGTTGGTGTTTTCTTGTTTTAAATAGGCGGTTTCATCATATTGATCCATCGTCCATTCGGCTACATTTCCCAGCATATCATATAATCCCCATTTGTTCGGCTGCAATTCACCTACTTTATGGTAATGGTTATCACTGTTATTTTTATACCATGCATATTTGTTCAGCTCTTTTGCATCTTCACCAAAAGGATATGCAGTAGCAGCTCCTCCATCACAGGCATATTCCCATTCAGCTTCTGTAGGCAGCCGGAAGAAGATACCTGTTTTTTGATACAACCAGCGGCAATACATAAGGGTTCCATATTGCTGCATGCTATTAGCCGGGTATCCTCCTGTTTTGCCCATACCTAAAGTTACGTCAATATAAGGCTGGCTTGGACGGGTGATAGCATCCACATCTGAGTTTTGAGTAATAGATTCATCTTCCGCGAAAAGATTAAATTCATCGTAGGTTACTTCGTACGCACCTATCCAGAAAGCGCTGATGCTAACAGTATGCGGTGGTAATTCATCTTTTTCTGCTGACTTATCTGCTTTGTTACTTCCCATTGTAAATTGGGAAGCGGGTATAGCCACGATCCTGAAAGAGATATTTGTTCCGGGAATGGATTGCAGGTAAGACTTAGTGGTATCATTTTGCGCCCAAACGCCGCAAAACAAAACCAGGGACGCAATAAAAAAGCAAGATCGTTTCAAATGTAATTATTGTTGTTTTAAAAGTAAGGAATCTTATTCAATCTTATTCTTTTTCCACCAGGCTTTCATACCTGCTGTTGTTTGTACCCTTATCTTTTTCTTTTTTAATTGTGTGATGAGAAGTTCTGCATGATATTGTTTCACCAATTTTTTTGCTTTACGTACAGTGAGGATGCTGCAGGCTGTAGCCAGCCAGTCGGCTGTAGCGCCATCTTTTGCAATGATCGTCACATTACGCCGGAAGGTAACACCATAACCCGTTCGCGGATCAATGATATGTGAATACTTTTTCTCTTTATGTTCAATATACTGGTAAACATCACCGGAAGTTGATACCGCTTTGTTGCTGAGTTCGATGCTGTTGTTCATGAGATCATGGGCATGTTCAGGCATGTTCACACCGATACTCCAGCCATTTTTTGCCGGGGGCGGTTCACCGCATACAATATCGCCCGCCGCTCCTGCAAGCATGGAGTGAATACCATTGGAGCGTAAAAAATCTACGACTTGCTGGGCAACAAACCCTTTGCCTATACCGCCGGGATCAAGTTGCATGCCTTGTTGCATCAATTGGATACTATGCGTGCTGGTATCAATTAGTATTTTATCAAAACCGGTCGCTTCCCGGGCTGTTCTTATTTCTTTTTCGGAAGGGAAACGGTTTTCTTTTCTTGCCTGGCGCCATAAGCGGCTCAATGGGCCAATGGTAATATCAAAAGCGCCTTCGCTTTTTTCCCAGGCTTGTTTACTGGTTACAATCATATCATATAATAGCGGCGATACCCAAACAAAACTATCCTTACCTGCAGAGGCGCTTAACCGGTTCAATTCACTGGCGGGGATATAATCACTGAAAATAAGATTCAGCGAATCAACGAGGTGAAAAGAGCGGTCAGCCAGCGTAGCTGCCTTTACAGAGTCATCAGAATAAAAGATCAGGTTAAAAGGTGAACCCATTTTTGGCTGCATAAATGAAAAACGTTTTGGCTGCGCATGCAGCAAGCAGCAAACATGCAAAAAACAAAACAGTAAAAAATTACGTTTCAAATAGGTTGCATTAAGATAGCCTGTAAATTTATTACTAATACCTTATGTACGGTCATATAGTTATCATTCTTTGTTTTGCCGGGCTTTGACATCCCTGGTATTTTTCTGTACAGCGATGGCGGCGAACAAACTGAGAACGAATGACATCGCATAAAAACCTTTTTCACTTTTTGTCATCTCCGCATTCCACAGTCCTACCGTCAATAATACGATGGATAAAAGAGTGCTGAACCAGGCAAGACCATGGTAGATATTCGTAACCGGTATTCCTTCCATTTGGTCACGAACGGCTTTTTGTAAAGAAATGGCGGAGAACAGGCCAAACATTAATACGGTAAAATAATAACCTTTTTCATTCAGCTCCATGTCTGCGTTCCATAAGCCAATAAGAAAAGCAATGACACCAATAAACAATGCCGCCCATGAGGCTGCGATAAAAGCGGCAGAAGGTTGTTGACTTTGTTTTTGTTCCATATTTATTTTTTAATGAAACAAAAATATCCGGGTTGCCCGGCGGCATTTTTGACATCCGTCAAAAAGCGAAACGATAAATGTTAAAAGCGGCTGCGTATCCGGCTCAGCGTTTCCTGGCTGATACCCAGGTAAGAAGCGATATGGCCCAATGAAACCCGTCCAGGTATATGAGGCGTTTGGCGCAGCAGGTTTTCATAACGCTCAGTAGCTGTTTTAAACTGGGCATTTACATACCGCTCCTCCAGACGGATATAATATTTTTCATACGCAATTCTTACCAGTCTTTCTATTTCATGGTACTGGTTAAATAATCCGTCCAAAGTATCTTTGGAAATAGCCCATAAAATACTGCCTTCCAGCAACTGGATATTTTCTACGGCTGGTTCCTGTGTAATAAAACTGTGAAAGGAGGTGACGAAATCATTTTCGAAACCAAACCAGTGCGTGATCTCTTTTCCATCAACGGTATAAAATCCTCTCAACGCACCCTGCTGCAAAAAATATAAGTGCCTGCAAATTTTTCCTTCCATCAGCAGGTATTCATTTTTAGAAAATACCACCTGTTCAAAACAATCATGCAGGGCATATTGGGCTTCCGTACTAAGCGGGGAATAGTTTTTTATATGGTTTAATAATTGTTCCATCCGGCGAAAAATGCAGTTGTTAAAAATAAGAAAGAAAAAACGATTTATCCGGGAGGCATATCATCGCTGCAGCGCCACCGCACAAAAAAGATGCAGTACCCGGCGGCATTTATTTTATACGATATAGTTATTGTATATTTATTGGCAATAAATTATTCATGATATTGCAGCAAATGAAAAGAATTATCCTCGTAAGTATTTTAGTAATCGGCTGTCTGGCAGGTCATTCACAAATTGAAGAAAGGGAATCTGCTGACTGGAAACTGATCGGCAGGTTAAAATTTGGGGGCATTACAAAAGCTAAAATGGAATACATTAATTCCGGCGCGGATACTACCTATTTGTTGTTCATAAAAGATGTACGGGAGCAGCCAAAGAATAATTACTTCAGTATAACTTTTAAAAATACAGGTGGAACGTATAATAAACTATACAGTATTTTAAAAAGCTTTTTTCTTAAAGAGAATAAGAAAAACAAAAAATACTCCCGGACTTTTAATTTAGGAACTACGGGTGTTAATGTGCAGTATTACCGGTTAATAGGGGGCCTTGGTATCATGTTTTACACAAGTGATGGTTATACTTATTGGTCTGAAAAAGATATTGATAAATTGTTTGGAAAGGAGTAAAGAGTTTCCGCCGGTAGGTTTGTTAGGATCAATAACAAATGCGGTCATTACGTCTTATCTTTTCAATATTTCCTTCCAGGTTTTTGTCGTTTCCTTATCCTGCTTTACATTTCTTAGCGTTTTGATCGAATCCCAGAGCCGGCCTGCATCAGTAAACCGTAGTAATTGTTCTTCCAGCGTATCATCCAGTTCAGGAGCTGACGGGTTGGGTTTGGTGAATGAGAATTTATATTTTTTTCCGTTTACCACGGTATCAAATCCTACACCCATACGCAAAAATGGCCATGTCACATTCTTTAGCCCGGAAAGTGGTTCATTGAATTGTATTCCTTCTTCTGTAATAAAGACTACCTGGCCATGGCTCCAGGTAAGCAGCCCCGGGGTAACCTTGCCGAACAGGCTATGTATTTGCCAGACTCTTGAGACCAATTCCTGTGCCATGTGTTTTAGTGCTGATCTTTAACCCGGATATATTTTTCAATATTGATCCTGTTCACTCCAATGTTTTCAATCTTCTCTATACCCTGCTGAATTAAAGTATCATTGTTAATGGTAACGGTGAAAGGAAAATCATTTCCTTCCCATTGCCTGTCGCTGCAATATACCAGGCGCTCGGTATAAAGGCTATCCTTCAACGAGTAGCTACCACCACCGGATGAGAATGCGGAATCAGCGTTTTTTCCTTTATTCAGATCATGGCTAAAAAATGCAAAATGCGTATGATTAATGATCTTGATAAATTCCCTGTCTTTTGTATAATCGGTAACAACGGTATCACCTTTTTCTACCAGGGTACCGGTAAGAAGTTTCCAGGTTCCTTCTATGGGTATCGTTAACGGCTTTGTTTCATTATTTGAAGGCGTTGGTTCATTATTTTGAACAGGTGCACCGCAGGACACTACCATCATAAAAATCGCGGTAAGGCCAATTTGATTTCTCATTTTGTATTATTTATGTACAGTTCGCAACAGCAGATGATTATCCTTATTTCTTGCTGATCCGGTAAAGGCTGCCGTTATCAGTAACAGCGTAGAGCATCTCATTATAATAAGCCACATCACGGATGCGTTCTTTTTTATCCGCCAGTAAGCTTTCTTCTCCCACCACTTTATTGTTTTCAATAACAAGCCGGGCTATATGAGTGCTGCTTTGTCCGCTCAGGAACAGGTTATTTTTCCATTCGGGAATAGCATCACCGGTATAGAATACCATACCACCCGGTGAATGCACAGGATCCCAGTAATATACCGGTTGTTCCATTCCGGCTTTCTGTTGTATAGAATCCCCGATTTTTCTACCGTCGTATTCAAGACCATACGTAATAACCGGCCAGCCATAATTCTTTCCCGGTTTTATAATATTGAGTTCATCGCCACCCCGTGGTCCAAATTCAGCTTCCCATAATTCTCCTGTCACAGGATGTATATCCAGGCTTTGTGGATTGCGATGTCCATACGAATAGATTTCAGGCATGGCATCTTTTTGCTGCAGGAATGGATTGCCCGGAGCCGGTTTACCTTCTTTTGTTATTTTAAATATCTTTCCCAATCCTGAACTAAGTGATTGTGCCTGCACCCTGCCTTCCAGGATAGATCTTTCCCCGGCGCTAACAAAAAGATTTCCATCTATATCAAACACCAGCCTTGATCCAAAATGCTTCTTGCTGTCCAATGCCGGGGTAGCGCGAAAGATCACCACAGGATTTTGAATAGTTGCGGTGGTTTCATCTAACTGGCCTTTGGCAACAGCCGTCAGGTTACCTGCTCCGTATTTTTCAGAAAATACCCAATAAATAATTCTATTTTTTGCAAAAGCAGGATCAAGTGCCACGTCCAGCATACCGCCCTGTTCTTCGGCATCTACTTCAGGAAAGCCTGTGATCTTTTTTACCAACGCCCCATCAGCGCCACGAATTTGCATGTACCCGGTTTTATCTGTGATCAGTAATCTTCCACCCGGAAGGGGAACAATCGCCCATGGTCTTCCTATGTCCGTGCCAATTTTTTCAACAGTATAGGGTGTAACAGTTTTTACCGCCGCAATTCTTGTTTGTCCTTCGAACGCTGGTTTATAATCCGTATTCGCTTTTAAGGTTTCAACAGGGGTGGTTTTCGGAGAGTCAACTACGTCAGCAGCATCTGAAGAACCGGTATTGTTTCCGCACCCGGTTATATAAATTGAGACCAGGATAACTGGTAAACACAAAAAGTTTTTCGCTTGCATGAATTTTATTTTATGAATTGTAAAAATAACAAACATAAGCTTTTGATTACAAAAACGATAAAGAATTAGTAGCCGGTACATGGGTTGTTTTAACAGCGGGTATTTTTTTATTTAACCAGTCAGCCATGTATTCCGATCCGGGTTCTTCACTGGCTATATGCCCCAGTACTACCAATGAAAGTTTTTGACCTTTGGTTTGCGCATCTCTTACATACTCTGCTGTTTCCCATTCTTGTATTTCGCCACATACAAGGACATCAGGTTTTCTTTTCATCATTGCGTCTATCTGTCTTTTTCCTCCCGCAGCGCCGGGCATCAGCAGGATTTTTTTACACGATTGCTCCAGGTTACCGATATATCTTACCGTAGCAATTCCCAGTTTATCTTTTACATGTTGTATCAACTCCTTTAAACTAATGGCGGGCAATAATGCCATACTGGTGCCGGTAGTATAATAGTTAGTCCAGCCAAGCCTGGCGATTACGGCGGATATAACACCATCAGGTATATGCGTGTGAATGTAATCATGGTTTCTCCAGACGGCTACCTGGTGTTTTTGCAGCAGGTCCGCTTTATACCGGTAAACATCATCATTTTCCAGCCAGTTGGTTTCATCAAGGTGATTATAGAAAGTTGGTTCATGTGCAATAATAAAATTGGCGCCCAGGGCAATTGTTTTTTGTATCACTTCCAGGGTTGCAAACATGGTAGTAACTATACCTGTGACTGCAATACCCCGGTTGCCTGCCTTCAGGGTATCTACTGTTGTTGCAAACGGGGCGCCCGGCACTTCGCTGATAAAAGCATCCATGATCTCACCTACTGTAATTATTTTGGAACCTGCGCCAGGGCTACCTGCAAAGCTCAGTAGGGGCGAGGATAGTAGTATAGCTGCACCTGCAGCTTTGGTAGCTGTTACTATAAACTTTCTTCTGCCAGCCTCTTTCAATGAAAGCAGTGTATTGTGTTTTGTGTTCATGGTATTTTTTTCTGAATTATTGTTTTAATACAAGTTATCACTCCGGGTGTAAATGTAATTTATTCTCCGTATCCTGTTGTTTCATACAGGCTGGTATGACACGATGTCAATAAACAATTCATCGTTATTGACCTCTGCTTTTGGTACTGGTTGTTTTAAAAGGAACGTTAATAGAATACTCTTGCCTAATTTTACCGGGCAAAATGTAAAATGAACAACATCAATAAAATTGTTGACAAGAGCATGAATCGTCACCTGCTGCTGTTGATTACACTGGTATCGCTGGCTTTTAGCCATTGCGGATCACAAAAAGCCGGTAGTAAGAAATTATATAGCGGTTACAATGGCCGTCAGCTTTTATTGCGTGATGAAGGGTTATCTCAATTGAGTTATGTGAACATTGCCAGTCCCGGGGCCAATTGGTATGTAACGGTACCTGCCGGGCGGGATATACAGTTAGTGGGCAGGAACAGGGTGCTTATTGGCACAGGTTCAGGTTATGAAGAACGGCGTATTTCCAATGGTAAAAAATTGTATGAGCTTACTTCGTATCCCGGCACTATCGCCGCGAGGAGGTTGCGGAACGGCAATACCTTACTAACCGGCTTAGACTGGCAGGGAAAAAAAGGAATAGTGCTAGCAGAGGTGGATGCAGCCGGTATCATCAGGCGTCTATTAATTATCCGGGCTTTGGTTATGTGCGGCTTGTTCGTGAAACTCCATCAGGTAATTTTTTAATCACTTCTGATAATATCGTATTCGAAGGAAATGATAAAGGAGAGATTATATGGCAAACTAAAGTAAACGGGGTGGATAAACCGCATGCATGGCAGGCCTTACGTTTGGCAAACGGGCAAACTATAGTGAGTACAGGGTTTTCAAAAAACTTTCAGCTATTTGCACCCGATGGAAAATTGACAGATACAATTGGCGGGCCTGCTGAAGTAAAGCCTAATTTTTATGCGGGCTTTCAAATTCTTGCCAATGGTAATTATGTTGTTACCAACTGGCAGGGACATGGCCCAAAGTTCGGCGCCACCGGCACACAATTGCTGGAATACACCCCGGATGGTAAACTTGCATGGTCATGGCAACAGGATGCAGCGAAGTACTCTTCCCTGCAGGGAGTAATTGTACTGGATGGGTTGGATTTGAATTTTTTACATGCAGAAGATACTAATGGTGTACTTGCACCTGTGAAGAGTGTGAATGCCAGGTAGTTTTTTACGTGGATAGATGGCGCACAAAATTCACCGGCGCTTTCCCGTCTTATTTATTCACCATGCTAAAAGGTAAATTGAAAAAATAATTAATAAATTGGCTGGTAAATAATTTGAGTGAGGAAAACAAGCATGCTTTCAAACAATGTTTATGAAAGAAAAACAAACTTATTCTTTTCACAGCCAATGTAATCGTTATACTAATTCAGCAGTTTCTCAATAGATTGATAGATCTGGTCCCTGGTGAAAGGCTTTTCGAGGAAAATATCCGCCCCATTTTCCATAGCTACATCTTTAACGGCAGCACCATACCCTGATATCATAATGATACGGATGTCCGGGTAGTTTTTTTTGATATAATTAATGAAGTCCACGCCATATCCATCCGGTAATTTATTGTCAAGGATGACTACTGATGGTTTTTCTTTTAGAAGATATTCGTTAGCTGTCAACAGGTCTTGTACGTAAACGAGTTCCATTTTTTCGCTGTCAAGAAGGAGGTTTAACAATAAACACATTTCGCCCTCATCTTCTACGACAAGAACTTTTTTTACAGGTTTGCTTTGCAGGATGTTTGTGTTTGACATTATGTTATTTTACGTTAATAATAATCGTATTTTTTCTAATGTTACCCTCAGCTTTATGTTTATACATGGTGACCTGCATCAAATTTCCTGCCGGGCTTTATTCAGCTTTGAAAAGGAAAGATTTTCCCCAAAATACTCATTCCACCAGAGTAAAAAAATTCCCATCAACGGTGCACCCGGTATCAGCGTCTTTACTGGTTTGTAGCATTCATTCATTATATAACAGCAATCCAGGTTTACAGCTATCGTTTCGCCGGGTCAAATCCTTTCGTCACTATTTTCTAAAAATGGGTCACATCATGCTGGTATCCGGGTTAGCTTTGTACACATCCACCATTTTCAATTTCTTTTGTTATGATAATATCGGGTATTAATTTTCAACCGTTGCTTCATAGCAGCCTGGTGATCGCTGATCCACTTAAAGAATCAGACTTTGAAAGTTTATATAACGCTGCTTCAGATCCGTTAATCTGGGAGCAGCATCCCAATAAAAACAGGTATCAGCGGCAGGAGTTTCAAAATTATTTTGAAGGAGCTATAGAATCGGGAGGGGCGTTTTTGGTTAAAGACGCACAAACAAATGAGATAATAGGCAGCTCAAGATACAGCGATTACCATGCTGAAACGAATACCGTTTCTATCGGGTATACATTTTTTATACGCAGCCATTGGGGCAGGAGACACAATTATGCCCTGAAGAAATTAATGCTTGATCATGCATTCCAGTTTGTCAATACAGTTACGTTTTATATAGGCGCCATTAATAAACGTTCGCAGGTATCTATTGAAAGACTGGGCGCTGTAAAAATAGCGGAGGAAGAAATGGCTTATTATGGTGAAGCCCCCCAACTGAATTATATGTATGCCATTTCAAAAGAACAATGGCTTCAAATCCGCCCTGGGTTGAGTATATAATAAAATAGTATGGTTAATAAAAGTCTGTTATTTCAGCCATCCGGATTTACATTAACTTTAAAGCTATGAATCCGGATAAAAAAATACTCATCATCACCGGCGATGCCGGGGAAAGTTTTGAAATACTGTATGCCACTCACCGTTTGCGGGAAGCAGGCTTTGAGCCGGTCATTGCAGCGCCCGCCGTGAAAGCCATGAACCTGGTGATCCATGATTTTGAGCCGGGATGGGATACGTATGTAGAACGCAAAGGTTATATAGTGGAATCCCAGATTTCATTTGATGAGGTGGACACTGATGAGTACAGGGCTGTTCTTTTTCCCGGGGGCCGTGCTCCTGAATATTTACGTAATGATCTAAGAGTGATCCGCATCACGAAAGAATTTTATGACAGGGGTAAATATGTTTTTGCTATTTGTCATGGTGTACAGATATTGGTAACAGCCGGTTTGGTTGACAAAAGAAAGATCGCCTGCTATGAACATGTGAAGTTTGAAGTGGAATGCTGCGGAGGTATTTACGTTACCCCTGATGAAGCAGTAAAAGATGGCAGAATTGTTACGGGGAAAACCTGGCAATCTCATCCTGAATTTTACAAGATCGTTTTTAATTGCCTGAAAGAAACGGAAAAAGCAATCATGCCGGGTTGAGCCGGAGTCGCAACACTCAATGTTTTTATATAAACAATACGACCAGGCTGCTCTTAACAGGCAGTTTAATAACCGGTTGCATGTTCCTGCTTTTGCAACACACCTGGAAAGATGGGAATTACTGAGCAGGCAAACAGAAAAGGAATTTCATGTCATTAAAGATATCGCCTACGGTAAATTACCCCGCGAACAACTGGATATATATCCTTCGTCACAACCTTTCTCAAAAACATTGATCTTTATTCACGGTGGTTATTGGCATAAATCAGGTAAAGCAGATGTTCAGTTTATCGCTAAAGCTTTTCGGGATGATAACATTACTACTGTTCTGATTAACTATCCGCTGGCGCCTTCAGCATCTATTGACCAGGTATCGGTATCATGCCGGGAGGCTGTCCATTGGGTGTATCAACACATATCCGCATATAATGGTGATCCCGGCCAGCTTTATATCGCCGGGCATAGCGCAGGAGGCCACCTGGCAGGTATGCTACTGACGACTGCCGCGAGAGCTACCGGGGGGAAGCATTTTGGTCTCACGGCAGATGTGATCAAAGGAGTATGTACTATCAGCGGTTTGTTTAATTTAATCCCTATCCGGCTTTCTGATATTAACGAGGTACTGAATATGGATACGGAAATGGCTATTCGAAACAGCCCGGTTCAACTGTTACCCGCCACGCAATGCCCATTGGCAGTGGTAGTGGGCAGTGATGAAACAAACGAGTTTGTGGATCAAAGCAAAGAATTATATACATGCTGGAAAGAAAGCATCCCTGCAGAAATAGTACAGATAGAGGGAGTAAATCATTATTCCATACTGGAAACAATGCTGGATACTGAATCTGGTCTTCACCGCGTAATGCGCCAGTTAATGAAAATTTAATGGGCAATTTATTCCTGCGGTGTCTTCGCTAAGCAATTCGGATATGGGTCTATCCGATGAAATCAATTAATACGGGGCGATAGAACTATTTGCCAACAAGACCTCCGGCGGTTTATATTTGTCCTAAAATAACACTATGTTCAAAAAAACTTTGATACTGGTTATATTGTTAATAGTATCTGTCATGCCTCTTATGGCACAAAAAGATATTGTTCGTCAAAAGCCCCTTAGGGTTGCAGTAGTTGGATTGGTACATGATCATGCACATGGGATACTGGGCAGGGAAAACCGTGGAGATATTGAAATAGTCGGCATCGCAGAACCCAACCGGGCCCTGGCGGAAAGATATTCAAAGCGGTATGGGTTTTCGATGAACCTGGTGTATGCGACCATGGAAGAGATGATCGGAAAAACAAAACCGGAAGCGGTGCTTGCCTTTAATGCTATTTATGATCATTTAAAAGTGGTGGAGTATTGCGCGCCACTGGGTATTCATGTAATGGTAGAAAAGCCTTTGGCAGTAAGTGCTGAACACGCGGATAAAATGCTCAGCCTTGCAAAAAAACATAACATTTATTTACTTACCAATTATGAAACTACCTGGTATGGCAGTAATGCAAAGGCTTACCAGTTGGTGCAACAGGAACAGCGGGTGGGTGATATACGAAAAATTGTTTTTCATACAGGTCATAAAGGCCCTGCCGAGATCGGTTGCAGCAATGAATTTTTAGCATGGCTTACCGACCCTGTTTTGAATGGAGGCGGTGCGCTGACAGACTTTGGATGTTATGGAGCCAACTTAAGTACCTGGCTGATGAAAGGAGAAACACCGGAAACAGTCACGGCTGTTACACAACAGATAAAACCAAACTTGTATCCAAAAGTGGATGATGAAGCCACCATTATCATTACGTATAAAAAAACGCAGGTAATTATAGAGGCATCATGGAACTGGCCTTTTGGCCGTAAAGACATGGAGCTGTATGGCGTTACCGGGTATGTTTTTTGTAAAGACGGAACAAACATGCTGCTGAAAGAAAACGAGAAAAAAGACGCTGAATCTATAGCGGCTGAACGGTTACCTGCCGACAGGAACGATCCGTTTATATATTTTGCCAATGTGATAAGAGGTAATATTAAGATGGGAACCTATGATCTTTCAGCCCCGGCTAATAATGAAATGGTGGTGAAGATACTGACGGCTGCCAGGCAATCATCTAAAACCGGCCAATCGGTAGTGTGGAAAGAATATTTTAAAGAAAAGCAATAGAAGAATAAAAACTAGTTTTATTACTGCCGCAAACAACCCTTTAATTGTCGTTTTCACACAGCATTTAGTTTAAACAGTTACAAGATATTTGTAGTGTAAACAAAAACACAATAACAAAAAATAAAAATAAAATGGAAATCCAGGAAAAAACAGTCATTACGGTAGAGAATACTATCAATGCCCCGGTAGAAAAAGTCTGGGAATACTGGACAAAGCCTGAACACATCACTAAATGGTGTAACGCATCTGACGATTGGCATACTCCCCGTGCAGAAAATGATTTGCGGGTTGGCGGCAGCTTTGTTTCGAGGATGGAAGCAAAAGATGGTAGTATAGGTTTTGATTTCGGGGGAGTTTACGACGCGGTAAATAATAATGAATACATAGAGTATACGATGGGTGATGGCAGAAAAACGAAAATAACTTTCTCGTCACAGGGGAATAAAACTAAAGTAGTGGAAAGTTTTGAAGCTGAAAACACACATTCCCTGGAAATGCAACAGGGAGGATGGCAGGCTATACTGGACAATTTTAAAAAATATACAGAAACCGGGCAGTGATTATTTTATTTCTTTCACGCTCACATTTTGATCCGTGATGTTGCGCAGGTGTAATCTTACAAACGCGACGTCCTTTTATTACTATCGCAGATCCTCACCACCTGCTGTTCATGGTATAGCTGAAATCTTCGTTACCTACCAATAATTTTCCGTCAGCATCTGTAAACACAAGTATATGTTCATCCATTTTTAAAAAGTAGAGGACCCCATTTTCTTTATCATCATTTAACTGGTAAGTGATCCGCCCATTCTTCCCGGTAACGATTTTCCAGTTGCCTTTCCTGCCACCTTCTTTACGCCACCCGGTGCCAAGTACTTTATAGGTACCGGGTTCATTTTTTTCAGCATTGGCGTAAAGAATGATAAGCCATTTTAATTTATAGCAGTCCACGCCGGGAGGAATAACCCCGGGTATATTGCAGGGAGTCCGTCCTTCAAAAGCCATTGAATCTTTTAAAAGGGTTTGCGGAGCACTAATACTGGTTTGATCAGAGAGCGAAGGTGTAGTATTGTTAAGTGTATAACTCCATCCGCCGTTCCCTATTAACAGGCTATTGTCTGCATCCAGCAAATGAAGCAGGTCCGCATTAAATTCAGCGGCCTTTAAAGTTTTATTACCGTGCCGGAGCAGGTAATGATTTTTTTCTTTTTTTAACTCACCACTAAATTCAATTTTTTGACCTCCGTTTATAAAACCATTTGTGTTGGGTTTGCCAATCCCATAATTGCACTGAAGATGGTATTGGTTATTCCGGAAAATTAATTTCCACCGGATGAAATCAATAGAATCATGCAGGGAAATTCCCAGGAATGACCTTATAGCAGGGGCAGCCGGAGTGCTTCCTGTATACGTGTTTTCCTTTCCTCCCGCACAGGAAACAATAAAAAAGGCCAATAAGAAAACTGCAATACTTTTCATAAACCCGGTTTTATTCAAATGTCAGGTAATTTGACTGATTTTGAAATTATGCTCCACGTATGGAGACATTTCCCTGATGAAATGTATATTTTCATTCCTGCCGGGCATTTATAGCCCGGGTAACCGGGTAAGGATTAAAAACAAAAACAGCGATACTGTTCCCGGCAGAATAAGTTTATGTACATTCAGAAATATAAACCAGGTGTATGAAAAAAATAATTCTTGCGGTATTATTGATGCCGGGACTCTTCGCTTTTAGCCAAAAAAACGCTTCTGTTTCTTTTGAAAAATGGATCAGCCTCAAAGGGGTGGGTAGTCCTGTTATTTCTCCTGATGGGAAAACGATCGTGTATTCAGTGACAACGACAGACTGGACTAACAACGCATACGATAATGAACTATGGATGGCCAGGGATGGGGAAAGTCCCGTTCAATTAACCAGGACAAACAAAGCCAGCAGTAGCAATGCAGCCTTTACACCCGATGGAAAATTCGTAAGCTTTCTCGCTAACAGGGGTGAAAAAACACAGCTATATATCATTTCAATAATGGGCGGTGAAGCCATACAGGTTACAAGAGATGAAGACGGTATCAGTAATTATGACTGGAGCCCCGATGGAACAAGAATCGTTTACAGTAAACCACAAACCGACAGCAAACAGGAAAAAAATACCAGGGAACGATTTGGCGCATTTGCTGTAGAGGGTAAAGAGTACAGGCAACACCATTTATGGATACTCAATTTTCATTATGATTCTATTTTTCTCGCGGGAGAATTACCTTGCTACCCGGCAAAAAAAGATTCCACGAAAACAGATACAGCAAAAGTTCCCGGTTGCTTTTTATTGCCTGTAGCCAAACAACTGACGGAAGGAGATTTTTCAGTAGCCGGTTTTTCCTGGAGCCCCGACGGCAAACAGGTTGCGTTTAACCGTCAATTGGATCCGCTTATTTTATCCGGCATAAGTTCCGACATTGTACTGCTGGATGTAGCAAGTAAAAAAATGACAACGGTTATCAATCATCCAACAGGCGATTTTTTTAATAACTGGAGTCCCGATGGAAATTCATTTGTTTATGGCAGCTCGGTTAATGATTCCGTCACCAATTATTTCAAAAACAACCGGCTTTTTATTTATGATCTTACAACAAAAAAAAGTGTTGAAATAGCAAAAGACATTGATGAAAATAAATCGGTCGCCGATTGGAATAAAGCTGGTTTGTTTATATCAGCTTTTGAAAAAACAAAACGAAAACTGTATAGCGTTGATTTAAAAACGGGGTTGTCAAAAGTCATTACACTTCCTTTAGACCTGCCCGGTGGTATTTCTTTCAGCAAGAACACGGATGCCATTGCCGTATCGGGAAGAAACTATGATGGCCTGAATGAAATCTACTCCTGGCGTTTGAACCAACCATTAAAACAGGTCAGCAACAGTACTGCGCAGATCAAAGACTGGAATACTCCTGTCAACGAAGTGATTCAATGGAAGAGTAAAGACGGAGCCATGATTGAAGGTGTGTTACTCAAACCTAAAAACTATGATCCCAAAAAGAAGTATCCTTTGCTGGCAGTCATTCATGGCGGCCCAACCGGTATTGATCTTCCCGATCCTGTACCCACCTATGTTTATCCTATCATGCAATGGGTAGAAAAAGGAGCGCTGGTGCTTCGGGTGAACTATCGCGGCAGCGCAGGGTATGGCGAAAAATTCCGTACACTTAATGTAGGTAATCTTGGAGTGGGTGATATGTGGGATGTTGTCAGTGGGATAGAATGGTTAAACAGTAAAAATATGATTGATACGTCGCGGATGGGTTGTATGGGCTGGAGCCAGGGCGGATATATTTCCGCTTTTCTTACTACCAATACCCATATATTCAAAGCTATTTCTGTCGGTGCTGGTATTTCTAACTGGGTAACTTATTACGTCAATACAGATATTACACCCTTTACCCGCCAATACCTGGAAGCGACACCCTGGAATGATATGAACGTTTATTTAAAGACCTCGCCTATGACCAATATTAATAAGGCTTCTACGCCCACACTGATCCAGCACGGTGAGTTTGACAAGCGGGTGCCTATTCCCAATGCTTATGAATTGTATCGTGGTTTGCAGGACAGGGGCATCCCTTCCAGGCTGGTCGTTTATAAAGGATTTGGACATGGTATCAATAAACCCAAAGAACGGCTGGCAGCTGTTTGGCATAACTGGCAATGGTTTAATCAATATATTTTTGGTGAAAAAGAAGAACCTATGCCGGTTGAATGATACCAATGCCTGTAATGGGTGCAACGCAGATAATTATTGGATACGGGGATAGTAGTGTCTTAAAAGACTGTACAAAAGTTCTGCCAGCCGTTACACGAATTACAGACGATGTTACTTATGTCATTATAAAATTTGCCACTGAAAATTCCTTATATTCATTCCATGAAGTATATATTTAAAAGTATAATAGGCTGCATGCTGTTTTACATTATACCTGCAACTGCACAGGAAGGGCCTGCATCACCAAAGGGAAAACTTTTTATTATTGGCGGCGGGGACAGACCGCCTGCATTAATGAAATCGCTGGTAGCTGCAGCAGCACTGGGACCAAAAGATTATGTGATTGTTTTGCCTATGTCAAGCGAAAGCCCGGATACGGGATATTATTATTTTAAAGCCGACCTGCAGCCTGCGTGCACCAATGCTATTGTAAATTTCAATTTTACAGCAGAAAAAACCAGTTATAAAAACTGGCTGGATTCACTGGAGCATGCCAAACTTATTTTTATTACCGGTGGTAGCCAGGACCGGTTTATGAAAGTGGTATTGAATACGCCGGTGTTTAAAGCCATTCACAAAGCGTATGCAAATGGAGCCACTATTGCCGGCACGAGCGCGGGGGCGGCAGTAATGAGCCAGCATATGATCACCGGGAATGAGTTGACGGATACCATTTACCGCTCCACTTTCAGAAAAGTAGTGGATAAGAATATTGAAATTACAGAAGGATTAGCGTTACTCACGACGGCTGTTATTGATCAGCATTTTATTGTACGCAGCCGTTATAACCGTTTGCTTTCAGCCCTGGCCAGGTATCCATCCCTTAGCTGCATTGGTATAGATGAGGCTACCGCTATCATAGTGCAGGGGAATAAAGTAAAAGTGGTGGGAGAAAGCCAGGTAGTGGTGATGCGAAAACCTGACGAATTAAAAATAACTTCCAAAGGGTTGATTACGATGAAGGATATTCAATTTAGTATTTACACAGAGGGGGATGAGTTTTCTATCAACTAGTTTTTCTTTTATCGCCGCCGGTGACTGGTGAAAACACTTCATGACTCTTTGAACTATTATCCCGCTTTAATGAACTGTTTAATAAACTGACCACTATCGGGAAAGTGTATGCCGGAAAAAATAATAGTAAAGTCAATAGGGGGGAGTTAAGAGATGTCTTATTCAGCTTTGAATAACCTTTCTTACAATAAAATACACGGGGAAATTAAAACCCGGGTTTGCTGAATGAAGAAGCTGCATTTAATAATTTCTGTCACCGTGATAGTGCCTGTTGCCTTTGCTTATGGAGCAGCGCAGGACAAATTATTACCGCTGCTGTTTGATTTCAAGGCAGATACAACTGACCTGCATAATATTTTCAGGGGTATCATGTGTTTATACATGGGTATGGTGATAATCTGGTAACGGGTATTTTTAAAAAGCAATACTGGCAAGCCGCTACTATTTCAAATATTGTTTTTATGGGTGGATTAGCTGCCGGCAGGTTGATTAGTTTTATAATAGATGGCATACCCTCTGTTACCCTGGTCATTGGTTTTTTCGGAGAAACCCTCCTGGCCATCCTCGCTTATTTTAATTGGAGAAAGTATAAATGAAATACTACAACTCAAACTCCCATACCGTACGATAGGTTCCATACTTTTCGATGTAGGTTAAGAAAGCATTGTAAAATGCATCAGCGCCAATAGTAGCGCTGTCACCAATGACAAATAATTGCTCTTTCGCCCTGGTGATGGCAACGTTCATTCTCCTGTAATCTTTTAAAAAACCAATATCACCCTCATCATTGCTACGCACCAGTGATACAATAATGGTTTCCTTTTCCTGTCCCTGGAAACTATCAATGGTACTGATGCGCAATTGCTTTGGCAACACTTCTTTAGCGGCAGCGGCCTGTCCTGAGTAGGGTGAAATGAAAGCTGTTTTTATAGGATCAAGGGATTCTGTTTCGAATAATTTTTGGACGATTTGCAATTCACCTTCGTTTTGTAAGCTGGTGCCATCGGGTCCCCGTACTTCATTGTAGCCCGATCCTGCCGTATCAATGAAACAAATATGCGTACCCGTATTTTGTAAATGTGCAGCAGTCAGTAATAAACTGTTGTAAAAATAATTACTGCTGAATCCTGCAATAGATTCTCTCATCCTGTACTGGGTATTGAGAAGAAAAACATTACTCACGCTTTCAATGGCTGTTTCTAAAATGGAACGGTTAAAGCCTAAACGGGCTGCTTCATGACTTAATACTGTCGGAGGGAGTTGCCAATGATCGCCTGCCAACACAATCTTTTCCGCTAACGGAAATATGCACCATGCCAATGGTTCAATACATTGACCTGCTTCGTCCATCACGAGAGTCTGAAAACGAAGATGATTAATATTGGCGTCATACAATCCTATGGGTGTACCTGCAATCACTTCCGCTTCTTTAAATAGTTTCTCTTCATTATATGCCTGTAGCTTTTTTATTTCGATACGTATGTTCTTTACTTCTTTGAACAGGAGGTTGCGTTGTTCTCTTTCGGCCTTGCCAAAACTGCGCTTATACTTCAGCGCCATCCTGCGAAACTCTTCGGCTCTTATTTTTAATTGTTTTATTTCTTTTTGTTGCCTGCTGTTGACCAATCTGCCTTCAGGTGTATGAGAAAAGATAGTTTCGTCCACTTTGCTGGCATTACCCACTCTTAACAGGTTCACTCCCTGCTGAATCAAACCTTTGGCAATATTATCCACGGCGGTATTGCTGGGTGCGGACACCAATACTTTTTCTCCTGCTTTAATCAATTGCAGTATGGCTTCAATAAGCGTAGTCGTCTTACCAGTGCCGGGCGGGCCATGTACAATGCTGATCTCTTCGTTTTGCGTAATGGCAGCAACGGCCTGTTGCTGGCTTTCATTCAATTGTTGATTACGAAAGTGGAGTGAATTACTACTGAGCCCGCCGGGGGATTGCGATGAATTTGCTCTTGTGGTTGCATCGCTATGTAACTGTTCAAATAATTTGAACAATGGTTTGTTGTTTTCTAATTCGTTCAACACTTTTTTCATGATGCTGGTAGTTCGGGTATCGGGTGCCAGCTTGATACCTGCTCCATCATCTTCTATCCAATCAGGAAAGTCGGGAGTAAACAACCGAAACTCACCATTCTTCCCCTCCAAACTTATCAATACACCTTTCACCGGATCTTCGCCTGCAATAAAACACTCAATGGCAGCGCCATCTTTAAACAGGTGTGCTTCTGGCGGGAAGCTGAGTTTAAAACTGATTTCAGGATAATCGGCATAGCCAAAGTTTTTTTTGGTGACAATAATTGGATGCAAAGCCAGTCCTTCAGCTTTTAATTGTTTTAATGTATGCTGCTGATCTAAACTATACCGCTGTACCTGCTCTTTTTCTTCGAGGTTAATACATTGCAGTAATAGTTGGACATGAGGGTGCATTCGGTGAAAATAGGAAGGAAGGCGTGGATAAAAAAATAGGACAGGGCTGTCAATCAGGAACGATTTTACAGACCTGTCCGATAGCAAGGCAAATTATTACCCGCAGCTTATTTTTTAGTGTTATAGGCTTTATCTAAAAAACGGTAACGGGCATCATCCGGCGCTTTCACTGCTTTTGATTCCACATCAATGATCATTATATCGGGACTATTATCCGCTGGCTGGGCAGCAGGCCAGTTGGGTAATTTTGTACCATTAGGATTACCTGTAATAATGAAATTGGCAAAATAGTTTTGCATGGTCTCTGATACTTTAAAATCCTCAGCGGTCCATGCATACTCTTTTACAAGATGCAGGTTACCCATGCAGTATTCTATTTCACAGGCATGAGGCGCTCCAACGGGTTCAGGCATTTTAATGGCGTTGACATCTTTCTTCAATGTACCACCTGCCAGCCCGGGTGTCATATTTTGATCGGCTAATGGTGGCCGCAGTTTACTATAGAGATACCGGTACACAGCTTGCGTACTATTAGTACGGTGCAGGTCAAACCATTTCCAGGTGCTATAGGCAATAAACCTGTCAGAAGCAAGCGCTGTTGCCGAAAACTCTATTTGCCTGGATGAATCACCGGGATATAATTTCAATACTTCTTCATGATCGTCGGGATATTCTTTCTTCAACCGGGTGATGTAATTATCTTTTGTATAGGGCATACTGAACATAAAAGCCATACCGGGTATCTCAGCAGAGTTCCATCCTAGTAACAAAGGAACCATCGCTTGTTTTTTGGCAGCAAATATCTCCGGCAAACTGGCTGTTAAAAAGTATCCGTCTATTACTACCGGAAATCCAAATCTTTTCGATTCGTTATATATTTCAAATAATTCCTTTGTGCTGAGCTTGCGCAATTCAGCCAACGTTGGATAACCTGCTTTCTTTGCAAACTCAGACCCGGTTTTTTCTGCTTCCGCTAAACTCACGGGCGCTAAAGTAGGATGGATACCCGCACCACTTTCACCAATAGCGCCGGCGATCAGGTCTTTTGAAAGGGGAGAAGCCATCTGGTAACTTACCGAAATAGAACCTGCCGATTCTCCGGCAATGGTTACCCGTTTCGGGTCTCCGCCAAAAGCAGCTATATTTTTCTGCACCCATTTCAACGCAGCCTGCTGATCCAGTAAACCATAGTTACCCGATGCTTTATAAGGCGCTTCCGCACTCAGTTCAGGATGAGCTAAAAACCCGAAAACATTCAAACGATAATTAACAGTGACTGCCACTATTCCTTTTTTGGCCATACTTTCTCCATCATATCTGGGTTCAGCGCCATCACCGGCTACAAATCCTCCGCCATAAAAATATACGAGTACAGGCAGGTTTTTCGTGTTGCGTTTGGCAGGTGTCCATACATTCAGGTATAAACAATCTTCACTTAAACCATCAGACCGGCTGTTCATGTCGCCAAAAACAATTCCTTGTATGGTTCTCGGACCGAATTTTTTTGTTTCTTTTATTCCTTTCCAGTTGGTTAATGGTTGTGGCGCTTTCCAGCGAAGCTGTCCTATGGGTGGTTTGGCAAAAGGAATGCCCAGGTAAAATTGCATACCCGTTTTCGAATCATAGTTACCTTCTATCGTACCGTTCTCAATAGTCGTTTGTACAGGAAAGTAATTATT
Organism: Chitinophagales bacterium; assembly: GCA_015654695.1. Lineage (GTDB taxonomy): Bacteria > Bacteroidota > Bacteroidia > Chitinophagales > Chitinophagaceae > VBAT01. The sequence goes on along the minus strand of JAATGJ010000087.1, from coordinate 3,178 downwards.
AGTTTGGGCAACGGCTCCGGTAAAAACCAAACAAAAAGAACAGGCAATCAATATGGCTTTAAGCATACAGGAAGTTTTAATTATTGTCTCAATTTGAGACAATAATAATTCTTTTTTAAAAAATGACCTATTATTGTTGACAAATATCGGTCATGGCCAAAAAAAAAGTCAGCCCGGCAGCAGTGGCGGATGGTAAGGGGTTTCTTACAAACATTGCATACGATTCAGTAGTGTTTGGTTTTTCCGGTGAGAAATTGAAAATTTTACTGATAGAATATCATAACACCGGCTTGTTTGCACTGCCTGGTGGTTTTATACGAAGGAATGAAAACCTGGATGATGCCGTGAAGCTGGGATTAAAAGAACGCACAGGCATTGATCATATTTACCTGGAACAATTTTATGCTTTTGGAAATACTAACCGCCATCAGCCGGAGATAATGGAAACTATTCTGAAAGCCAATGGATATAAGCCGGGAAAAAAACACTGGATGCTGGATCGGTTTATTTCCATCGCGTATTATGCATTGATCAATTACAACGATATAACCCCCAGGCCTGATGCTGTGACAGACTCCTGCACATGGTATGATATTACTAAACTGCCGGCTCTTATCCTGGATCATAACACTATTATTGAAAAGGCGCTGGAGACTCTCCGTACGAACCTGGACAGAAAGATCGTGGGAATTAACCTGCTCCCGTCTAAATTTACCATGAAAGAATTGCAACAGGTATATGAAGCGATACTTGGAGAAAAACTGAGACGTACCAGTTTTCAGCGGAAGATGTTAAGTCTTGACATTTTAAAAAGACATGAAAAACACTACACGGGCAAGGCGCATAAAGCGCCGTATATTTATAGCTTTCATCATTGATCCGGCATAACTATAACCTGGCTGCTGTATATATTATAGATGTAGAATTAATCTTAAGGCGTCAGCCCTGCCGGGAACTGACTATGGCGTTAAAAGTTTCATTGTAAATTGCAGTTGGGTAAAAAATAATTCTTCTATGGATACATATTCACGCAGGCAGGAAATAGTCAACGGTTTGACCGCTGCTATCGGTATGCTGTTTGGTCTTAGTGGCATTCCTGTTTTAATTGGCCTGGCCACAGCCCACGGCAATATACCTGGAATTGCAGGATCTGGTATTTATGGTTTTTGCTTTTTACTGCTGTTCACCTGCTCAACAGTTTATCATTTTGCACAGGAGCCGGAGGTAAAGCGACTGTTTAAAATTTTCGATCATATCAGTATTTATTTTTTAATAGCCGGTACGTATACACCTTTTCTGCTGGTGTATATGAATAATGCTTTTGGCATTACTCTCTTATGCGTTTTATGGGGACTTACTTTTTTCGGAATTTTTTTTAAGATACGCTTTACCGGAAGATTTGAGATCGTTTCGGTCATCATTTATGTATTAATGGGTTTGATACTGGTAGCAGGTGGCCGGAGATTCTTCGGTTATTTACCTGTTCCTGTATTGATCTTTGTTTGCACAGGTGGTGTCTTATATTTAATTGGCGTGTTTTTTTATGTATGGGATAAACATCTTTATACTCATGCCGTATGGCATGTGTTTGTATTGGCAGGCGCCATCAGCCATTATGTGGCTGTGCTCCTGGCCATGTGAGCTGCATTTTTCATGTATCATTTCAACCGGATACATGGGAATCACAGTCTGCTAAATAAAATTACTAATATCCCGGTTTAATTTTTTTTATCGGTAGGGTAACAGGAAAGACACTATACCTGTTTCAACCATCCTGTAATACTCATTCTGCTGCGATTGGATATCGTCACTTCATGCTCTATTTCATCGCTTTTAAAAAATACAGCTGTTTGTGACTGGGGTAAGATCTTTTGAACGGCATCATTTTTATATACGAGTAATTGCCCGCCGTCTTCTTCCAGCCAGTCATCATTCAAATAATTAATAAGCGAATATTTACGGTTATCATTATTTTTAAACTGATCAGTATGCCGCTTATAAAAACTGCCCTCTTCATATACTGCGTAATGAAACTCATACCCGTTGATCCCGGTATAGCAGGTCTTGTTCAGGTGCTCGATCAGGTCTTCTGCCAGTTGTAAGAATTCCTGTTCATAAATATTGGTATGGCTTTTATCCATCCAATAAATTTTATCTCCCCTGATTTTTTGCCTGGGGTCTTTTACCTCTTCGTTTCCGATGGCTGCGGCTATCATCATTTCATCTCTTTGCAATTGCCGTATATTTTGCTGCAGGCCATTTGATAATCTTTCATTTAAAAAGCCGGCATCAATGCCTATTTCATTGTCAATGTAACTGTCAATCAGTAAATCAAATTGGTTGTTCATAGTCGTAATTGAACTGGACAAGGTAGTCTATTACTTGCTATTTTCTCTGTTAACAATCGTTACTTATAGCCATATATTCTGTTACTGGTTTTCACTTATAATTTTCCGGGGAAGACAGTAAAAGAATTCCTTTAAAGTAAAAAATGAAGGACTTTCCGGGTCCGGAAGAGTTAGCCAGCCGCTAAACCCGGACGGAATATCTTTGTGTAAAGTATCATTTTCAGAAAATACAATACTAAGTAATATGAAAATTGTCATCGCATCAGATCATGGCGGATTTCAGTATAAAAATTCGCTGCTGAAAGATATCAGTGAGCATGGTTACGAAGTCACCGATCTTGGAACCTTTACTGAAGCACCTACCGACTACCCGGATCATGCTGCAGATGTAGCCCACGCTATTCTTAATAAACAGGCAGAAAGAGGAATCCTTATTTGCGGAAGCGGGGTAGGAGTATCCGTTGCAGCCAATAAGTTCAAAGGTATCCGTGCAGGTGTTTGCCATGATACTTATTCTGCTCATCAATCTGTAGAGCATGATGATGTAAATGTGTTGTGCATTGGTCAGCGGGTTATTGGTATTGAATTAGCCCGGGATATCATACTCACGTTTCTTGCCGCACAGTTTACCCATGCGGAAAGACACCAGAGAAGACTGGCTAAGATCAATGTAATTGAATCTGAAAACATGAAATAGGCATGTAGATTCCTGTATTAGTAGCAGAAAGCCTGTCCGTGATGCGAAGCATTAAAATCATACACCGTTTGCTACCATTTTCACATTTTCACTGGTGAGTGGTTTTTCAATGAAATCCAAAATGCTTTTCCAG
>JAATGJ010000170.1 GCA_015654695.1 Chitinophagales bacterium | reverse complement strand
ACTATAAACTTTTACCGGCTTACTGCCAATGGCTTCAAAAAGTTATTTACTATACTGGAGTATATTTTCCGGGAGTACAGCAACAAGCAAGAAAGATACCAGGAGGTCATTAAAGCGAACCTGGGTATTTTATTTATCGAACTTATCCGGCAAACCAGCAAAAGCGGCTACAGTAATGCAGTACCTTACCCGCAGGACCGTCTGGAGGAATTTTTAGCGCTTTTGGAAACGCATATTACTGACCATAAACAAGTGTCTGAGTATGCTGCTATGTTGAATCTTACTCCTTACCAGCTTAATGCCATCACTAAGGCAACACTGGGTAAAACCAGTTCACAAATTATTAATGAATATATTATCCTGGAATCCAAAAGATATCTTCTTGCAACATCTAACCTGGTAAACCAGGTAGCCAATCACCTGGGTTACGAAGATGTTTCCTATTTTATCCGGTTCTTCAAAAAACAAACCGGGTATTCACCTGAAGCATTCAGGCATAATTTCGGATAAGTCCTGTACAACTGCATCATTGTCCTATCATATCACCTGCAGGTGAAACTACTTTTGCGTAAATAAACTTTTAAAATTTACAAAAATGAAAATTATCATCGTAGGTGCATCAGGCACGATGGGAAAGCACTTAACAAGCGTTTTTGAAAAAGAACATGAAGTAATAAAAGCTGCTTCAGGTACTGGCGACGTCCAGGTAGATATTACCTCCCCCGAATCCATTGAAAATATGTACAAGCAAGCAGGCGCTTTCGATGCTCTTATTTGTACAGCAGGTCCAACTTATGTTGGTCCCTGGAAAAAAATGACTGATAAGGAATTTAGAAAAGGTGTTGATGGGAAAATGATGGGGCAGATCAACCTGGTGCTTATCGGGCAACACTATATTAATCCTAAAGGTTCATTTTCGTTAATCACCGGTGCTTTAACGCATGATCCGCAATTGAACTTTGCCAATGCATCGGCAGCCAATGGAGCGGTTGAAGCATTTGTACGGGCTGCAGCCATCGAATTAGAGAATGGTATCCGCATCAATGCAGTAAGCCCTACTGTAATTGAAAATTCACCCCATTATTTTCCTTTCTTTCCCGGAGATATTCCTGTTACCATGCAACAACTGGAATATGGCTTTCGCAAAGCTGTGTTTGGAGCTAACACGGGACAAGTAATCAAACCTTATTAACTTATGTTTTCAAGCGATAGTATCCGCAGGTCATTGCTAGCATTGATAGGGATCTGCGGATACTACTATTAGAACGGCTAAAACATATCTGATGATGGAGCCAAAGAACAGCCTCAGTAAACAATTTTATCCGGAACAAATGAAAGCAAATTATCACTGCTCAATTTCATTTTTAGCTGTTCTTTATTTAATTTTAGATTTCATCTTGCCTGCTTTTATTTTCGACCAATGGCAACAGCCGGGAGTCTTCCAATGCAGATGTGCGATGTCCAATGCCTTTCATATATTCATGGTTAGATTCAAAAGCCAGGAAACTATTTACACTATTTTGCCTTATTAATAGAACAGCATCCCAATGTTCATTTGCTGGTCCGATTAGAAACGCACCTCCTTCACCTATAAATAAAATTTCGCCTCCTGAAGCAGTTAGAAAAGGTATTGTATGTTTTATGTACAGTTGATAAGCATTTTTTCCGCTTATAGGTTCGTTTGGCATAAGTTCCGGAGAGCCAGAATAGTCTGCTATATCACGAAAGCGAAGCAGGTTGAGCATAACAACGCTCCCTTTAATTTGTCTCATGACAAATGCCCGTCCTGCCTCCTGTGCCGGCATTAAATATCTATCGTTCATACTTTTTATTGTTTTATTTCTTTATTAATTGAAACCATTACTTAAACTTCAGCATTTTATTTGCTTATGCAGTGCAACTGTAAAGGCCACAGTTATGTGGGCTGTGTGTCTCAAATTGAATACCCATCCTTGGCGTAGCGTCTTTTCAAATCAGTTTGACACTGCTAAGATTAATGAAAATATAGTCAACAGTAGCGTAATTGGGGTAAAAAGCCTTTGTTCAAGTTTATTTTTTGATGTTACATTCCCTAATGTGTTCAATAAAAATAATCCCGTCATGAGCCATAAGGCATAGGTTATTATTGTCTTTGGTATATCAATTGTCAGGAAATTCGCCTGTACCAAAACTACAATAACAAACAGTGAGTTTATTACAATAGAGAAAATTTCAAACCGGTACATTTCTTTATCTGATTTTAATCTGCCACCCCAGACAAGATGGTAAGGGATTAATTTCAGAAGAATGATGACATGCAATACTAAAACAGAGAGAGTAAAATCAGAAGTCCCGATTGTGCTATGTTTACCATAAAAGGCTTGGTTAATTAGTATGCTTTAGAATTCGCTATTTTATAGAGTTCTTTATTTCTTTTCCTTCAATAATGTTTCAAGCTTTTCTTTTGTTTCGGGAATGGCCTTTAATGATAAAGTTTTTTTGAAACTCTCTATGGCTTTTAATTTATCACCTTTTGCCAGGTAGAAATCTCCTAATCCATCATAACAATTAGCCGTTTCGGGATAGTTTGTGACATTTAGTTTAAACAATGCTTCTGCCTTAATAAATTGTTTTTGGTTCAACATATGGTATCCAAGATTATTAACCTGGCTTTCATCTGGTTTAACGAGATAGCCAATTTGCGCAGAAACATTATTATAGAGTGTTACTAATAAAGAATCCAATTTAAAATGGGGATCGTCTAATTCACTATTATAAATTTTAAGTTTGTAATAATCAAAAATAAACCGGAGGGCATCATACTCCCCGATCAACCGGACAGAGCTGTGATCATCATTTTCATAAAATGCGTGTTTGAAACGCAATTGATTTGTTTTGTTTTTGAAAATATCCTTAATGAATTCCAGGTTGCTGCGAATAAGTTCAGTACCCTCCGTAGTATCTTTTTCAACTTCCAGCGTATCCATTCCCCTTTCCATCCGGTTTGCCAATGCCATAAACAAGGTTTTTCCTTTATAATTTGTATTTGCTAAAGTCATTTTTGCTTCCTTTACAATTTGCTGATCGTTCCACCATAAAGCGCCATCAAGAGAAACATAGGCATCGAATAAATTTGGATGATGTATCAGCGTGTTCACAACAGTCAGTCCACCCACGGAGTGACCAATGAATATCTTATAAGAAGCTGTTGGGTAATTTGATTCGATGTATGGCATCAATTCCTTTTCGACGTAGAGCATGAATTTTTCGCCTCTGCCAACGATACCAGGAGTTTCCTTATCTGTACCAAATGTCAGGTCCGTCATTCGGGCAGGATGCAAAACCCCCACTACGATCATTGGCGGACAAAGACCTGCGTTACTCATGAATTCAGTTACGCTAACGATACTATTAAAATTTGCATCTCCATCTAATAAATAGATCACGGGGTAATGCGCTGCACCATTTTTATTTCCTGCATGGCTGGTTGGAATATGAATCCAGACAGTTCGTTGCGAACCTAATGTTATGGAAGGCATTGTTTTTTCAAACCCGGAGATAAAAGGGTTGCTTTGCTGCGCCCTGGTCAGAAGTCCCATGGATAAAAGGATAACGGCAATATAAATTCTTGGTCTCATTTTTGTTTTTTGCTATTAATTCAGGATACAAAACTACCCGGGCTTTCAACGCCTCAAAGGACAGCCCGATGTCAGATACAGACAAGTAAAATCATTCGCTTTCCATTTGTATCACATGTTTGCAGTGATTCCCGAAGGCCTGAAACCTTTAACTATAAGGTAAATGCCCAGCGAAAATTCAAATAGTGCAACCAGTAATGCGGCCAACCCTGTTAAGGGAGCGTGTTGATCAATGATCCCGAACAGCACTGCAATGTAGGCTGCAATGAGCGGAATTGCTCCTATCATTCCAATCAGCGATAGCGCTCTGGGCACCAGCCTGGACTGGTAAAGCAGGAAGCCCAGCAACAAATCGTTCAAGGCCGGTATGAAGCTTTGTCCAAGCAGGAAGATACGGTCATACAAAGCCACAAGCGTATGGCCGGATGCCAATGCATCTGTACCAGCACCTGCCTGCCGCAAGGTCACTATTGACAGAATAAAGGCAACGCCAACGAACATGGTGCTTGCTTCAAGGATTCGGGAAGCAACAAGCCCCAGCGCAAGACCTTCGCTCTGCCTCTTGAGTACCGGGTACAGTGCGATGGCAGTGCCAATACCAGCGAGAGCAACGATGATCTCCAGGATACCACCAATAATGGCAGCAGTGTCTGTCCCGGAGCCGGTGATATAATTCGCACCCTTTACCTGACTGTAGATAGCAAGGGTGGGGATGGAAACAAAAGTGAGCAGGTACAGTAAGCCGGCTACCAGTGATGTCTTCCGCAGCGAACTCATTGGCACTCGCTCCGCTGGTATGCCCATAGCGATTGCAGCATTGCTGTTTGTATTCATTTTTTAATTTTTAAGGAGTGATTTTATGTATCAATTCTTTCTATTAGTGGCGCGAGCTTTCTTTAAAATACGTCGCAGCATGTGGGTATTGAATGTTTCTAATTAAATGATACTCTCAATACAGGATTAATTTTGCGAAACATAATATAAGTGATGAGAATCAAAAGAAAAGCGATACCTGGTTTTACAATCCCGGAAATACCTGCAAAGGAATAAACGGATATAACGGCAAATATTATATCTAAGAAAAATGCAGCAAATACCCATTCTTTTAACCAGTTAAGTTTGTTGGGTATTAATAAAACGACTACTCCCAAAATCTTTGCAATACCTAATGCAGTAATAAAAAAAGGAGGATACCCCATCTTTATTGTACTATCCCAAACCAGTGGATTTTTAGTGATCTCCAGAATTCCACTGGCACCAAACCACATTGATAATAAAATGATGCCCGTCCGGTAAATGATTCTTTCTTTTCGAAGTTGTTTAAACTCTATCATAATTTATTTTTTTAAATACTAATGGTAATAAGTGAAATTTCAACAGGTAGAAGTAAAATATTTTGATAATTGTTACGGTCTTTACACAAGGTCAGATTATCCTAGTGAATACTTTAATTCGCAATAAAAGCAGGCTAACAGGAAACATAACATTACTAAGATCAAACTGGGGTGTTTTTTTATTATCTTTTATTTCTTGCCAGCGGGTTTGTCTTCCAGGGTTTAGAAAAATGCACACTGATCATCAAAGCCCTGTTATGTATTTCCTTGTCATAAGATATATTGGTTAACCCGTAATTGTATCGTATGTCTAACGCAATCCTCCTTTGTTTAAATGGAAACTCAAAGCCCCCGCCCATCTGAATACCGGCATCGAACCGCTTAAAACCTTCACTTGAGTTTTTAAATGAGAGTTTGGTGGACTGATGGTCAATCTCCCTGTTTCCACTAAAATTATAGGCGATGGATGGCCCGGCATTGATATAAAATTTGCCCACATGAAAACGGGCCATCACCGGTAATTCTGCTGTATTTAAACGAAGCCTTGATTCGTTAGTGGTTAATGGATTATTGGCTTTTAATCTACCGCCCTTCCTCATAAAATATAGTTCGGACACAATAGAAAATCCTGGTGTAATACCCGCTTGAAATGATGTCCCGGCCTGTATTCCGTTAGCTGATTTTTTGTAATCAGCCAGGGCGCTGTTAGATCCACCGTAGTTAAGATTTGTACTCACCACATTAACCATCAGGTCCAGGTAGGTTTTTGTACTCCTTGTAGCATTGGTTATTTTTTTTGCTTCCGGCCCTTTAGTTTGACCAAATGTGCTTGCTGACAGGAATATCATACTTATTATGAGTCCAGTTTTTAATTTTTGCTTCATGATTATTTTTTTATTGTTATAATTTATTAACTGAAGCAAAAGTATATGACTGAGTGTGGGCCTGCAATTCAGCTATGCGAAGCGGGGAAGTATGTCTGCCAACAGGGATATTTAGTCTTCCAAATTTTAGATGATTTATGGCCTGCTGTTAGTGAGTTGAAAGATGTTTGCTCTGAACCACCGCTGGTAGCGATAAAAAGATGAGGATATATTCGATAGCCAGCATAGTAGAAAGCCTCGCTTAGCGGCTGGTGTACTTTTTAACAGAGTTTAGAATCTTATTGAACTTATGTATGTCCATACTATAAACAGTATTTGCAAAGGAATCCTGAACCACAAATAATTTAAACCACTGCCGTTTAAGGTGCCCTTTTCAATATCTATCTGTTTAATAGCAGCAATGATGTTGGAAGGAAGAAGAAGCAGAAAGAATAAAATCAATAGCCAGGCAGTCAATACTCTAAGTCCCGGAATCAGTAACCCTATGGCAGCAACAATTTCAATAATACCTGTCAGATAAACCATTTCTATTTTGAAAGGTATAAAATCGGGTACCATCATAGCCATTCCCTTAGTAAATATAAAATGCCCCATAGCTGTAAAGAGTAGCATAGCTGACATAGCAATTCGGGCGGATAATGGAAAATCGTATTTGTGTGTTGTCAACTTTGGAGCAAAGACAGACATACCGAAAACAATAATCAAAACAATTAATGGTTTCATTTTTATTATTTAATTTTTTTAACCTTCCGACAAAACAGCTGTGCTTACCATAAATTTATTGTTATCATTTAGTACTTGAAACAGGCTAACCAACCTTTGACTATTGAAAGATTATGAAAAGCAAATTGAATTTGTAAGAATTATCGGCTAAGAATAAAAAACTTTTATACTGTCTTGCTTAATTAATTTAAACAAATGTACCGGTAGATGTGTGGCTGTGCAATTCAGCTATGCAAAACGAAGGAGTATGTCTGCCAAAAGTGAGTTGTAGCCTTCCAAATTTCAGGAAGTTTATGGTCTGCTGTTAATAAGTTGAAGAAAGGCTTCTTTGTATGTTTCTGAAACGGGGATTAACTGATCTGCAATTTTAATCCTGCTGCGCTCTATAGATTCTATCTTATTTATTGCTACCATATACGACTTGTGCACCCTGCATACCAGGTGAGCAGGAATCAACTGTTCCAGCTCGTTAAATCCCTGCAAAGTCATGATCTTTTTATTGGCAGTGTGAATGCGTAAATAATCTCTCATACCCTCTATGTACAGGATATCGCTGATCATGATTTTTTCCAGGCGATTTTCGGTTTTTACGAAGATGAAATCCAATTGCTTTTCTGCACTTCGCTGACTTAAATTCTCCTGCGCTTTATTTACAGCCTGCAAAAAACGATTAAATGTAAATGGCTTTAACAGGTAGTCTGTGATATGCAGTTCGTAACCCTTTAACGCATATTCCTGATAAGCTGTTGTAATGATAACCTGGCTGTTGATTTTAGAACTTTCCAATAGTTCAATACCGGATAATTCATCCATATTAATGTCCAAAAAAAGTACATCCACTTTGTTATTGTTCAAATATGTTAACCCGTTTAGTGCATTGTCAAAAGTTGCACTCAGGTTCAAAAACAGAACTTTATTTACAAAGTCCTTCGTTTTTTCCAGCGCAAGGGGTTCGTCTTCGATAATAATGCAGGTATATTTATCCATTGATAATTGTTAAGTGAACGCTGTACAGTTCATTATTTTTGTTTATTTCTAAAAGGTGCTTATCAGCATAAATAAGCTGTAGTCTTTTTTGAATCAGTTCATTTCCTAAACCACTGTCGATTGGCTGAACCTTTGGCTTTGAATCATACTTATTTTCGCATACCATTTTTATTTTTTTATCAGTAATAAGGATATTGACAGTGATGGCATTCTCCAGTTTTTTATTGGTGGTATGTTTAAAGGCATTTTCAATAAAGGGTATAAAAATCATTGGTGCAATCGATTTATTGCCAATATTGCCCGATACTGTAAAATGTATATAATTTACATTGGCCGTTCTTATTTTTTGCAGTGCGATGTATTTTTCTATGTATTCAATTTCCTGGCTAAGCAGAATTTTTTCTGCCATCGTTTCGTACAACATAAACCGCATAATGTCTGATAACTTATTTAAATAATCAGACGCTTCAACGGCATCTTTTATAATTAATGCATCTATATTATTGATGGTGTTAAATAAAAGATGGGGGTCAAGTTTCGACTTTATCAGGGCCATTTCCATTTCATGGTTTTTTTCTTTTAAAGCTTCTTTCAATTTTTTTTCATTAAACCAGTTGATAAACCCTTTTATCACCAATGCCACTACACCAGTTACCACGCCAATAAGGGTCATTGCAACTAGTACTGTGATGGCGGTTGACCGGCCATGCTTACCCGCATCATCCATGTCTATCATAAAACCAGATTCTATAGAATACCGGATCAGGATATACCCGATCAGGGCTGCCCCGTCAGAAATTACAATGCCATGTATGATGGACAGAAAAACTCTTTTGTGTCGAAGGTATCCGGGAAACAAAAGAAAGTAATATGCCCAATATGAAATGGACGAAGGAACAAATGCAAATAAAAAAAGGCTTTTTAAAGCATTCAAAATTCTGGATTCCTGGCTACTTCCATGAACACTGCTTCGATAGTAAACAGCTAACATGATTGCTATTAAAATGAAGTAACAGGCCCAAAAACCTATATGCAATAAAACAATAACTGATTTTTTCATACGCTGAAGTACCTGACTAAGGAGCATGAAGTTCCCTCATTAATCCGGCTTTTATGAAACTGATATGCAAACAGGCTGAATTTGTCTGCAAAATGAGCTGTTATATCAGATCGCCCGTGCTTTCGGGCACAATTTCAATTAAGTCCTGTTTAACTTCCTTTTTGTCCTATCCTATTGAATAGTTCTGCAAGTACTTTTGATGACTAAATAAAATAGACATTCAAAAACAGTTAGCATGAAAATTAAAATGAAATTGCTTGCATCGTTAAAAATATGGGTTGCAATCTATCCGTCGATAACACTACTTTTTTACCTGTTTGGCAAACCTTTATCTGTATTACCATTGTATCAAAGAACTTTACTGTTAACTATTGTATTAGTTCCCTGGATAGTGTTTGCCGGCGTCCCAATTGTTGATTCAATTGTTAGAATCGTTGTAAATAAAAATCGTAAAGCCTGACTAACTTTCAGGAATACATGACTTCATTACTGAGATGTGAATTCATAAAGCAAGTTGGCAAAACAACAGCATCCATTGCTTTACGATTTCATTTAATGAAATTCTAAAATAAAAGACTATGACAGGGAATAATATTTTTGATGTAATAATAGTGGGTGGAAGCTATTCAGGCCTTGCTGCCGGTATGGCTCTTGGCAGAGCCTTGAAAAACGTTTTAATAATTGATAGCGGCAAACCATGTAACAGGCAAACACCTTATTCCCACAACTTCATAACACATGACGGTGATACTCCAGCAGAAATTGCTGCATTAGCAAATCTGCAAGTTAGAAGGTATGATACTGTAAAGTTCTTCGATGGCTTAGCAACAAGTGGTATCAGAACTGAAATGGGTTTTGAAATCCGGGTAGTGCCAGGTGAAATATTCACAGCAAAAAAACTAATTTTCGCCACAGGCATCAGGGACATTATGCCTGGCATTGATGGAGTTGAGGCATGTTGGGGTATTTCGGTCCTCCACTGCCCTTATTGCCACGGATACGAACTAAGAAATGAGAAAACGGGTATTTTAGGCAATGGGGAGTATGGCTTTGATTTCTCTAAGCTTATTTCAAATTGGACAAAGGATTTAACCCTATTTACCAATGGCACATCCATTTTGACTACAGAACAAACTGCAAAGATTGAAAGGCACCATATCAAAATAGTAGAAAAAGAAATTGAAAAATTAGAACACATCAGCGGGTACCTTCAAAATATCATTTTTAAAGACGGTACAACATCTTCCGTCAAAGCCATTTATACACGCAGTTCTTTTGAACAACATTGCACTATTCCTGGAATATTGGGATGTGAATTAACTGATGAAGGATATATTAAGATAGATATTTTTCAAAAAACCACTGTTCATGGGATATTTGCTTGTGGTGATAACGCAAGCCGGATGCGAACAGTTGCAAATGCTGTAGCAATGGGTACAACAACCGGGATGATGGTTAACAAGGATCTGATTGAAGAAGGCTTTTAAATAAGTATTTATAAAAGCAAGATTTCGTTAAGTTCACAGGTTTCGTAACGACTTTTCCGGATAAACATTAAAGTTTATTTCATTTTCTTCATAAACCAGTGTCGCCGTAAGAAACGTTCATAAGCGGGGTTAGATGACTTTGTATGCAGATATGTGGCACCCGCTGTCGAATTAAACATATCCAACAAACTAAAAATCAAACCAACAATATTCAGAGATAGAAAAATAAATATGTTTGTATATTCGACAATATACACATTGTGCTTTATGGGTACTCCTGAAAAACATAGAACATAAAATTGAAAAAACTCATAGACAATAAAGATTACAAAGGCATTGAACTGGCCCTTTCACAAAATCCAGGTCTTGCCAATGAAGGCATTCCCTGCGATGATGTGAACATTACGAAAGCCCACCCGCTGCACAGGATCTGTGACGGGGTATTTTCTAAAAAATATACTGATGAAGAAGCCGTTAAAATGGCAAAGATATTTTTGGTGTTTGGTGCGAATATTAATGGTAATATACTCGCAGAAAAACAGGATACCCCACTTATTGCGGCATCAAGCCTTCATGCAGACAATGTTGCAATTTTGTACATAGACAATGGCGCCGCTATTGATCATGCAGGATGTCATGGAGGCACTGCATTACACTGGGCAGCATGGTGCGGCAGAGATAAGGTTGTCAGAAGACTTATAGAGGAAGGAGCGGAAATCAATAAGCTATGTATAGATTTTAAAGCTACCCCGCTCTTCTGGGCGGTTCATGGATCAAAGAATGGAGCCAACAACAATATGGATAACTATTTGCAATGCGTCAACATCTTAATTCAATCCGGCGCAGATAAAAACATCCCCAATGGTGAAGGAAAAACAGTTTTTGATTTACTCACTGATGAAGACCTGGAATTAAAAGAAGAATTAAGATGAATTTTACATTAGAAAAATCTATAGAAATCCTTGAACGCACACCCGGCGTTCTTACTGCACTGCTGCAAAACATTTCTGATGACTGGACTTCCCGCAACGAAGGCGGAGAAACCTGGAGTGTATATGATATTATCGGTCATCTTATTCATGGAGAAAGAACCGACTGGATACCGAGAGCGGATATTATTCTTTCCAAAAAACCTAACAGGAATTTTGAGCCTTTTGACCGTCTCGCTCAATTGGAAGAAAGTAAAGGAAAATCATTGACACAGCTTTTAGATGAATTCGGCCTGCTGCGTAAAAAGAATATTGAATATCTCCGTTCAAAAAAACTTACCGGCAAAAACCTGGAGGAGAAAGGTATTCATCCTGCCTTCGGGGAAGTGACCTTATCCCAGCTTCTTTCTACCTGGGTAGTACATGACCTTAATCATATTGCCCAGATCTCCCGTGTAATGGCTAAACAATACAAAGCAGAAGTGGGGCCCTGGATAGAATATTTAAAAATATTGCAGGTGTAAATCGAAAAGAAAGAGAAAAAGTTCCCGGCAAAAAAGAGAAACGCTCTTTCATGGATAGCGTACCAGTTTGAAAAATGCTTATCTCACAAAGACGCAAAGTCCGCTAAGGATTGACAAAATTACTTTGTGCCCTTAGCGGCTTTGTGGGAAATTAAGAATTGCGCTTTTACCCGGTAACACAATGGTAATTTTCAGGTAATGTTCTGTTCATCTTGCCATGCTTATTTTGCAAAACCCGTGACACAATGAAAAGCTTTGTTTCCTGCATACTTGTGTTTGCAGTCTTACAGCAGCAGCTTACCGATCTCCTCCCGGGATCCGCATCAAAAAAAACTATTTTACCAGCCGGAAATATTTTTATCATCACCATTGATGGTTTTCGCTGGCAGGAAATTTTTACCGGCGCCGATCCCGCCCTTATCAGCAACGAGAAATACACTCCCGATACAGCGACGATGAAAATGCTGTACGGGTCGCCCGATATGGAAGGCAGGAGAAAACAACTCCTGCCTTTTTTCTGGAATGTGATAGCCGCCAAAGGGCAACTCTATGGCAACCGCCTCTATGATAATAAAGTGAATACCTCCAATATCTATTCCATCTCCTACCCCGGTTATAATGAAATATTTACCGGCAATACTGACGTTACCATCTCTTCCAATGAAAAGAATGTAAACTACAATACCAACATACTTGAATACCTGAATAGCAAAGAACAATTCAGAGGAAAAGTGGCCGCTTTTACCTCCTGGGATGTTTTCCCATATATATTGAATAAAGAAAGAAGCCATATCATATTGAACAGCGGGTATGAAAACAGGAAGGACGACAATGAAAGTGCGGCCCAGCAACTGATCACTAAAGTAGAGGATGAAGCGGTCTATGATAAAACAGCTACCCGTCATGATGAACTTACTTTTCTTACGGCCAAAGAATATATTCAGCAATACCAGCCAAAGGTTGTTTACTTAGGATTGGGAGAAACAGATGAAGCAGCGCATAATTCCCGGTATGACATCTACCTGGAAAAAGCAGCCGAAGCAGACAGGATGATCGCCAGGCTCTGGCACTGGGTACAAACCACGCCGGGCTATAAAGACAATACAACCTTTATCATTACTACGGATCATGGCCGCGGAAAGAAAACAGGCAACTGGTCAGGGCATGGTGCGTTTATCAACGGATCATCACAAACATGGTTGGCGGTGATCGGGCCAAACATTAACCCGGTGGGTGAAGTAAAAGAAGATCAGCAGATATACCAGAAACAACTGGCGCAAACTATCGCGGCTTTAGTGGGTGAAAAATTTGTAAGCGACCAGCCGGTGGCTGCAGCGGTATCTTTGAAGTAACTGACTTTTGCGGGTCAAAACTTGTAATTTTATACAACATGAAATCAGCACTGGTTATTTTTAACGGGATCAGGTTTCCCTTTTACCTGGCAGATCATGCGATAGCCTGGGCGAAAACGAATAATGCAAGCCTGAATGCCTTATTTATAAAAGCCAAAGACGAAGTAAAAGAAGGCTATGTATTTCCCAGCGACCTGGATGCGGCGGAAGCCCTTGCTGATACTGAAGAAGCGGGAAAAGGCAATATACAAGTCATCATCAGCCAGATGAAAGTACTGGAAGATATGGCGAAGACAAAAGATATACCTTACAATGCAGAGCTGCTGACCGATCCTTCACTGGGATATTTGCTTGGCATGGCTAAAAGATCGGATATTCTTTTTACAGATGCTGATTACCATGAAACGGGGATATTGTATGCTACCAGTTTTAATATGAAAGAACTCATTAAAAAATCTCCCTGCCCGGTTGAATCCGTAAAAACTAAAACATAACAAAAGTACCTTCAGAAAAAGCATAGGGTAATTAATAGCATCCTGATCATCGCGACTTCACGACAACTTTCGACATTTTTATTCATTGCTCAACCTTTTACCACAATAGGCACATAGAAACATAGGATTTCACATAGAATTCTATGTGTGTATTTTCTATGTACTTATCTGCCTATGTGTTTCAAAATAAGAAATGTTTCCTTTAATTATAGAATATGGGCATTAGTATTGAATAAATATGTAAATAGAAATTATTATTCTTTCTTCGGTAAAACGCTGATAGGTGAACAACTTACCCACTTGTTTATATCAACGTATTTGATAGTATTTTGCCCGCATTAATTACCTGCTCACATAATCCAAAGCTGAGCGTCATACCAGCTCCGCCCAACCCATTAATGATCTTTACTCCTGATTCAGGCTCCAATAACAAATGATTTTCACCATTTGTCAGTTTTGGATAAATACCATTCCATGTTTCTGTGATGAGATTGTCTTTGAATCTTGCAAAATTGTCAAGATAATCGAGGATAAGATTATTGATATGGCTTTTATCAAACGGATCATGTGTCAATCCATATTCATGTGAATCGCCCACTGTTAATTCACCCAGCTGGTTTTGTGATACCATTACATGAATGCCCCATTGCAGGTATTCAGGATATTCTTCTTCCAATCTTTTCTTTAACAGGTTTAACGAAGGGGCCGCTTTAAAACTAGTATAATGTATCAATGATAAACTTCCGCATAGCGCCGGGCCAATTCGCCAGTTACCGGATTGGGCAGTAAGCCGCATCATTTGCAGTTTACATTTGGTAATGGGGATGGTGGAATATAATTCAGGATAAAGTGTTTCAAAATCAGCGCCACTGCAAACATATATTTCATCAGCTTCCTGTACGTCGTTACCCATATATACAGCAGGATAACAAATATCCGTAACGGCTTTGCCCCACATAAATTTCACTCCATATTTTTCTGCCAGCCATACAGGTATCTTCGCTATCGCCATTCTTGGGTCAATAACCACTTCATGCGGACTATATAAACTACCGGCTAAATTTTTTTCTGTCACTGCCGGTGACTTTGCCATTGTTTCGTCAGCGCTTAACAGTTTATAATTACGATGACGGTATATTTCTTTTAATTCCTCCAGCACTTTCCATTCATCTTTCCTGTGCGCCAGGTGCAACGAACCCACCTCATCATACCATACCCCTGCGCTGTCGCAAACTTCTTTCCATATCCGGCGTGATAACATGGCCCTTTCATATAGCTCTCCATCCGGTTGGCCGATGGGCCATATCATACCAAAGTTGCGGATAGAAGCGCCAACAGCTTTTTCATTTCTCTCAATTACTTTAACTGCATAACCTTTTACTGCCAAAGCTCTCGCGGCAGCCAATCCGACTATTCCTGCACCAATAACTATCGCCGACCGTTGTGACATCAGGATATATTTTTATTTGCTGAATATTTTTTATTGAAATAAAACCAGGAAAAAATGGTTCCCGCCAATCCAAGCACAGAGCCGGCCACTACTCCCTGGGAATAAAACTGCGACCAGTTCAGTTCACCCGGCATAAATTCTTTTGACAACATGACGATTACGCTGCCGAGATAGCCAAATGCATCAGCAAAGTAGATCAGGAATCCAACATTACCTGCTATGCGAAAAGAAGCTATCAGCCTTTCAAAAAAAATACAATTGAACGGGATATAACCCATATATAACCCCAGCCCTGTTAATTGCATCCATAAAGGACCATCCATTTTACCGGCAATAAACAACATGGATGAAATACCCGCTAATGCCAGTCCCGCCCCGATCACAAAATGTACGATGGATAACGCCCGGATATTTTTCCTGATCACAACCAGCATACCCATGATCAGTAAAATGATCAATGAAGTATTGGTTTCTGTTTTGGTAAAAATGGAGTAATTGTTTCCATACCCCAGTTCATTCCAGATATTGGCCATATAATTATCCCGTACATCCCGCATCACTGTCAGGAATAAATAAGTAACAGTAACAATACCTAAACCCAGGCCAAATGTCTTTAAAAACTTTTTACGGCTTTCCTTATCCATCGGCAGCCGTATCGCTCTTTCTTTTATATCGGTTTCATCAGGGGCGGGAATTTTCTCCAGCAGCCATAGAAAAAACAGCAAGGGTAAAGCAAACACTAACCCCGTCATAAAAGGCATCCAGGTTTCCGATATATTCCATTCTACCATCAGCCATTTGGCAACAGACCTGGTAAAACCGCCCGCAAAAATGAAACTGACCGCCATCACGGCGCCAATAAAATCAGTGGCCCTTCTTCCTTCGAGATAACTAAAGACTATACCCCACATGAACCCAAGCATAAAGCCATTGATAAAAAGAAAGATCATTCCGAATGGAGCGGGCGCTAATCCGAAAAACAATAAAGACAACCAGGCGCTGCCTGTTAATACTACACTTGTT
>JAATGJ010000143.1 GCA_015654695.1 Chitinophagales bacterium | reverse complement strand
TGTATCCATACCCCGTGTTGGGATAAGATGGTTTTATCCCGATCGTCACCAATGCATTGATATGGTTCACAAAATCAAGGGCTTTTTTTGCCGTTTTTATAAATTCTTCCGGGTCCAAAACAAGATGGTCGGCCGGTGCGGCGATCATTAATGCCTCAGGATCTTTTTGCAGTAATTTAAAAGCGATATAAGCAATACAGGGAGCGGTATTTTTTTTGGATGGCTCGGCCACTATATTTTCAACAGGCAGCTGCGGCAATTGTTGTTTTACGATATCAACATATTCCTGTGATGTTACGATGAACATATTTTCCGGCGGGATCAGTTTATTATACCTCTCAAAAGTCTGCTGTACCAGGGTCTTTCCCGTATGCAGTATATCCAGGAACTGTTTGGGTAAATGGGTACGGCTCATTGGCCAGAAACGGCTGCCGATACCACCGGCCATGATCGCTACGTAGTGATGTTTGTTCATTGTGAATAGTGAGGGGTGAGTAGTGAATAGTGAGCTGGCATTAGCGCCAATACTCTTTATTCTTTTCCCACCGGTTTTATATTAGTCCTTCTTTTACTAAATCATGCAAATCTATAATGCCAAGATATTTCCCTTTTTCGGTAACTACCAGCTGGCTTATTTCTTTTTTTCGTAAAAGATCCAGCGCTTCTACCGCCAGCATATCCGGTTCTATAGTTTGCGGGTTGCTGGTCATTATATCACTTACTTTTATTTTATCTATCGCCACGCTTTTTTCGAGCATTCTTCTCAGGTCGCCATCGGTGATAATTCCCAGCAAATTATCCTCCTTATCCACTACAGCCGTTACACCTAATCTTTTTCTTGTCATTTCAACGATCGCTTCTTTCAGTGTTTGCGTGGCAAATACTTTCGGCTTTTCGTTATGAATATAAAGATCGGATACCCTCAGGTATAATTTTTTTCCTAATGTACCGCCGGGATGGAACTTCGCAAAATCATCCGTTTGAAAACCTTTCAGTTCCATTAAACTGATGGCTAAAGCATCTCCCATTACCAGTTGCGCCGTTGTGCTGGATGTTGGCGCCAGGTTGTTGGGACAAGCTTCCTGTGTCACGGTTGTATTAAGAATGATCGTACATTGCTTTGCCAGGTAAGAGTCAATATTGCCTACTATTGCGATAATTGGATTGCCAAAATTTTTTATTAGCGGAACCAGCACTTTTATTTCCGGGCTTTCACCGCTTTTACTTAAAATGATCACGATATCATCCTTTAATACCATACCCAGATCACCATGAATGGCATCAGCAGCGTGCATAAAAATGGAGGGGGTGCCTGTTGAATTCAGCGTAGCTACTATCTTTTGAGCAATAACTGCGCTTTTACCGATGCCGCTGACAACAACCCGTCCTTTGCAATCAGCAATTATGCTGACCGCTTTTTCAAAATCGTCATTAATAGAGGTCGCCAGTCCTGCAATAGAGGCGGCTTCCAGCTCTATGGTACTAAGGGCTGTTTGTTTAATAGATGATCGCATTGGCAAGGCGCAAAATTATATGTTTTACCTGAAGTGGGCGGATTAACATCGGAGATGCAATATTAACAGCTTAACACCATAATAAACCGCATTTCATTTCGTATTTTCGCTATCCCGCTGCCGTTTCCGGCAGGTTAATGGTGATAAGGTTCTGGTTAACGTTCGACCCGCTTCCGCAAGTTTGTAAGTCAAGGCGCTATTCCTTTCATCAAAGTCGGGTAATCCCGGATGAATGCTGTGGAAAGATTGCGCAGGATTAACCGGTAATTTGAGTAAAAAGCATTATCTTTTGAAGGAGAGAAATGTTATCCAATTATATTTTTTGAGGGAAAGAAAACCTGAGCAATGTCAACAACTGCAAAAAAATCAACGGACGGGACAAAGAAACCTGTTTCAGCAAAGCTTACAAAAGAAAAAATATCGTCTAACGGAGTAAAACGGTTCGATCTTCATAAAGCCCTGCAGGAGCATTTTGGTTTTGATAAATTTAAAGACACCCAGGAAAAGGTAATTGAATCTTTGCTGGCAGGACATGATACGTTTGTCATCATGCCAACGGGCGGTGGTAAAAGCCTGTGTTATCAATTGCCTGCATTGGTAAGTGAAGGTGTGGCCATTATAGTATCTCCGCTGATAGCGCTGATGAAAAACCAGGTGGACCTGGTTCGCGGGTACAGCAGCAATGATGAAGTGGCCCATTTTCTAAATTCTACATTGAATAAAAAAGAGATCAAAGAAGTGCATGATGACCTGCTGAGCGGGAAGACGAAATTGCTGTATGTAGCCCCGGAAACATTGACGAAGCAGGAAAATATTGACTTCTTTTCCGATCTGAAAATATCCTTCTTCGCAGTGGATGAAGCACACTGTATATCAGAATGGGGTCATGATTTTCGCCCGGAATACAGGAGATTGCGGGAAATGATGATCCAGATAAACCCGGATATTCCTGTGATAGCATTGACAGCTACGGCTACACCAAAAGTACAGAGCGATATTGTCAAAAATCTTGATCTCCATAATCCGCATATTTATATTTCATCGTTCAACAGGCCCAACCTGTATTACGAAATACTTCCCAAGATCAAAAAGAGCCAGACAGATGAGAACATCGTTCGTTTCATCAAGGGAATGAAAAAAAAGAGCGGTATCATTTATACGCTGAACCGTAAAACAACAGAAGAGCTGGCCAATATTCTGATGGCAAATGGTATCAAAGCGGTCGCCTATCATGCGGGATTGGATAGTAAACTGAGATCAGAAAGGCAAGATCAGTTTCTCAATGAAGATGTGCAGGTGATCTGTGCCACTATTGCATTCGGTATGGGTATTGACAAACCGGATATCCGGTTTGTTATTCATTATAATATTCCTAAATCAATTGAAAATTATTACCAGGAGACGGGCCGTGGCGGACGTGATGGACTGGAAGGTAAATGCCTTCTTTACTATTCTCATAAAGATGTGAGCAAGCTGGAACACCTGATGCGGGATAAGCCATTGAGTGAAAGAGAGGTGGGGGCCCAATTGATCAACGAGACAGTTGGATATGCTGAGAGCGGCGTTTGCCGGCGCAAAGTAATACTCAGCTATTTCGGTGAAGAATATAGAAAAGATAACTGCGGTAGTTGTGATAACTGTATCCATCCGAAAGAAAGAATAGAAGCGAAAGACGAGGTAGTAATAGCATTGAAAGCAATCAAAGCGCTGAACGAAAGTTTTGCGACTGACTATGTAGTTAATATTATTACCGGCAGGCTTACCCCGCAGATACAAATGTTCCGTCATGAAGGCATGGATATTTTTGCCAGTGGCAACGACAGGGACAGGCATTTCTGGAATTCATTACTCCGCCAAATGCTGCTGGAAGGTTTTTTGAAAAAAGATATTGAGGAATACGGGGTATTGAAAATTACCAAAGCAGGAGAGGCATTTATTAAAAAGCCGAAAACATTTAAGATCGTTTTGAATAACCAGTTTGAAGAAGCAAATGCTGACGATGAGGAAAACACCGAGACAGCAGCAGGCTCCGCCACTGACGAAAGATTATTGGAAATGCTGATGGAAGTGAGGCAAAAAGAAGCGAAAAAGAAAAACCTTCCGCCATTTGTCATCTTCCTGGAAACATCTTTGCAGGACATGGCCACTTTATATCCCACCACAATAGCCGATCTGGAAAAATGCCAGGGCGTAAGCAAAGGAAAAGCTTTGCGTTATGGTAAGCCATTCGTAGAACTGATCGCCAATTATGTAGAAGAAAATAATATAGAGCGGCCTGATGATTTTGTGATGAAAAGCGTAGTGAATAAAAGCGGCAATAAGGTTTATATCATTCAAAACACTGATAAGAAAGTTTCGCTGGAAACCATTGCCAAAAACAAAGGATGGAAAATGGAAGAAATGCTGGAAGAAATGGAAACCATTGCAGCCAGCGGCACCAAACTCAACCTTGATTATGCTATTGATGAAATGCTGGACGAAGATGACCAGGTAGAGATCATTGATTACTTTAAAGGTTGTGATACTTCATCACTCCAGGTAGCGCAGGAAGAGCTGGCGGAGTATAATTTCAACTGGGAACAATTAAAGATCATGCGGATCAAATTTTTGAGTGTATATGGTATGTAGGAAGAAGCTTCCGGCCATTAGCTTTGCGGTAAAAAGTTTCTGAATTTTAGCCCAATCTGCTATATTTGCAGCCCGTTTCGATATTTGAAACAAGGTCGGTGCGGTAGCTCAGTTGGTAGAGCAAAGGACTGAAAATCCTTGTGTCGGCGGTTCAATCCCGCCCCACACCACAACAAAAAAAACCTCGTCAGTAATGGTGGGGTTTTTCTTTGGAACTACCAGTCGCTTGTCTTCTCAGGAATGCTTATTAACATAGAGATGTCAGTTACTTGTGAGTAAAAGGAAATTGTATAAGCAAGAATTGACTGTACATTTATTTTCCTCTCATATATCCTTAGAATAGCATATTTGTATTTGAAGAAATATCGTTCTGTTTCAAAAAATACACATATAAGTACCTTACTTAATTCAAGACCACAAGCAATTAAAGCTTATATATGCTATCAAAAAACCATGCCGGGCCAACTCCGGGAAAAATCAGGGTATTCAATTATTTAGCAAAGGCATTTATCCTTTTTTCTATTTTAAGTATAAGTTTTATTGGAGCAGAATTACCAGCGCCGCAGGTGGTTCTGGAGTTACGCTGTGATGAAGGTGCGGGAACGACGACGGCGGATGCCTCCGGTAATGGATATAATGGCACATTAACCAATGGCCCGACATGGGGAGCCGGTAAATATGGACAAGGGATAAATGTAGATGGCACTAATGATTATATAAGCATAGCAGACAATGCCAACTTCACGTTAACGCCAACAGTAAGTTATAGCTGGAGTGGCTGGGTAAAGAATAATAATTTCAATCCATGGGGTACGATCTGGAGCCAGACAGTCAGCACTACCAATTACTTTTATTTCTATGCTCATACATCCACTGATGCTGAAGCGGGGCCTGTTACCAACGGGGTATCTGTTTACTGGTACAGCGGTAGTAGCAAATTGGTGATCCATAGTAATAATAATGTATTGACGGCAGGTCAATGGAGTTATATCGCTGTGACATATAATGCCGGCGTAGCGCAAAACCTGCGGTTTACGATATATGTGAACGGCGCAGATGTTACCAACAGAACCGATGTTGTTTCTTCGGGAACGATTGCAGCAATAGACCCTACAAACATACGTATTGGCGCTAATCAACCTTATGGAGATTATTTAAACGGATCGGTGGATGAAATAAGATATTACCGCAGGTTACTATCAATAGCAGAAATACAAAGTGACATGGTAATCGGTAACGCACCGGATACACAGTTACCGGTAGTAAACCTTACAGCGCCTTCAGCCGGCAATGTTTCAGGGACAATTAATATTTCGGCGAACGCATCTGATAATGTAGGAGTAGCCGGCGTACAATTTTTATTAGATGGAGTTAATATAGGTACCGAAGATATTACAGCGCCGTATTCAGTGTCGTGGAATACAACAACAGCCACCAATGGAAGTCATATTTTAATGGCGAGAGCAAGAGATGCAGCCGGTAATATTTCCACATCGGCAGTCATAGCGGTCAATGTCAGCAATGATAGCCAGTCACCCACAGTAAATATTACCGTGCCTTCAGCGGGCAATGTATCAGGGACAATTAATGTGACAGCCAACGCCA
>JAATGJ010000121.1 GCA_015654695.1 Chitinophagales bacterium | reverse complement strand
TAACAACAATAACTTTAATGCTGCTGAACAGAAAACCGCCGAGATCTCAGTACCTGTTGCTATAACCGTATTTCCGGGTGAAATATACCAGGCTCCAAGGAGTTGGGCTGAACGCAGCTACCCCAAACTCATTTATTTTAATGAAGTAAAAAAGGGAGGTCGCTTTGCTCAATGGGAGCAACCGCAATTATTTGCTGAAGAACTGCGTGCTGCGTTCAAATCATTGCGTTGATGAAAACAATAAAATAACGAGTAAAAAATAAAACAATGACAAAGAAAAACATTCTTTCGAATGCAGTTGTGACAGGCGCCATGCTGATGCAGGTCACCGTAAGCGATGCACAAACAGGAGCATCAATCATTCCATCATCGGACGAAACCATCCGTCCTTTTCACGTACAAATTCCTGAAGAAAAACTAGTTGATCTTAAACGCCGGGTTTCAGCTACGATGTGGCCTGAACCAGAGAATGTAAAAGATGAATCCCAGGGCGTCCAGTTCGCTACTATGCAGGCGATTGCTAAATACTGGGTGAAAGAATATGACTGGCGTAAGGTAGAAGCCAGGCTGAATGCATTACCACAATTCACAACGACGATAGATGGAGTTGACATTCATTTCATTCATGTCCGTTCAAAACTTAAAAATGCCATGCCTGTCATCATTACTCACGGCTGGCCCGGATCAATCATTGAACAATTAAAGATTATTGGCCCGCTCACCGATCCTACTGCGTTTGGAGGAAAAGCGGAAGATGCTTTTGATGTGATAATACCTTCCATTCCGGGCTATGGTTTTTCTGGTAAGCCAACTACACTTGGATGGGAACCAGTTCACATTGCAAAAGCCTGGATAGTGCTGATGAAACGGCTTGGATATAAAAAATTTGTAGCACAAGGTGGTGATTGGGGCAATGCCATCTCGGAGATAATGGCATTGATGGCTCCTCCCGAATTGCTCGGCATCCATACTAATATGGCTGCTACTGTTCCGGCAGATATTTCAAAAGCATTGGCTTCAGGTGTTGTACCATCGGATCTCTCAGCCGATGAAAAGAATGCATACGGGCAGTTGGACTTTTTTTATAAGAAAGGATTGGGCTATGCGAATGAGATGGGCCTCCGTCCGCAGACGCTTTATGGAATTGCCGATTCACCTATCGGCCTTGCAGCATGGATACTTGACCACGATGCAAGAAGTTACTCACTCATCGCACGTGTGTTTAATGGAAAGTCAGAAGGGCTCACCAGGGATGATATTCTTGACAATATCACTTTGTACTGGGTTACCAATACGGCGATCTCTTCGGCCCGCCTTTATTGGGAGACTTTTCAGATATCAACGGGTGGCTTTTTTGATCCGCGAAATGTTGCCATACCGGTAGCGGTGAGCGTTTTCCCGGATGAAATTTATGCAGCTCCGAAAAGTTGGGCAATGAAAGCATATCCCAAACTCATTTATTTCAACAAGCTTGATAAAGGCGGTCATTTTGCTGCATGGGAACAACCTAAGGTTTTCGCTGAAGAATTAAGAGCAGCTTTCAAAACATTGCGTTGATTCGATAAGGAATACGTTATATATAGTACTTGCCCCCTTTCATTTGCTGAATTCATAAGAATAGTCGGTCATAAATATTAATAACAGACAATAAAACAACAATCATGAAAAAAATATTTTCCATAATGCTCTCTATAATTGTGGTTATGAGCATCACGTCACAGGCACAAGTAAAAAATATTGTGCTGGTTCATGGCGCCTTTGCAGATGGGTCTGGCTGGCAAAAGGTCTATACGATTCTAAAAGCACGTGGCTACAACGTAAGCGTGGTTGGAAATCCAAATACAGGTTTAGAAGATGATGTGGCTGCAACGAAAAGAGTATTGGACAGGCAGACAGGCCCGGTTATTTTAGTAGGTCATTCCTACGGAGGAGCAATCATTACTGTTGCGGGTAATTCAGATAAAGTTGTTGGGCTTGTTTACATAGCCGCATTTGCCCCGGATAAAGGAGAGACATTGGGAGGATTACTTGGTTCATACCCCGCCGATACTTTGTCGGGAATATTGCCTCCGGTAAATGGTTTTGCATGGTACGACCTTGCGAAGTATCATTCAGGTTTTTGTGCCGACTTGTCAAAAGAAGAAGCTGATTTTATGGCTGCTTCGCAGGTTCCGGTTGCTGTATCGGCTTTTACGTATGTGTTCAATGATATTGCATGGAAAACAAAACCAAGCTGGCATATTGTGGCAACTGAAGATCATTCGATACCGGTAGCGCTGGAAAGGTTCATGGGTAAAAGAACTGGAGGTAAAACATCGGAAATAAAAGCGAGTCACCTGGTTTTTATTTCACAATCGAAGAAGGTTGCTGATATTCTTGACCAGGCAGCAATAGGAATAATAACAAAATAATCAAACTTGTCAGAATAAGATTTTTAAAGAAATAATAAAGCGATAACATGTCTGAACATCATAAATATAATCGTCGCAAATTTCTGGGCGACGCTTCAATGACCCTGGCTGGTACCGGGTTTGCAATGTTTGATTTTTCTAACCCGACAAAGAACCTGGCAGAAACAATGACACCTAAATACGGATCAAATAAATCATTCGACGCAATAAAGCAAATTAATGCCGGGGTTTTGAATGTTGGGTATGCGGAAGCCGGGCCTGCCGATGGAGCAGCGATAATTCTTTTGCATGGATGGCCATACGATATTCACAGTTTTGTTGATGTTGTTCCATTGTTAGTCGCAAAAGGTTATCGTGTTATCATTCCCTATCAACGTGGATATGGGTCCACGTTATTTCTTTCGGATAAAGCCTTCCGGAATTGTCAGCAATCAGCATTTGCTGTTGATACGATCGCTTTGATGGATGCACTCCAAATACAGAAAGCAATTGTTGCAGGCTTTGATTGGGGAGCAAGAACAACTTGTATTATAGCAGCACTTTGGCCTGAACGTTGCAAAGCGATCGTCTCAGTAAGCGGTTACCTGATTGGGAACCAGGAATTGGGCAAGATGCCTTTGCCGCCACGAGCTGAACTTCAATGGTGGTATCAGTTTTATTTTGCTACCGAACGTGGCCAAGCTGGCTATGATAAAAACCGGAACGAGTTTGCGAAACTCATTTGGCAGACCGCTTCGCCGAAGTGGAATTTTGATGATGCCACATTCAATCGCAGTGCCGACTCCCTTAAAAATCCTGACCATGTAGCTATTGTAATTCATAATTACCGCTGGCGACTTGGCCTGGCGGAAGGGGAATTAAAGTATGACGAATTTGAAAAAAGACTTGCGGAAGCCCCAATAATTTCCGTGCCTGCGATAACGCTGGAAGGTGATGCCAATGGTGCACCACATCCGGATGCCAGCGTTTATGCAAAGAAATTTTCAGGTAAGTATTTTCATATTCTCTTAAAGGGGATAGGCCACAATCCTCCGCATGAAGATCCGAAAGCTTTTGCAGAAGCGATTATCAAGGCGGATAGCCTCACCGAATGAATTAAAACGGGTATGCTTTTGAATACGGAAAAATAAATTCCAATTACAGGTAATAAAAATATATAAAGTGCAAACAACTCCAGTTAATATAAAAACAAAGTGGGTCATTGACCCCGCTCATAGTCAAATTGGCTTCCGGGTAAAACACCTGGGCTTTTCAAATGTTCGTGGAGGTTTTAAAGAATTTGATGCAAGCATTTATACGACAGGAGACGATTTTATGCACGCTGAAATTAATTTCTGGTTAAATCCTGGATCAATAAACACAGGTGTAGAGAAGAGAGATGAACATTTAAGGAGTGCTGACTTTTTTGATGTTGAACAATTCAAAGTAATTAATTTTACTGCGACCACTTTTGTAAGTGGCGGCAAAGAAGCCAGCTATGAAATGTATGGAGAACTCACCATGAAAGGAATAAAAAATAAAGTCCAATTAGATGTTGAATTTGGCGGGATTATCAAGGACCCTTTTGGAAATGATAAAGCAGTGCTCAATATCAATGGGAAGATTAATCGTAAAGATTGGGGTCTGCATTGGAACGCCCTCCTGGAAACAGGCGGCGTTTTAGTAAGTGAAGATGTTTGGATTAATTGTGAAATGCAATTAATAAAACAATTATAGTAAATTGCTCGTAACCTTTTCGTTATGGATTAACATTATTCAACTACTCATTGTCAAGCGACGTCACGTTTAAGATCACTCTTAGTATCACACTCACCTATTATCAAGCCAGCGAAGAAAACCAGTAACTTTTTCTTTAGTGATAAGGAGTTGGTCGGAAACAGGAACAGTAAGATTCACTAACAATTTTCGGGCAAAATAATGCTCCACTTCTTTTATCGCATTAAAATTAATGAGGTATTGCCTGTTTAATCTGAAAAATTGGATTTCAGGTAAAAGGTTTTGGATTTGGTCTAGTGAATGATTCAAAAAGAATTCCTGGTTATCAAAAGACATAATTGTTGAAGACTCATATTTGACAAAAAAGAAAGCAATGTTTTCAGTAGGTACAGTGACGTATTTATTGTGTTTAAACACCAGGAAACTCTTTTTACCAGTTGGAGCTGTGAATTTCGATATTAAATCATCCACATTAAATTGCTGGTATTGTACTTCCGGTTTGTATCCTGCAACGGTCAGATTGTTTTTGTTAGCTTGAGCTCCCATTTATTTTGTTTGTATGCCTTTATTTTCAAATGGAATGCCATGTTTCAATTATCTGACTATTAGCAGTTTACTTCGAAAAAGGGAATTCAATGGCGGCGATATATCGCTAATCAGCGATAAGATAATTTCTATTTCGCTCCCGGCTGACCTCTCAGATGAACTTTATGTCTATAATTTAAATAAAAAGAAAGGCTGGCAGTTTCCCCTACCTTTAATTTTATGCCATCGGAGAATCTTAAAGCAAAAGCAATGGCGGGAAGTCCATTAGCGACCGACGGCGAAAAACGTTCAGGGAGAAAAACAAATGTATTTCCCGATCTTCAAAAAACTATTACCGATACAGAAATTTTACGTTCTTTAGGAAATGACATAGTTAAGGTGAGGAATAAAAAAGACATCTTAACGTTTATTCGTCCTAAGCTCAGACTTCTCTTTAATACGGACGATATATTTATTTGTTTTCTTGATGCAGTGAATGAAACATTAAACCCGGTTCTCAGAATCGGGGGTGCAAACCGCATTGAACTTCCAGGCTATGATCAAATAATAAATACCAATTACCCCATACACGACGGATTTATTGATAAGATATTAGATTCAAATGAGCCCATTGTAGTTGATCTTTTAAAACTTTCAAATGCCAATGATTGTATAAAATTCTTCAGGACTTCGGGATTGGTTGAATCACTTTCCATTAGACTTATTAGCGCGGGAGAAGTTATTGGCATCCTCACCTTATGGTCAGAGACCAGCAACTTTTTCACAGCCCGATATAGACATTTAATAGCAGAAATCGCAAATCAAATCTCCCTGGTAGTCGTAAATATTTTAGCCAATGAGGAAATTGAAAAAAGAGAGGAAGAAAAATCAGTTTTACTTTCGCTAAGTTATAAAATTGCTGTTGTAAGAAACAAGAATGAATTACTTGATCTGCTTAATATAAATCTAAAAGAACTATTCCCAATTAAAGGATTTGGAATTACATTATTGAGTGAAAATGGTGAAACCCATAGTCCTTTTGTGGTCGATGTGCAGGATGAAATCAGAAATGATGTTGAATTTCAAAAAGTCACTACTCAGCTATACGACGTTAATGATGGGGTATTCAACAACATAATTAATGCAAGTGAACCCCTTAATTTGTATGTAGAGGAACTGGCAGTAATGCCCGAGGCGCCAGCCTATGTTCATTTTTGGGAAAAAATGGGGATCAAGGAGGTTGTTGGAACACCCATTGGGATCGGTGAAACTAATCTTGGATGTTTTATTTTACTTCGTGATCATCAGCTTACTAATAATATAAACAATCATCTGCTTAAAAGTCTCGGTGGCCAAATTTCAGTTTCCATATCCAATATTCTGGCCAACGAAGAAATTGCAAATAGAGAAAAAGAAAAATCCATCCTGCTTTATTTAAGTGGCGAAATTGCCTCTCTAAAAAATAAGAATGATTTATTTCAGGTGGTTAATGCAAGAATTAAAAATTTATTCGGAATAACGCAATTCGGTATTGCACAGATTAATGAGGACCGGATTACTCACAGTGCTTTTATAATGGATCTTGGAGATCATGTAAGCGGTGAAATTGATTTCAAAGACATTACTTCTTTAAAATATAGTATTACGGATACGGCCTTTAGTACCATTGTGGCCTCTGATGATCCTGTTATTCTGGATGTGGACGATCTTAGCAAAGAAAAGAATGCGCCACCCTATGTGAAGTTTTGGCAAGCAATAGGATTCAAACAACTGTTATGTTTGGCGTTATGTGTGGGCGGCGAACCAATTGGTGTAATCTTTTTTAACATCAGGCCCAATGAAATTAATAATCTGAAAACAAACCTGCTAAAGGGGGTTTGTGCACAGTTGGCTGTGGCCGTTTCAAATATTTTAGCGCATGAAAAGTTGATTGAAAAGTTGCATGAAATCAGCAAATATAAACAGCAACTGGAAGAAGAAAAGATTTACTTAAAAGAAGAAATAGAACATTCGCATAATTACAGCGAAATTATTGGCGAAAGCTCCGAAATAAGAAAAGTCTTCAAAATGGTAACGCAGGTGGCATACTCTGACAGCACGGTGTTAATATTGGGAGAAACTGGTACGGGGAAAGAATTAATTGCACGGGCAATACATAATTCCTCGACACGTAAGAATAAGTTGATGGTTAAAGTAAATTGTGCTGCATTACCCGCCAACTTAATCGAAAGTGAATTATTTGGCCATGAGCGGGGTAGTTTTACAGGGGCCATTGAACGTAGAATTGGCAAATTTGAATTGGCAAATAACGGGACATTATTTCTCGATGAAATCGGAGAGATGCCTCCTGACCTCCAGGTAAAACTATTACGTGCATTACAGGAAAAGGAAATCGAACGTGTTGGTGGTAAAACGACCATTAAAACGGATGTCCGGATCATTGCAGCTACTAATCGGGAACTTGAAAAATTAATGCAGGAGGGAAAATTCAGACATGATTTGTATTACCGGTTAAACATATTTCCAATCATGCTACCGCCGCTCAGGGAAAGGAGGGAGGATATCCAGGATTTAGCTTCCTTTTTCATAGTAAGGTATTCGAAGAAGGCAGGAAAAAAAATAAACACAATCAGCAACAAAGCATTACAGGAACTAATACACTACGATTGGCCGGGTAATATCAGGGAACTGGAGCATTTAATTGAACGAAGTGTTTTGCTGGCCACAGGAGATACAATTAAAGAGATTCATTTACCACAGCAAAAAAGGAATCTAACCGGCGCTATGGACAAAGAAGATCTTACTATAAAAACCATATATGAGAATGAAAAGGAACATATCTTAAAAATACTGAAACACGTCAATGGGAAAATAGGTGGTGTGGGGGGAGCAGCCGAACTTCTTGGAGTTCCAACCAGCACGTTAAATTCAAGAATTAAGCGATTGGGTATTAAAAAAGAACACTCGGGATAAATTAATTTCTGATCCTTTTTACAAGACTAAACACTGCTATAAATTTAAGAAAAAGTATCAAAAAAGCTCAAAGGCTTATAAATTTCAGTTCTGAAAATTGAGGGTTTGTTTATACAATAAAATTGCAGAAGTCATATTGAAACTTTTCAGAATGTGGTCTTTTGATTTACTCGAATTATTCTTATAGTCCTCCAAATTGTTCGATAAAACCTGGTATGGCTTTCAAATCCTCGATAAATTGGTTCGACATTTGTCCAGTTCTCCCGACTATCAAATCCCACCAAAACGCCTTTCCGCAATGAGAGGCTTTTTGGTTTTCAGTGGGAAAGCCAAAACCATTAAGGATTTAGAAAGTGTTTAAGTTTTTACTTTTTTGATGAACAGAAAGAAGCGAAAATTTCCTGTCACCTATTTGAACACCTACTTTCTAAATTCCGGTACTTAATCAAATAATTTCAGGTGCCAAAGAGTGGATGCCGGGAAACAGGATAAGATTAGCGCTGGAGTTTTGCGGATTTTTATTTTCCATTATCGCTTTATATGCCTGTACAAAGAATACTATTTACGATAAAGCTGGACGGAAATGAAAATCTTGAAATACTACTTACTGTTTATGCCTTCGATTTCGTTTTTTGCTTTTAAATAATCCTCCCTCATTTTCTCCAGGTCAATCGGCGCACAGTCCTTTATTAATTTTTGTCATAAATTTATGTGTTACCGTTTGACGTTGCAGGTCAGGTATTGGGATAGGTTGATGGATGAGTTGGCGAACAGATAAGCCAGTAACTTTCTAAATTTAAATAGTATGACCCCAAAAAAGATATGGGCAAATTTTGCCGTAAGCGATTTAGAGCGAACCACTAAATTTTATACTGAATTGGGCTTTAAACCCAACGGCATACACAGC
Source organism: Chitinophagales bacterium (assembly GCA_015654695.1). GTDB lineage: Bacteria > Bacteroidota > Bacteroidia > Chitinophagales > Chitinophagaceae > VBAT01. The sequence continues at coordinate 25,940 of JAATGJ010000121.1, read as the reverse complement.
AGCACCAGAGAGTTGACAAGTTTTTTATTTGGGGAAGATGATTTTGTAATCCACTTTTTTTTGAAAGACATACTCAAAACCAGCATAAAGGGTGAAATAGCCGATTCCCAAAAAACAAATGAAATTATATTCACTCTTTCCGCCAAAAGCAAAGACCAGGTGAACAATTGGGAAAAAGAGGTCGAAAGAGCAGGAGGAAAGATTATTTCAAGGCCGGAAGAATTTGGAAAAGGATATTATGGTTTTGTTTTTGCCGACCCGGATGGCCATAGGTTTAATGTCTTTTATATGGAAGGTTTTTAATCCTGTTACTTTTTTCACCTGGTTTGAGAATATTTCCACGATTTAAAATCGTATGATTAATTTTCTTTTTCCCAAACTTATCAGGGTGATGTGATCTGCCAGGTAAAGTTGAGCATTACCCCTGTTTACTGCACGAACTGTGTACTTAAATTTATATCGGGTTGTTTCTTGCCAGATTTTACTCAACATAAATTCCTAAATTTCCCTACTAAACCCAGTCCAATTCTATTGTGATACCCCAATTCGTTAAGCTTCTGGCTTATTTCTGCTGTTTCATCTTAACTGGCAAACTGGTTGCGCAACAACCGCAGGTCAGCAGGATTATTACAGTTCGGGACGGGCTACCCCAATCTTATGTGAGCGGGATATTACAGGATCAATACGGATTTCTCTGGATCTCCACATTGAACGGATTCAGCCGTTACGATGGACGCGGCTTTAAACACTACTGGCATAACTCCGGTGATACCACCGGCATGAGCAGCAATATCATCCTGCACATAATGGACGTGGGCAACGATCAACTTTTACTTTGCTATATGGATGGAAAGCTGGACATCTTCAATACGGAATCGGAAAAAATAATACACCTGGGCAATAAACTTCCATTCGACCGGCTTAAAAGTGAATCCGGCTTCTTTAAAAGTCTTGTCACCAATAACAAGGGTTTATGCTGGATGATAGCAAGTGATGGAGGCATTAACCAAATTGATATTTACCATAATAACATTGAACATTTTACGGCCAGTCAACTGGAGTTGAAGGAACCTGTTTCAGGACTGGCATTTCAAAAAGAACAACTTTTTATACTGACACAAACATTGCTGTCCACCCGGAAAAAAATCACTGGGGCCGCGCAAACAAGTTACTATCCCTTCAGCATTGTAAAAGCATCCAACTTCAAATCAGGCAATTTTTATTCTCCCTGGATACGGGAAAATGGGGAACTCATCATCTCTGATGCGAATGGCATTATTATCTGGAACCCGGCTTCCCATACATTTAAACAATTATCGCTTCCCAGGAAAACCGGATCAGCTAAACTCATCGCACATTCCAACGATACGGGTAACTATTTTTTTGAATACAATGGCGGCGTCTATATCATCCGGCCGGATGATTCGATAGTACCCTTATTACCAGCAACGGAATCCGTAAAAGGCAGCCCCACCAGCATGTACATTGATCGCTCAGGTGTTTTATGGGTCGGAACAAATGGCTATGGCTTGCGTCAATACAATTTAATGAAGTTCGGGATGCCCGGATATACCAATCAACATTCATTTGTGATGGATGTACTCAGCCATTATGGCCTGGCGCCCCAATACGCTACGCAAACATTCCTGCGCAATTCGGTACCATTCGCCAACCGTACAGCCACCCGGAAAGAAATGGTTTGGATAGCCGATGTTCACCATCAAACGCCCGATCCGCAACTCGTTTTGTTTGCGAATAAAATGCTATCGGTAAAAACATTTCTCCGGGATGATGCGGCTGGAAAAAGCGAAACACATAGCGTAAAATTTATCAGTTACGATCAAAACGGCTTGTTATGGGGAATTGATCAACTGGCTCACTTACTTCAATTCAATACTGATAAGCTGACGTTTACTGTTTACCCAAAAATTAATCTTGAACCTGTTAATGAGATCAACGGACTTGTCCCTGGTGGGGAAAATATATTCTATATCAGCAATCCCAATGACCTAGTTAAATTTGACGCCTCAACGGGTGTAACCGAAAGCCTGACAACCAGCCTTCCCAGCAAGGATTTACTCACCATCAGCAACGATCCCGATGATAAGGAAGTACTTTGGATAGGGACACTTTCCGATGGCCTGATACGTTTCAATAAATCTACCAGGAAAACGCAGGTGTATAGTATCGCAACAGGTCTTCCCAACAATACGATCTATAGCATTATTCCCGTCAGCGATCACGAGCTCTGGTGCAGTTCCAATAAAGGGATTTTTGCATTCAATAAAAAGACAGCGGACATCCGTTCTTTCACTTCACGTGACGGGTTGATTGACGACGAGTTCAACCGCTATTATTATATGATGCTGCCTGATACAAGTCTTGCTTTTGGCGGTCCGATGGGTTACACACTATTCAAACCCGGAGCCCTGCAAGTGGACGAATTTGATCCGACCATTGCGCTTACGGATATTTCGGTTTCCAATCTACCGCAATTGCCCGGTTCTCTTGCCAGGCTGAAAGAACTCCGTTTGACACACAACCAGAATTTTATTACGGCAGAATTTGCCGCCATGCAATTTGATGTCCCTGATAAGATCCGGTATCGCTATCAATTAACCGGCTTCGATAAAAACTGGGTAATGACCGGCAATGAAAACAAAGCTTCGTACACAAGCCTCCCGCCAGGCGATTATACCTTACTGTTGAACGCCTCCAATACCAGTGGCAAATGGAGCAGCCATGTGCGCAGCATTCACATTATTATTGCGCCGCCGTTTTGGAAAACATGGTGGTTCTATTTGATCACGGGAATAACGCTATGCGTGTTAATCTATCTCTTCCTTCATGCGCGGATTCGCCGTATAAAAAAAGCGCATGCCCGGCAATTGCAGTTTGAACGCGAGGCCGGGGAACTGCATGCGATGGCATTGCGGGCGCAAATGAATCCCCATTTTATTTTCAACTGCCTGAATTCCATCAAGGCATTGATCCAGGAAAAACAGGATACCAAAGCTATTAAATACCTGACCACTTTTGTTTCGCTGATCAGGAAACAATTAAACAATACCAACAACCAGGTAAAGCTGACCGATGAATTGCAAACCTGCCGCCTTTATCTTGAGCTGGAGGCTATGCGGTTTGATGAACGCATCAATTTCCATTTCGACATTGCTGAAGACGAATTAGTGAAGCAGGTCATGGTACCCCCATTGATAGTACAGCCGGTGATCGAGAACGCCATTATTCACGGTTTGCTTCCCAGGGAAGAGGGTGGATGGATAGACATTAAAGTCCACAGCAAAAACAACCAGGTAATATGCGAGATTAAAGACAATGGTATTGGACGTGCTGCCGCTGCAAAGCTTAAAGAAAAAAGCAGCCTGCTTCACCAATCAAAAGGGATACATTTACTGGAAGAGCGGATCAACCTGCATGGCCTCATCAATCAAAAGTTCAATAGCCTGGAGACGACAGACCTTTACCACTCAAACGGGCAACCGGCCGGCACACGGGTAATCATTAAATTTAATACTAATTATGATTGAAGCTATAATAATAGACGATGAGAAAAAAGCAATTACAGCACTGAAGTTTGACCTGGAAACTTATTGCCCGGATGTGCGGGTAAAAGCCGTTTTCATAAAAGCTTCCGGGGCGCTGGAGTTTTTACAATCTCATACCACGCAGGTGATCTTCCTGGACATAGACATGCCGGTCATGAATGGGTTTGACTTTGTCAGGGAACTAAAACAACCCATCCGTTCACAGATCATTTTTGTTTCGGCGTATAGTGAATTTGCGGTCCGGGCGTTTAAAGTCAATGCGGTGGATTATCTATTAAAGCCGGTTGACCCGGGTGAACTGCAGGATGCTGTAAAGAAGGTCATTGATCGCGGCAGCGTTCCCCCGGATTACCATAGTCTCCTGAAAAATATAATGGATTACCCGGTAGCAGAAAGCCCGAAAGGAAAACTGGCCTTACCGGTTAACAATGGCCATCACCTGGTAGATCCTGCACATATCATCTATTGCAAAGCCGCCGGCGCCTATACACAGATCATTTTGGACAATGAAAAAAGTTTCCTGATCTCCAGAAACCTTGGTCGCACGCAGGAACTTATGCCAGCCGGGTTGTTTGAGCGGGTACACCAATCCTACCTGGTGAACCTGAACCATATTAAGAAATTCCGGAAAGGTGAATCGCCGGAGGCAATCATGATCAATGATGACGTGATCAGGGTTTCCCGGTCAAACAAAGACAGGCTGGCCCAACTACTCGGGATACAATAGCTGATGCACGCAAAAAGCCCCCGCAAGGGGGCCGGTCGCCGTGTACTGTTATGAAAATCGCTTATCGTTTGAAATTGAGTTTTCCTTCAAAGTAATGGTCAGGCGGCGCATCCTGTGTATGATGCAGTTGCAGGTCCGATTGAGTGAGGATGGACAATTCGAAACCTGTTGTATAATCAACATAGTGAGTGTTGGTAAAAAATAATCTCTCCCCGGTGATTTTCCAGGTTCCGTTGTAAGAAACCCCCGATGCCATAATGGAAATAGTACCATCAGCTTTGAAATCGAAATAATCATCGTTTGTGAACCAGGTAGTATCCTTCCGGTTGACACCGTAATTGGTATAGTTTCCGATAGCAGCTTCAAAGGTCCATTTACCAACAAGCAGATCTTCTACCGGGGGAGGATCAAGTTCTTCTCTCTCACAACTTGTTAATGTTAAAAAAACAGCGAACAGCGAACTGATCGCGACAGGGTACAGTAATTTTTTCATTTTTTACGGATTTATTTTATAATGGGATATTGCAATCACAAAGATAGTTTCGCTGCTGAAAGGCCATAGTGAAACGCACCCCTGCATTCCATTTGGCAGGATTCAGTTAACAGCCGTCGGAGTTTGAATAACGGATAGAGCATATCAATTTATTTTGAAAAGCCGTTAAATCAGGCCGAAAATGGTTTATCCTGTTACATGACTATTGAATCTGCAGGAAAGCGTTAAGTTTATATGTCAGCTATTATTGGAAATACAAAGGATTAGTTTTTACTCTTTGCCTGCCGGCTGGCTGTTGTATTTCATTAAAGCTAACCTGTGATACAACCAGTTTTTTATCAGGCACCAATGATGATTGTTTATAAAAAGCTGTCTTGCAAAAATTAATAGCGATGTGAAAATGGTAAAGTGTTATCATTTTCCTGAACAAAAGAAAATAATTGCGGGGGATTGCATTGGAAAGTCCGGGAAAAGTAAAAAAATATACCATGAAAATAACAAGAGCATTTTTAATATTATTCATGCTTGCTGCCAGGGCGGGGGCTTATGCCGGCAATGATATTGTAAATGACACTATTCCCTATATGGTAAAAGGCAATTTCATGGATGACTATGGAATCCGCTATACTATAAACGATACCATTTGGACACAGTTACCCAATATAAAATATCATATCATAAACCGGAATACGACAGAACAATACCTGCTGGCCAGGAATGATGAGAAAAACCCGGGCGAACCGGGATTATATACCCGGATAGATTATATGATCTTCAGTAATATGGCGCCTTTTCTCTGGGGATACTGCTTAACGACTTATAACGCAAAGACGATTGAAGAAGCGCAGGAAAAAGCAAAGGCGGACAGAGAGAATCCAAAAAAAGGATGTAATGGATATCCGTTCTCCAGGATGAAGCGAACTGATTAATTGCAATATGATTTCAATTTATTTACTTCGAACATCTGGAGTCATACTATTTTTATCGCATTAATATCAACATACAGCGGATGATGATTAAGCTGTCCTTCAAAGATGCTGTAAAAACCAGGCTGATTGTTGTTTGATGGTTTGCTTCTAACCTTCGGTAAATACCTGCACCTGGTTACCCACAATACAATTAAACGTCTCCACGTATAAATCCTTCATGGTATTTAAAAATTTTGGCGCCAATAGATTTTAATGCTTCTTCTGCGCTTTTCGTTAAGTTACCAAAAACTTCTAAGCGCACAATTGGTGCTATCGCCAGGAGCCCGGGAAACATAGGTCCTGCGTTTGCTAAATGTATTAAAATAGCTTCGGAATTTTTAAACCACTCAACAATAAATGCTTTGTTTTCTTCAGCGTTAAGGTAAACCTGGTAAGCATTCAGGTCATGTTCATTTTTTTCAGCAGATTCAATGATGGAATGCATCATTCTTTTGAACTCTTCCATTTTACCCTCAATAATTGTAAATTCTGATATGTATTGAACTTGTTTTGTCATTGTATTCAATTTTAATTAGTAAGAAATATTTTTTATAATAAGCAGCATTTGCCACATAGGATAGATGATAAGCTACACGTTAATCCTGCTCGAGCAACCTGCTGATTAAATTAGAAACCTCCAATGGTCTTTCTAAAGGACTAACATGTCCGCTTTTAACTATTATTGTTTCAATATGGGGTGGTGTTGGCACAAAGTCATCTTCGCCTTTTAAAGCAATGGCTTTAACTTTCAGTGTTTCGATTAAGTAAGAAGTATCATCTGCGTTTATTATAACAGCTTTGTCAATTTGCTTAATCTGCCTGTTAGATAAGATACTCATTGGCCGTCTAAGCTGATTTGTTAATGAAGGATTTTCTTTTAGTGACGTTTTGCCAAACATAGCCTTAACAGACTGATTTGTATAAAAATCCCTGAACACTATCATTGAATGTTGTAAACTGATGGTGGCCTTTTGTTTTTTTGTTGCCGCCAGGAACGACATATTACACAACCCAATAGATTCAAACCTTTCCGGTTGTTTATTTGCAGCTCTCAAAATAGTCATACTACCCCATGAATGTCCAATTGCAATAGCCCTTGAGATTTGTAAACTATCTAAAATCTCAACCAGCATATCCGCGCAATCATTCAAAGTCCAATCGGGCCTGATGTTTTTCCGGCTATCGCCATGAAAAGGCATGTCAACTGAAATTACGGTGCGGTCTTTTATTTCTTCAAATTGTTTGTTCCACAGATGGTGGTCAAAATATATTCCGTGTAAGAAAATAAGGGGTAGTTTGCCGGATGTGTTTTCTTTTATATGAACTGAAATTTTTCCAATGTTGGTTATTATTTCAGTTTTTTGTGCTGTTGCATTCATTGTTATAATCTATAAAATAGTTTAAGAAATATATATCTGCCTGCTGTTAATTGCTTATTGAAGGTGCTTGCCTGGAGAAGCCGCCGTCAGTTAATTGCTGAACTATGAACTTTGACATGGCGCCTAAAGTAATGGATAGCTTTAGCCCTTTACCATCTAAGGTTGCGTGATAGCTTCCTTTTGCAGGTTTGTTTACAATATTGGGACAGCGAACAATAGTCCAGTTCAGTTGGCTGTTCATGATAATGGGTTCCATCCGGTTCTTGTCTTCAATAACTACTTTTAACCATTTCATAAAGCAGGGGAGAATGATGGTGGTAAAATACCAGGGGTTATAACCGATACTGTTTCCCGTTCCGGTATTACTCATTGCCAGCAACCGTTTAGCACCTGATTTTTCCATTTCTTCAACAATTATCTTTGTCGCATCAGAAATAAAAGTTGTTGGTTTAGCGCTTTTTCCCCCGGTACCAAGACATTGAATTACTGCATCCTGGTTTTCTACTACTTCCGAAACTTTCTTTCTGTCCATGACATTCCCTTCAATGATGGTCAGCTTTTTATCATTGAGTGAAACCGAGGATTTGTTTCTGACTAGTATGGTTACCTGGTGATGTTGTGCTAAGGCTTCTTTCAAAATGGCATTACCTGCGAAACCTGTAGCGCCGAAGATGACTACTTTCATTTTTATACTGGTTTATTTTCAAACCAAAAGTAGTCGTGCCTGGAACGCCGGTCCTGACACAAAAGTGTCAAAATGAATTATGCGTCAATTTTTTTCTTATCCGGGTCAGAGATTGTCTCTCAATACCAAGGTAAGATGATAAGTAAGATAAAGATACCCTGTTAAACAAATCGGGATTCTCTTCTATGAAACCGAGGTACCTGGTTTCGGCATTGTCAAACAGAAAACTCTCAACTCTTCTGTGCTGAATTTTCAAAGCTTCCTCTGCCACCAATCTGCCATATCGTTCCAAAATGGGAAACCTGTTATAACCCTCCTGGATGTGTTTGTATGCAAGATTGACAATAATTGTCAGTTCTATACATTGAAAATAATACTTACTGGGAGTTTGAGTGATGAATGCAGGATAATGGGTTACATACCGGTTTTCCCGGACAAAATTCACTGAAATCTGATCGCCTTTATCGTCAATATAGAATGCCCGCAATAAGCCTGAAAACACAAATCCTATTTCTTTTTGAATAGTATTTGCATGAATGTAAAAATGCTTTGGTTTTAGTTCAGAAACTGTCAGGCCGCTTACCAGGTAGTCCAATTCAGCAGTTGTAACCCCGGGACAAAGTGCCTTGACTGACCTTAAATATGTATTAATCGCGTCTTCCAATTTAACGTATTGTCTTGTTGTTTAAGATATAAATAGCCTGGTAGCTAACGATCAGGTATTTGCCTGCGGCGGAAATAGTAATCCGCCAGGCGAATTTAATAAAAACTCAAAATATACGGGAAGATGAGTGATGGCGCCTTTAAGTTCAGCTAAAGCCCTGCTGGCGCAAATTAATTGAATAAGACCCCTTCCGGGAAGACAACTCTTTTTGATAATTTTTTTTATAACCGGGTCGTGCCAAACCCCATCCGCATTTTATCTCAATTACTGCCCTTCCTTAGCTGACGATACCATCTCTGTTATTTCTTTAACCGTTTTTTTATCAGTTACAACAGAAATGGTCTGGTACAAGTATCCATTGCTGATGCCTGTAAAAACATTGTATTCTTTGCAAAGCTTCACCGCTTCGTCAAAAATATCTCTGTTGTGAAGCAGTTCCGGGAACCTGCAACAGCAAAGCTTAAAAGCATCTTCTGTATTTATCGCCTGCATTACCATAATGGTATGAGATAAATAACAAATTGTACGGGGTAATAATTTATCGTTCATATAAAGACTAATTATTTTTTATTCAATAAGTGATACCTGCGCTCATATAATTAACCAGGTCCACCGGTTCTTATAAACAGGTACCCGGTGGCGTATTGTTCTTTTACGTCAACCACTCTGCTTTCAGATAACCTGCCTGTAACATCTTCAGCCGGGTTACCCGGGAAAAAGAATCCCCTGTAAAAACAGGGGATGTAATGGTTATCAATAACCATTAGATTTAACCAGCCTGTGAAATTTTTACTATTTTAAAGCCTCATTAATTTCGCTACTGCATTTTTTGTTTTAAGAATATATATGCCCGGGGGCAGGTTTGCCAAATCAACCATTAAACGCCAGTCATCCGTTACTGTAGTTTTAACATAGGGGCTGACATTCCTGCCCGTTGCATCGTAAACGATGATACCGGGTAATATTTTTTCTTTTGCTTTAATAATGATCTGGCCGGTTGCAGGATTAGGATATATCATCAGTTCTTTACCGGCCGAAAGGTCAGGCTTAACAATCCTTATCTCCGAATAAGAAAAGTTTCCATCATTATCAACTTGTTTCAACCTGTAGTAACAGGTTCTTTCAACCGGGTTGTTGTCCACATAGGAATAAGATAATAACCGGGCAGAATTATCCGCACCGTTCACCCTGCCGATTTCCTGCCATTGATTACCGTCCGTTGAACGTTCAATGCCAAAAAAGCGGTTATTGTTCTCCGAAGCTGTTTGCCAGTTAAGGTTTACATATTTGTTTTCAAAAGCCGCTGCCGTAAAATTGACAAGCCCCACAGGTAAAGGAGTTGAGGAGTTTATTGACACGATCGTGAGGTATTTCGTAGTGTTAGCCGGTATCATCGAATTAGATATACCGGATATGGTAACCTCTCCGCCGGAATAACTTATAGTTGGGTTGTATAACGCAGCATTGCTGAAATTACCGTCATCATCTACCAGGATGCGCAGATGGGAAGCAGTAACGGGCGAAGTATTCAGTTTTACATCTAAGGAAAAAGTTCCGGTAAAATTGGTATTGGTTATTTTCCACTCCCGGTCTATACGACTGTAAATGCCGAGACCGGCGGGGTATTCATTATTACCAAACGTGTGCCTTAGTTTCTGGCCATTATGCCCCATCATGATAAATTGATTATTGGTGGCAAATACTCCGTCGTTGTCCCAATTATCCCATCCAAGTTCTGACAGGTATATTCTCGTGCTGTCATCCGATTGACGTGACTGGCGTTGTATCAAAGCCGAATTATCATTTCTGCCGATACCGATTACATCATTATGGTAACCGCTGCCATTATCTGCATCCCAGATGATCGTTCCCCCGCTCGATGTATAATCGCCGGCTGTACCACCGCCGGCATTGCTTAAAGTAATACCATATTTTATAGCGAGATAAGATTCTATTTTGTTGACATTGACAGCGCTTAAGGAAGTGTTATATAGTATAGCTTCGGCTATTTCGCTTCCATTCAGTATATTTTCCGTTCCTCTTGATCCGATAGTCGGAATACCGTTGTAAACAGCCGGGTCATTACCTGAACTATTGGTTTTATTTTCCCCGTTAAGCCTTATCATGTCGGCTGCTGCAGGCGTTTTACCCAGGTCTTCGGAAAGAATACTGTAAGGAACAGAGTTAGTGCTGGTATAACCGGTGTAAATGCTGTTTGTATTTCCACCACAATAAAGCGTTCCGCCCTGGGTATGAAAAAAATATTGATGGGAAGATACAGTTGTGCTGCCCATCAATGCTCCCGAAGCAGTGACACCGGATGGGTTTGCAATTTTGCCAACGACAAATGCATGCGTGGTATTTGCAATGGATGTATTACCGACAAAACGGCTTGAACCGTCGAAGGCAATAGAGAAGTTGTAGTTCACGTCATGGGAAGCAAACTTTGGTGTTCCGGTAACCGAAAATGTGTTGGTGTTGGTTTGGTCATCCCAGTCAATAATATTTGCGCCGGAAGTGCTGATCCCAAGTTCTGCTTTTACCCACAATTTAATATTCGAAGAAACACCGCCGGGCGCCTGCGAAAATGTGGCTAAAGGAAGAAATAATAAAAAGAGGATAATTGATTTCATAATTTTCTATAGGTTTAAAAGAATAGGGTACGGGTTTTTTATTTACAGGGTATGGTTTCTTCTCTCATGAATACGGATTGTTTATCAGACTACCATAGGGATAATGATTGAAAATTTTGTTCCCTTGCCCATTTCGCTTTGGATATCATACTGGAGGTTGTGGTTATTGATCACATCGAATACAATGCTTAGCCCTACTCCCAGCCCCACTTCATGCAGGGTACCGATGGTGGAGATCACCCTGTTGCCATTTAACCTCTCTAATACAGAAGGATAAATGCCGGTGCCGGTATCTTTAACGCTCAATGTTACCTGTGATGAAACGCCGGGCTTTGCTTTGATGCTGACAATGATCTTTTCCCCGGGATTGGAAAATTTGATAGCATTGGACAAAAGGTTCCGGATGATAATTTCTAATTCAGGTTTCGGGATAGAAAGGCAGGTATTCTCAGGCAGTTCTATAAGCGGAACGATATCTATGTTTTTATTCTTCGCGCATAATGTATAGATGGACAGCACGGATTCCATAATATCGTGTAGCTGTTGATGTGAAATCAACTGCGGGGTGTCATTTACTTTTTCGTTCTTCGACCAATTCACCAGGTCCACCACCATATTGTCCATTTTTATTAAATCCTTTTTGGTTTCAATAATGCCATCCAAAAACATTTTCTCCGGTATATATCCCTTTTCAAAATTGTCAATTAAGAATTTAAAAGAATTGATGGGAACACGTACATCATGTGAAATAATAGAGATCAGTTTCTCTTTTAATAAAACAGTGCGTTTTAATTTTTCTCTTTGTTGCTCGCTGAAGGAAACCACGCTTTCCAGCGATTCATTCTTTTTTTCCAGCGTTTCTTTTTGCTGCCCGATCTCTCTTTGATAAACGGTAAATTCTTTTTTGATCCTTGACAGTATCAGGAATACAGTAAAGCAGAATATGGGAAGCATAATTATTTCCAGGGGCAGGCGCCTGTCGCTTTCTATGCCTATATGAATAAAAAAGAACCTGAGCTGGATAAAAGCATAAGAGATCGTTAACCAGGAAAAACCAATCAGTCTTTTCCGTTTTGAATTATTAAGCAGGAGCGTCGCCAGTACGAATACCAGTAAAATTTTGGAGTAATTAATTTCAGGGTAGCAGATGGAAACAAGCATCATGAGTGCGGGCAGCAGCCAGGTGATAATAAACAAACCATATAAATATCTTTTGCTGTACACTATTCTCACCAGAACAAGAGCAAGCAGTAAAGGAGAGGCGATGATTAAAGTAGCGGATACACCCGACTGGATAAAATGAAATATTTTAAATACAAAGAAATAAATGATAAGCAACCCGGCAGTGAGTACACTGAAAGCTTTCAATATTTCCGCCTGCTTTAGCAGGAGGCCATCCCTTGTTTTTTGCAGGTAAACGAGTTCAGGAAATTTCAGTCGGAACTTTTTCATGGTTAATGGTTTTTCAGGTAAAGGATTTGGTACGGGAGGATGAAAACCCGTTAAATGGCTTATAAAGTTTCCATTATAAGCGGCTGGGGATAAACACCCGGCAAGAGGTAAATGGCTGATGAATGATTTAAGGCTGGTCATGATTGTAGTTCTTATTGGTTAGAACAAAAATAGAATGGCGGTAAAGCCCTTTTTGTCTTACTTTTAATTACAGGTTGTCTTATCAATACTACAAAATGAGGTTTTAACGACTGGCTTTCACTATAGTATTATCACTTCACCATTTGAAAACACTTAGCTATCCGATCCCGGGATCACTTAAAAACTTTTCGCTGATGATGGACAGTATAAAGAAAATTCTGATTGCTGATGACCATAGCATCGTTTCAAGAGGATTGCGTTACCTGATCACATTAAACTTTAGCGGTTGCATTATTACGGAAGTTTCATCGCTGAAAGAGCTATTGCTACGGTTGCCTTCAGATGACTTTACGCATTTAATATTAGACTTAAACCTGGATGATGGTAATTCTATTGATGTGCTCCCGGAAGTAACAGGCAAGTACCCCGACCTGTATATACTCATTTACAGCATGGCCTCCGAAGAAGTCTTTGGTAAAAAATTAATGCAGTTCAATATTTCCGGCTTCCTGAGCAAGAAATCTCCGGAAGACGAGGTAGTAAGGGCATTACAGGTCTTTTTGCAGGGGGGGGATATTTCTCAGCAAAAAATTAAAACGATCAATTGATTCCGCCCACCAGGATGGCCCCGGTGAAAATATGTTCCAGCATTTATCTATTACCGAGTTAAAAGTGCTTGGTTCCATTCTCAAAGGAAATAAAACAAAAGAGATCGTCAGTGAGATGAATGTAGCGCAGCAAACCATAGCCACCTATAAAACACGGATATTTAAAAAGCTGGGAACGGATAATATTTTCGATATACAAAAGCTGGCCGAGCTCTACAATATTAATTTTTCCTGATCTTGAAAAAATCCGCCATCATATACAGAGCCGTTTTGCCGGCTGTTTTTTGCTTTATAGCCGCTGTAGTTTTTGCTCAATCCGACTACACTATTAAAAACATCAATACAGAAAACGGGCTGCCGTTAAATGAAGTTACCGCCATGACGATGGGTAGTGACGGCTATCTCTGGGTGGGTACCCGCAACGGGCTTGTGCGTTATGACGGCTCCGACGTAAAAATATTCTCCTTTGAACAAGACCATAATATTGGTAATACAACAGTAAATTATGTTATTGATGCTATCCATACCTTGTCGGATAGAAAAACAATCATAAAAACAAGGGCGGGCCGGTTTTATTTAATTGAAAACGGCAGACCCGTTTCCTGCTTTGATACTACTTATTTTAACGAAGGCTGGGAGATGTTCCAGGGAAGCTTTCCTTCCCTTGCTGTTTTCAACAAGTTTTTTTTAAAAAGCAAAGGCAAGGCCAGTCAGCCCGGCTGGACAGGTCTTTATAAGAAAGTATTACCTGTTGATGAAAACACATTCATACTCGGCAGTTCTGCAAGCAGCGGCATTATCTACCTGAAAGATGGTATAAGGTGGCGGGCTATAGAAACCGGGATAAAACTGGACCAGCTTTTACCTTCCAGCGGATCCTATTTTATTGCAGACAATAGTCAGGAGATGCATTTATATGACCGGGCAACCGACCGGTTCCGTAAAATAAACATAGACCCGGGCCTCTTAAAAAAAGCCGATATACCCCCGGGACATCTTCTTTTTTTTTCCGACAGTTTCAGTAATGAATCTTTTTGTTTTTATAACGGCACGTTTTATTTGCTGCAATTTGATGCCGGAAGCAATACAATGAAGTTTTTACCACAATTTTCCATAAAAGACAAAGGCCATTTCTGGACAGGAGTTGTATATGATAAACTCAATTCGACTTTTTTTCTTTCCACGCAAAACGAAGGTTTCTTCCAGGTTAAATTAAAGAAAATAAAAACCTTTAATATCAATGAAATGTTGCCCAACTCTGCCCTGAACAGCGCCACCATTTATGCCGTCCTCAAAATAAGCGATAGTACTGTTATTATCCCCAGCGGTTTTCAGTTTACCTCCGGTTCTTCCGGCATAAGCGCTAAAAAGTTGGGAAACGTAACCGGAGAGCGGGAAACCATAAGCCTTGTGGACAAAAAAAGTATTTTAACTACTGATGGCGGCAGCATTAATGCTTATTCGCCTGATGATGGATACCGGGCCAGAAAAGCATATAATGATGCTTATAATAAAAGAAGTAAACTTTCTAAGGTTGAGTTGATATATCCCGAAGGCGATTCAATTTGGGTAGCCTGCGATAACCAGTTTCACTATATTACTAAGAATAAATTCACGCTTTTATATGATATAGAAAGGGATAAGAGCTGGAAGTATTTTGGCCTGCGGCTTTTTTATCGTATCAATAATAACGAAGCATTTATTGCCAACGATTCAAATTTGTACAGGCTGAAAACATCGTACCCGTATAGTACGGCCATTATCCCGGAAATGACTGGAAAACAAGTACGGCATATCAGTCCGTATAAAGATATGCTCATTCTTTCCGTGTACAGGAATGGAGTATATGTCATGAAAAATGATCAATTTTATAAAGTACCTGTAATGCCGGATCAACCGGAGCTCAGTTCGTGCCATTCAACTTATCTTGATAAAAATGGTTTTATATGGATCCCTACAGATAAAGGTTTATACAAGTCTACTGTAGCTTCTCTTGTTGAATCTGCTTTAACGCCAGGATCAAACTATCCTTTCTTTTTCAGCTATGGTAAAGCAGACGGCATTGACAATATCGAATTTAACGGCCGGGGAATGCCGACTTATGCCGTACTGGATAACGGACAGGCATTTTATCCCTCTATGGGAGGTGTGGTGACATTTAATTTAAATGAGCTGGCTGACAGCATTGCCAGTTCACCTGTCATTATTGAAAAAATAGTAATTGATAATAAAGAAACCAGCCAGGTATCTGACAGTATTTACTTAAATGCCAGTTTTAAATACCTTACTATCGATTTAAGTATAGCGAATTTCAGTGATCCCCAAAATCTCTTTTTAGAGTATAATATAGACAGCAAAGGATGGAAAAAAGTATTAGCCAACGACCGTCAGCGGATAACACTCGTGGATATATCTTCCGGTAAACACCAACTGGTGATACGCAAACGTACGGGCTTTGGGAATGAGGATTATGTTTACAAGACCATTACTATCATCAGGCAAAAAGGCATTTACGAGAAAGTATGGTTCTATATTGTTCTCGCAGGAGTCTTCGGCTTCCTGATCTGGCTTTTCCTGCACTTAAAAACGCGGAATATCAAGCGGAAAAAAGCTACGTTGCAAAAAAGGGTGGACGAGCAAACTATTGAGCTATCGAAAGAGATGGAGGTAAAAGATCTGCTGATCAGCATTATCTCGCATGATATGATGTCGCCGCAGCGGCACGTGGCCATTGTAGCAAAGTCTTTAAGAATGGGACTTGAAAAAGATTCCCAAAAAATCAATGAGGCCTTGTCTGACATTCAAACGACTTCGGAGCGGATATTAGCCGGATCAGCCACCGTCATCAACTGGATGAAGTATAATAGTAAAAAAATAGGGATAAGTGTACAGGCGATCCATGTAAGGGATCTTGTAAACGAAGCGCTGGATATATATATACCCATCGCCAAAAGTAAAAATATCGTTTTTGTAAACGATGTGCCAAAGTCAACGGCTATCAATGCCGACTATAATATCCTGCACACCATCTTCACCAATATTATTTCAAATGCGGTGAAATATACGGATGAGGGAACGATCAGGATATTTGCGGAAGAGACAGGCGGTCGAAAAACAATAGTATTAAAGATAGCTGACACGGGCAGGGGAATAAGTGAACAAAGACTGGATATGGTCAGGGAGGTTCTCAAAGGCAATCTGCAGGTGCTAAAATCAACCGATAGAAGCAGCGGGTTAGGTTACCTGATGATTTCAGAACTCCAAAAAATTCATAATTTATCTGTGTCCATCGAAAGTAAAATGGGTAAGGGCACCATTGTCTCAATTACGATGAATCCAGGCAACGCCTGATTGAACAAAAAATCTGATCTGTAAACAAACAAGACAAAATAGAATACTATTAAAATACAGGGCTTGCAAACATCTTTAGCCACATATAAGGTTCTGTTGTTTTCTGTGTTATGTTTTTCAACCGGTGATCTGCCCGCTCAGTACGAATGCACGGTTAAAAATTTTAATACAGAAAATGGCCTGCTTCAAAATGAAATTACCGCCATGACGATGGATTATGATGGATATTTATGGGTAGGTACCAGAAGCGGGCTAGTACGTTATGATGGGAGCCATTTCAAAACATATTTATTTAACAAGAGGAACAAGAATGAATGGACAAGCGCAGTATTGTATATGATGCATATTCCCTCCGAAAAGAAGGTAATAGTGAAAACAAGGGACGGGTCATCTTATTCTATAGGGAACGGTATTCTCACTTTATTTTATGATACGGCTATGGCCAATTTTGAAACACCAACCCGGGGATATTATCCCTCACTTGCCCTGTTTAAAAAATTTGATCTTGCAATGCCTCATTCTGATCATGAAGAAAATTGGTATTCCAGGATAGATGCAGTGTTACCGGTGAACGGGACGGATTTTATTGTGAGGTATCCTGGCTCAGCGCCCGGTACGCTGGCCTATTTTAAAAACGGGGTCAGGGAAAGATTGATAAATGTGGCTAATAGTCCGAGTAATTTTTTGTTGTCAAAAGGACGACGTTTTCTTTTGGATGTACAAAATATCATGTATGTGTACGACACCACTACCGGGCAGTTCAACAAAACAGAGACTGACTGGGGCATTTTTAAAAATAGGGGTGCAAAACCTGCGGATGTTCTTTTTTATAGTGATCCCTTCAGCGATGAAACTATTTGTTATTATAAGTCCGGTTTTTACCTATTGAGTTTTGATCCCGGTAAAAATTCCATAAAATTTCTCCCTCAATTTAACCTGCCCGGTGAAAATCATATATGGTCCGGTATGCTATATGACAGCATCAATTCTACTTTTTTCCTTCGTACTGAAAACGAAGGTTTTTTCCAGGTGAAGTTGAAAAAGATAAAGACATTCAATACAACGCAAATGCTGTTGCAGAATTCTATCCTGAACGGTGTCATTAACTATTCTGTACTTAAAACGAGTGACAGTACTGTTGTCATTCCCAGTGGGTTTCAATTTACGGCTACTTCGTCTGCAACTGAAATCAGGAAAATAGGCAGCATATTTAGCCAGAGGGAAACCATAGGACTGCTGAATGACAAGAGCATTTTATGTACTCAAAATGGCAAACTTTATTATTATTCTCACCGGGATAATTACCGGGCCAGGCACACGTATAATGAGTCATTTAATAAGCTGGATAGCTCCGGAGACGTGATGATGGTATTCCCTGAAGGCGATTCGGTATGGGTCAGCACCAACAATCAATTGCATTGCCTTACGCTGAATACGATAAGACTTATACTGGACAGAAAACGGGATAGCGACAAAGACCATTGTGATCTCCGGCTTTTTTACCGCATCAATAAGCACGAGGCTTTTGTAGCTAATGAAACAGGTCTTTACATCCTGAAAACATCGTACCCATATAAAATGACCCGCATCCCGGAAATGCAGGGAAAGCAGGTCAGGCATATCAGCCCGTATAAAGATGTACTCATTCTTTCCGTTTACAGGGAAGGATTATATGTACTTAAGAAGAACCTGTTTTTAAAGGTTCCCTTAGGGATTGATGACCAGGGGCTCGTTTCCTGTCATTCAACTTATATTGATAAAGATAATTTTATATGGATACCCACAGACAGGGGTTTGTACAAATCCACGGCCGCTTCGGTGGTGGGGTCGGCCTTAAGTAATGGATCGGAAGTCCCGTTTTTCTTCAGTTACGGTAAAGCGGATGGCATTGATAATACTGAATTTAATGGAAGAGGAGTGCCCACTTATGCAGTACTGAATAACGGCCAGGTCTTTTATCCTTCGATGGGGGGGATAGTAACGTTTAAACCGGGAGACCTCATTAATACAATTGCGGATGATACCCCGGTCATTGAGAAGGTATTGATTGATAATAAAGAAACTGAGTATTCTAAGGACAGTATCAGTCTTGCGCCAGGCTTTAAATACCTTTCCATTGACCTGGTTGTTCCCCATTTTGGCGAACCCAATAACCTGTTTTTAGAATATAATTTTGATAATAAAGAATGGAAAAAAATACCTGTTGCGGATAAGCAACGGATAACGCTGGTGGAAATTTCTTCCGGAAGACATCAACTGGTTATACGCAAACGTACCGGCTTTGGGAATATGGATTTTACTTATAAGACCATCACTATTACCAGGAAAAAAAGTATTTACGAAAAAGTATGGTTCTATATTGCCGTGGCAGCCGCGGTTGGTTTTTTAATCTGGCTTTTTTTACACTTAAAAATAAGGAACATTAGCAGGAAAAAGGCTGCGTTGCAAAAAAAAGTGGATGAGCAAACCACCGAGCTATCGAAAGAGGTGGTAGTAAAAGACCTGCTGATCAACATTATTTCCCATGACATGGCCACACCGCTCCGGCATATCAGTTTTGTTTCCGGCGTCCTGGCAAAAGGCTTGGAAAAGGATCCGGAGAAAGCCAGGGAAGCGTTGACAGACATTCAATCCACTTCGGAAAAGTTATTGTCAGGGTCCCTTACGATCATCAATTGGATGAAGTATAATAATAAGAAGATCACCGTTGAAAAGAGGTCCATCCATCTTTACAGTCTTGTCAACGAAGTGCTGGGTATCTATATACCGGTTGCTAAAAGTAAAGGTGTCAGCCTGATCAATGATGTTCCTCAATCAAAATTTGTTGAGGCGGATAATACTATCCTGGCCACCATTTTCAATAACCTTGTTTCCAATGCCATCAAACATATTACCAACGGGGAAATAAGAATATCATTTAATAAACCGGGTATCGCCGGAAGAACGGGTTTAAAAATAAGCGATACCGGGTCGGGCATGAGTGAGGAAACCCTGTACGTGATCAGGGAAATACTCAAAGGTAATTTGCATGCGGTCAAAACGACTGATAAGATCAACACCGGCCTGGGTTACGTGATGATCGCAGAGCTGTTAAAAATTCATGATTTTTCTCTTTCAATAGAAAGTGGATTGAACAAAGGCACAACCGTCTCATTGACCATTGGCTGAGTGTTTTCAAATGTCATGCACGTTCCCCGGCGAATAAAAACACTACTGCAGTTAATTTTATTATTGAACATTTTTGTCTTATTAATACTACAAAAGATATTTCCGTTCTTGCTTAGGTTTACATTTCAATAAAATAGTACCCTTATTTGACCTGGTTATAGACGGATTACAATAGAGTAACCTGACAGGGTCTTTGTTTTTCAGAGAATAGATATCAATATAAAAAGCGTTTAAATGAAATGAGCCTTACCGGTATTTCACTTATGTGTTCATTAAACCTGATTTGAAAATTCCCCCATGAGCGAGCCATTGAAAATACTGATGCTGGAGGATAACCCGTACGACGCCGACCTGGTACACGACCTGCTCAAAAAAGCGTTGCGACCGTTTATTTTCCTGGTGGTAACTGATAAACATTCTTATTTACAGTCGTTGGATGAGTTTCAGCCGCATTTAGTATTATGTGACTATACCCTGCCCCAGTTTAACGGAAAGGAAGCCCTGGAAATCCTAAGGTCCCATTCAACCCATATCCCATTTATACTCATAACTGCAACAGCATCGGATGAGTTTGGAGCTGAGATCATAAAATCAGGCGCAGATGATTATATTTTAAAAGACAGGCCCGCCAGGCTTCCGGCTGCCATACAGGCTGCCGTAAAACAGCGAAAAGCTCAATTGGAAAAACAAAAAGCGGAGGAGGAAACCCGGTTAAGCGAGGAAAATTACCGGAGTCTCCTGGAACGCATATCTGACGGGTTTGTAGCGTTCGATAAATACTTTCGTTATACATATCTTAATAGCAGGGCCGGGACATTGATCCGGCGGCACCCCACATCATTGCTTGGGGAAAATGTATGGAAAGAATTTCCTGACGTGGTTGGCTCGGCCACCTATTCAAGTCTTGTCAAAGCGATGGAGGAGCAGCGTTATAATTGTATTATTGATTATTATGCACCGCTGGATATTTGGCTGGAAAGTCACATCTATCCTTCGCCGGAAGGACTTTCCGTTTTTATGAGGGATATTACGGCGAGGAAAAAAGCTGAAGCCCTGCTCAGGGATATGGAGCAGACGATACTCAGCCAGAAAATAGAAGAACAAAAGAAAATAACAAGGGCTATAATTCATGCGCAGGAAAAAGAAAGGAACCGTATCGGCCAGGAATTACATGATAATATCAACCAGATACTGGCCAGCATCAAACTGTTCTTACAATTGGCAGCAGATAAAAATAAAAAAACAAAGGAATTGATAAGGGAACCCATGGATCTGATTGATACATCTATACGTGAGATACGGATATTAAGCGGCCAGAATGTAACCCCGCTCAAAAATGTTGATCTCAGGGAAATGATCGAAATGTTATTGGACCAGGTGTCAGCCAACACGGATATGAAAACGGAATTTACCTACAAAGTCCCGGACAACTATATTAATGATGATTTGAAAGTAAACATATACCGGATCACACAGGAACTGGTGTACAATTCATTAAAACATTCCGGGGCAAAAAACCTGTTTATTTCCGTCGTCGGTGACAGCGAAAAAATAGATATAAGAATCGGCGATGACGGGTCGGGGTTTGATATGACCAATAAAAGAACAGGGATTGGTATTTCCAATGTGATCAACAGGGTGGAGTCTTTTAATGGAACCGTTTTCATTGATAGTTCACCGGGTAATGGATGCACCATACAATGTGAGTTCAGGATGGGTAGCATTGAATAATTGATTCATCAGCATTAGCGGTATCTTATTTAAAGCGAAAGTCCCCGGTTTCTACCGGGACGTGTTGAGGTGTTTCAATTCTCCCGGTGAATGATGCCGGTACCCTGCCTGTTCCATCAAATTTGCCGTCCGGGACCGATAAATTTTGTCTTATCAATTCTACAAAATGATAACTCATCGTGTTGGATATTTGCCATCTTCCCATCGGGGGTTAAGGCTTTGAGGAAATATGGACAATATAAAGAATATTCTGATCGTAGAAGATCACCGTATCGTATCCCGCGGACTGCAATACTTAATCTCGCAAAACTTCCTGTCTTGTGTTGTAAATGAAGTAGTATCGCTCGAAAAGATGCAATTAATTTTGCCGGCCGGCAACTTCACTCACCTGATTCTGGACCTCACCCTTGGCGATTATAACGCTATGGAAGCGCTTCCGGGTATAATTGAACAGTATCCCCTGTTAAAGATACTTATTTACAGTATGGCCTCCGAAGGAGTATATGCGAGGAAAATCCTGGAAGCCGGTACTTCAGGTTTCTTAAGTAAATCTGCTGATGAAAAAGAAATACTAAGGGCCCTGGAGATATTTTTAACCGGGGGCGTTTATATGAGCGAGACGCTAAAATCTATCCGGTACGAAGAAACCCAAAATATCTGCTACAAAGCTTTTCTCAGGTTGTCTGTAAACGAGCTGCGGGTGCTCGGGTTGATCCTGAAAGGTAATAAAACAAAGGCTATAGCCGTAGAGCTTTGTGTAAAGCCACAAACAATTGCTACCTACAAGACAAGAATATTTAACAAATTAGGAACAGATAATCTCTTTGATATTAAAAAGCTCGCTGATTTATACAATATCCATTTGATGTGATACAAATGATATACAAGCAGGCCGGAATATGAAAGCACGACGTAACAAGATAAATTGTTTTAGAACTTCTTTAAAAATGAAAAATGGGAATACGGGATATAAACGGATTTTTATCCTGCGAAGCAGAATACATCTGTATTGATCCTTTTTATAACTATTTCTTACTATTTTATGACGAGGCCCGGACTCATCTATAAAATAAAATCTGTGAAGATCCGTCTGATCCGTGTAATCCGTGTGCTATTCTGCCCGGATTTTAATGCGTCTGCCCCAGTCTTTCTTTTTTATTCACCATCATCCGGAAATATTGATTCAAAAATCTAAAGCGTTTTTACTCCCCCATCCAGTACCAGCTCAGATCCAATCATATATTTAGAAGCGCTTGACGCCAGGTACAAAAAAGCCTCAGCAACTTCTTCGGAAGTTCCTAAACGTTTGGCGGGGATCATATAATTGGCCATATAGTCTTTTATGCCATCAACCTCTTCTTTTGAACCACCACCTCTGCCATACATCGGGGTATCAATTGCACCGGGCGATAAAACATTCACCCTGATATTGCGATTCATTAATTCTGCCGAAAAACTCCTGGCTAATGATCTTACCGCGGCCTTGGTAGCCGCATAAGCCGCATAGCCGACGAAACCTTTTTCGTTCGTAGAGCTGGAAGTGAGGATAATGGAAGCGCCGTCATTCAGATAGGTCAATGAACGCTGAACTGAAAAGAACGCCCCTTTGAAATTGGTGTTGCTGGTCTGATCAAATTGTTCTTCGCTAAATTCAGCTAAAGGACTTGAAATGGCTACGCCTGCGTTGACGATCAGTATATCAATCTTGCCAAATTGTTTATTTATTTCTTCATAGGAATTCAGGATGCTTTTTATATCTGAAACATCCGCTGCAATACCGATAGCGCCATGACCGATTAATTCCGCCGCATTTTTTAAAGATGCAAGGTTACGGCCTGTTACCGCCACCCTGGCACCCTGGTCAGCAAATAATTTTGCAGTTGATAATCCTATTCCACTGTTACCACCTGTGATCACAGCGACTTTATTTTGTAATTTTTTCATTTTCTTTATTCTTTATTTAATGTCAAAGGTATTCGCAATATGCTATACATTTGTGTGCAGTATACAAAAGTATAGCACTATTAAAATGAAAAAGACTTCAACCCGCGACTACTCTTGCCCTGAAATGAAGTATATCCATGACACGCTGTATGTGATCAGCGGCAAATGGAAAATGCTTATTATTATTTCTTTACGAAATGGCAACAGGCGTTATAGAGAGATCAGCAAAAGCATTCCCCGGATCACTTTTAGAATGCTGTCCAAAGAGTTGAAAGAAATGGAATTGAATAAACTGGTATCCCGGACGGTTTATAATGATACACCGGTATTGATTAAGTATGAACTCACCGGCTATGCGAAGACCTTGTGGCCGCTCCTGACAGAAATGATCAACTGGGGTAAACAGCACAGGAATATTATAAAATATGATTCGCAGCGAAACTGAAAATTTCATGTCGGTTGATCCGCTATATGAATTAATTAATGCCAAAGATCAGTGCTGGAGACCTTCTGCAATCCTTCAGATGGATTGTAAAACGCCAAAATATCTTTTAATCTTCAATAAACTGGTTCGGCATTTGTTAGTTCTTCCGGCAAGAAAAATCAAGCATTCTGTTCAGCTTTTTGTGTGTAAGGCCTGGTTTATATAGTAGATATTCAACATCCGGCTGGCTAATTCAACTCTTTTATTAAATCATTACATCCTTTCTCCAAAGCCTTCATGGCAGCTTCATCCGCTTTACCTTCATATTTACCATTTACTTTTTGTTGTAAACGGGGTGATCCGTCCGGGAGGTTCAGCAATGATAAATTAGCTTCGATAGTATAAGAGCTTGCAGCAGAGGGGTCGGTATTTTTTATCGCTTTCAGGAAACTTCCCACCTTGCCTGCCTGCTTAACCTTTGTAAATTCAGTGGTCAGCAGCAGATCGCAATTATATTTTTTTGCATCTTCTTCTGAGGTAATAGCAACCCCTTCGATATTTCCTTCCGTCAATGAGTTGACAAGATGTTTTTGCAGGACGGAAAATTGCAGTTCGTCATTACCCCTCGGTTCATATACCCCTATCCGTGTCGTACCTGTTGCCTTTTGTTCCTTAACCATCCTTGTTTCTCCTGTTGTTGCCTTATGGTTATTGCTGTACTGTTGCATCACCTGGTTTACATTAAATCTATCCTGTAATTCTTCTTCACTTTTCGCTTCTTTGTAACCAGGCGGAATTTCAAACAACATAGAATCCAGTTTTGCAGAAGAAAACTCTAATGTCTCCAATGAAGTTTCAAACTCACTTGTGGTAGCCCGGCCATTGCCCATTATCATTGTTCTTTTTTCTAAAAGAGGAAAGCCCAATTTTCCTTTACCGCTGTGTTTGGATACAAACCGGTCCTGGCATTCTGGTTTCTGCCAACCGCCTGAAGCCGCTGTTTGGCCATAACTGTTTACCGGGCAATTAAACTGGGGCAGGTCAATATACCAGCCATCGGTTTTTATGATCATACTGTCCTTCATCATACACGCGTCCGCTGAAGGTTTTATTTTTTGAGTAGTCCATATATGCCTTGCCGTCAAGCCATACATCTTTTTTCTCTCAGCGGTATCCGTAATGTTATACCACATATAAATTACGCCGCCGGTCTTCGTCGTCTTTTCCTTAACGGGGTTGGATACGGGTTTAACGCTTTTGTTGTTCGAAGCAGGCTTCACTTCATCTTCAGTTATTTCTTCCGGTTGCGTTGAAAAAGGCGCAATATAATAGAGCTTTTTCTTATCATTTATTTTGATGGTGCGTTGGAGATCGCATTGTTCAATGGTTGTTGGATTATTCATTCCGGCAAAACCACCGCCTTCTGTTCTTTTGCGCATGCCTTTTACATAGATGGTAGTTTCCGATTTCATGCCAGACATGTGAGTAACCTGCCGCATTTTATATTGTTGTGCAATAACTGTATTACCAGTTGTTAGAAGGATGATAGCGATTGCTATAAGCAAGGACAAGGCTGATGCTGGTTTCATAATTTCTTTATTTGAATGCCGAAATTATTTTCCCCGGTCCGGTTGCTGGCAGCCAGGATGTATAAAGTGAGAAGAAGGAGTGATGAACTGTTTTTCTCCGGGGATTTTTATTATTTTAAAGTGGATGCTGGCACAGGATCCATATCCGTGAATACCATATTCTCACCAGCCATTGCCCAGATGAAAGAATAATTTGCCGTCGCTACGCCACTATGGATACTCCAGGCAGGTGAAAGAATAGCCTGTTCATTATTCAAAAATAGATGTCTTGTTTCCTGCGGTTCGCCCATAAAGTGAATGACACGCTGCCCTTCCGGCAGGTCAAAATAAAAATAAGATTCCATCCTGCGGTCATGCGTATGGGGTGGCATTGTATTCCAGACACTTCCTTTTTTAAAATTGGTAACACCCATTACC
>JAATGJ010000038.1 GCA_015654695.1 Chitinophagales bacterium | reverse complement strand
GCCTGTTTTGAGCTGTGCAAGAGCTTTGTTTTTTACCGATTCGTAATCGAACTCGAACGGTTTGTCTGTTTTTTTCATTTTACTGTGTTTTTAAAGTTCCTCTTATTTAAGGACTTTGACACAGTTTAATTTACAGCCTCGCGCTTATATGCGAAAAAGGGTAAACGGGTTCTCTTTTTAACTCATTTCCTCTTTTACCCCTTTGTTACTACTTTTGATAACCAATGAAAGCCATCGCTCTACTTATCCTGTCCGCTGTAATGCTGTTGACCGCCTGCAGAAAAGAGTCTTTTATCACTTCTGCTGACGCAAGAGTAAACATCACCACCGATACGTTGAAGTATGATACCATTTTTACCTCAACCGGTTCTGTTACACAATCCTTCAAGATCATCAATGAGAATAATCAAAAGCTGCGTTTATCATCTGTAAAACTGATGGGTGGATCAGCTTCTGCATTTAAAATGAATGTGGATGGTATTGCGACTACGCAGGCAAACGATATAGAGATAGAAGCAAATGACAGCGTTTATATTTTTATACAGGTAAATGTAAATCCCAATGCTGCTAACCTGGCTTTTGTGATAAGGGATAGCATACAGGTAAGTTATAATGGCAATAACAGGCTGGTACAATTAGAAGCCTGGGGACAGAATGCGCATTTTTTCCGCAATAAAGAAATTACGGCTGATGAAACATGGAATAACGATCTGCCGTATGTGATACTTGGATATATGAGGGTGAATGTAAATACGCAACTAACAGTTAATAAAGGGTGCCGTATCTATGTTCATGCTGATGCGCCCATCATTGTTGATGGCACATTGCTGGCAAATGGATTGAAAGATACAGCGGACAGGGTTTATTTCAATGGTGACCGGCTGGATGAACCGTATAAAAACTATCCTGCTTCATGGCCGGGTATTTATTTCAGCGCTACGAGTAAGGATAATGTTTTTAATTACGCAGTAATAAAAAATTCTTA
Source organism: Chitinophagales bacterium (assembly GCA_015654695.1). Lineage (GTDB taxonomy): Bacteria > Bacteroidota > Bacteroidia > Chitinophagales > Chitinophagaceae > VBAT01. The sequence continues at coordinate 83,300 of JAATGJ010000038.1, read as the reverse complement.
TCAATCAATAGCGGTACAGGATCCTTCATCCAATGCCAATCCTAAAGTAACACTGAATGAATGTGTGATTGATAATTCGTATGATGCCGGCATCATTGCATCCAACTCAAGCATTACTGCAACGAATTGCCTCATTAGTAATTGCGGGAGGAATATCGCTCTTATAAAAGGGGGTACTTATAATTTTACACATTGTACGGTAGCCAGTTACTCCAATAATTATATTCAGCACAAGGACCCGGTATTGCAGGTAAGTAATTTTGATGCAACAAATGCTATCAAGGCCCTGGAGGCTGCGTTTCGCAATTGTATTTTCTGGGGTGAAAATGGAATTGTTGATAACGAGATAGCCGTAAACAAAGCTGTAAATACCGGCGCTACTGCTTATTCAGTGAACTTTAGTTATAACCTCTGGAAATTGCAGGCTGTCCCACCAACTCTTACTACCAACCAGTTCAATATTACACCTCCATCTCCTTTGTTCGATAGTATTGATGTATCACGCCAATATTACAATTTTCGCTTAAGGAATGATTCCCCAGCTAAGAATAAAGGAGTTAGCACCGCCATAGTCATTGACTTGGACGGGAAACCAAGATCAGTTCCGGTTGGCCAGCCCGACCTTGGCTGTTTTGAAAAGCAGTAAGGGCAACTTTGAAGAAATTATGACCGATTGGACAACCAGACTGGCTTATATTTGTTATTCCTTTTTTCAATTACTCACAAAATTCAAATTATACATCATGAAAACACTATTGCTGTCGTTGATATTGTCAGTGACCTTAAGCGGAGCTTCTATTTATGAGTTTAAAGTAGCCGGTCTTGAAGGAAACGAAATTGATTTTGCCACATTCAAAGGCAAGATGATCCTGATCGTGAACACCGCTTCCAAATGTGGCAATACACCGCAATATTCTGACCTGGAAAAACTATACGAGAAGTATAAAGACAAATTGGTGATCGTAGGATTTCCTGCCAATAACTTTAACGGGCAGGAGCCGGGCACCAGAACAGATATACAGGAAGTTTGCAGAAAGAATTACGGCGTTACTTTCCCGATGGCGGATAAAGTATCAGTGAAAGGTGATGATATTGCCCCTATCTATAAATACCTGTCAGATGAAGCGGCTGCCAAAGGATTGGCTGATCCTGTGAAATGGAATTTCGGAAAATTCCTGCTGGATGCAAAGGGAAACCTGATTGCTACTTTTTCTCCCAAGACACAACCAATGAGCGAAGAGATATTGAAGTATTTGAATTAAATAATAAAATGATTTTGATATAGCGGACTGAATTTATTCAGCCCGCTTTTTTATTCTCTAAAGGTTTATTTTCGCTGCGATGCAATTCAAAGATATCATAGGCCAAGGCGAACTAAAACATAACCTGGTTGAACTGGTACAACATAACCGTCTTAGCCATGCTTTGCTTTTTTTAGGTAAAGAAGGAAGCGGTGTATTGCCCCTTGCATTATCCTTTGCGCAGTATGTGGTTTGTGAAACGGTAAATGGTAAATCACAACATAACATTAGTCCATCCTTATTCGGAGAAGAATCTCAAAAGACAATCAGCAACGGGCAATGGGTAACTGATAGTTGCGGAACCTGCCCGGCATGCACGAAATCACAACAATTTGTTCATCCCGATATTCATTTTAGCTATCCTGTTGTGACAAAGAAAACCGGTACACCCCCTATCAGCACAGATTATATTTCAGAGTGGAGGGAGTTTGTCAACAGTTATGTGTATGGAAACGCATTTGACTGGCTGCAGTTTATTGGCGCGGAGAATAAACAGGGAAACATTACGGCAAACGAATGTAATGACATCATCCGCAAGCTGAATCTCAAGAGTTTTGAGAGCGAATACAAAATATTAATCCTGTGGATGCCGGAATACTTAGGTAATGAAGGCAATAAATTATTAAAACTGATAGAAGAGCCGCCACCCAATACGCTGTTTATACTTGCTGCTGAAAATGAATCGCTGATACTGCCTACTATATTAAGCCGCTGTCAACTGGTAAAGATACCGGCGCTGGAAACAAAAGATATAGAAGAGGCGCTGATCAACCGGAATAAAACCGCACCGGATGCCGCGAGACAAGTAGCCAGTGTAAGCGAAGGCAATTACCGGGAAGCCTTGCAGGCAATGCAACATGCGGACGAGGACTGGCAGAGCTTATTACGGGACTGGTTAAATGCTATGCTGAGGACAGGTCCCATTGCCCAGACAAAATGGGTGGAAGAAATAAGTAAGCTGGGGAGGGAAAAACAAAAACAGTTCCTCCGCTATTTTAATCACCTGCTGGAACAGGCAGTAAGGCTAAGAGTGATGACCTCATCCCATCCTTCTCCAAAGGAGAAGGAGTCAGACTCTGATAGATTGAAGTTTACCGCCAATGTTCCCGAAAAAGAGAGGGACTTTGCCGACAGGCTAAACAAGATAGCAGGGATAGAACAACAGCAGGCAATGGTGGAAGAACTGGACAGGGCTACTTACTATATTGAGCGTAACGCCAACGCCAAAATCCTCTTTCATGCCCTTACGATCAAGTTATACCATATCATTCGGGACAAAATTGTATTTTTGACAGATTGAGGAGAAGGTGAGTGGGAGGTTGTGAGTGTGAAACCCGTACCCGAATTACTATAATTATGCTTCAATTGTTATTTCAGAATATTACTCTCTCTTATGAGTCGGACTGTGGCAGCGATTGCTCAGCAGAATTACCGAACGTTTAAGAGTGCGACCTGCCTGCCGGAGGCAGGCGCAACAGAAGCTTACTAGTAATTCTATCGCCGGGTCTATTCATTCCTCCTTATTTATTATTAAATGCATATGAAATTGTAATAACAATGGGTTGCAGTAATTGCGGAACAGCTACAGGCGGAAAACCAGGCGGATGTAAGAGCAACGGCGGATGCAGTACCGGCGGATGTAACCGTATGAATACCTACGACTGGTTACGTAACCTGCCGATCGCCGGGGTGGATATGGCCTGCAACGTCATTGAAGTGAGTTTTAACCAGGGAACACGTAAAGATTTTTTTCGTAACCCAACATTACAACCATTCGAGAAAGGAGACCCAATATCGGTAGAAGGAGTAAGTGGTTTTGATGTAGGACAGGTTTCATTAACAGGAGAGATTGTACGATTGCAAATGAAGAAAAGGGGAGTGAAAGAAGATAACCCCGAGATGAAAAAAGTATTGCGCCCGGCTACTGACCGTGACCTGGATATGATGAAACAGAACAAAGCCAGAGAGCCGGAAGCGGTGATCCGCAGCCGCGCCATCGCCAGGCAATTGAAACTGGATATGAAAATAAGCCAGGTGGAGATGCAGGCCGATGGAAGAAAAGCGACGTTCTTTTATATCGCTGATGGCCGTGTTGATTTTCGCGAACTGATAAAAATATATGCTTCTGAGTTTAAAGTGAAAGTGGAAATGCGACAGATAGGTGCCAGGCAGGAAGCAGGTAAAGTAGGTGGTATTGGAAGTTGCGGCCGCGAATTGTGTTGCAGTACCTGGCTGACGGATTTTAAATCGGTGAATACAGCGGCGGCACGTTACCAGAACCTTTCTATCAATCAAACAAAACTAAGCGGGCAATGTGGCCGTTTGAAATGTTGCCTGAATTATGAACTGGATACCTACTTAGATGCCCTGCAGCATTTTCCTGATAACTGTGATTTGTTGCAGGTGGGCAAAGGCAATGCGTTCCTGATCAAAAAAGACATTTTCAAAAACCTGATGTGGTACACGTTGCCGGACAGCAATAAACAATACCCGGTAACGATAGAAAGTGTAAAGAAAATAAAAGCGATGAACCAGCAGGGCATAATACCTGAAGCGCTGGAAACAGTAGAAGTAACTTCGAGCAAACCCAAAGAAGTAGAACCGGAATTTGTAGATGTAGTAGGGCAAATAAGTTTGCGCAGCCTGGATAAAGCCGCTGATAAAAAGCGCCGCAACCAGCCACCGCAACAAAACCAGCAAAGGGGACAACAAGGTCAGCGGCCACAACAAAGACAACAGGGAAATAATCAGCAGGGTGGTGGTCAGCAAAACCTGCCTGACCGGCAGGCAGGTCAGCAACGACCGCCTAATCAGCAAAGAAACCAGCAAGGTGGTGGCGGTAACCAGCAAAGAGGTCAGCAACCCAATCAGCAGAGAGGACAAAGACCTAATCCCAATCAACAGAGAAATCAACGTAATCCTAATCAGCCAAATCAGCAGCGGCCACCGAAGCCAAACGATGATAAAAAACCAGATGCCTGATCTGCTAATTTCCTACTGCATGATAGATCGCATCCTGTATCTTTCCCCTGATCAGCATTTGTGAGAGTCTTGGATTATCTCTTGTAGGATATACACGGTTAGAAAGAAAAATATAAACGAGGTCACGTTTGGGATCTACCCACACACAGGTGCCGGTATAGCCCGTATGGCCATAAGCCTGCAGCGATACATCCACTGACGGATACGGTTCTTTTCTTGTAGCATTATCTTTTTCGGGTTTATCAAATCCCAGGCCACGGCGGCTTACTTCACTATGGTATGCGGTGAAATACTTTATCGTTTCCGGTTTCAGGTATCGTTCGCCGTTAAACTCCCCGCCATTCAATAACATTTGATAGAGCATAGCGAGATCATACGCATTCGAAAACAAACCAGCATGACCCGCTACCCCGCCAAATAATGAAGCGCCTTCATCATGCACATCACCCTGTGTTGTTTGCCTGCGGAAATGTTTTTCTGTTTCGGTAGGTACTATCTGGTTAACGGCAAAACGGTTTCTTGGTTTAAAACCGGTAGAAGCCATTGACATTTTTTTGTAGAAAGTTTTTTGCACATATTCATCCAGCGTCATGCCAGATAGCTGTTCAACGATCTTACCAAGGAAAATAAAGTCATTATCACTATAAACATATTTGTTCTTCGGACCCAACGGGCTTTTTAAAATGCGGCTGAATAAGGTATCCTGCCAATCGTTGCGCAGGTAAATATTTTCCGCTACACGAATGGTGAAACCCGGTTTTGATTTATCGCTGTAAATAGCAGGATTGGGAATGCCGGTAGCTGAATCAATCGTCTCTTTATAAAAAGCAATAAAAGGAACAAGACCTGCCTGGTGCAATAAAATATCATCTATCCTTAACCCGGCTTTGTCTGTGCCTTTTACCCAGGGCAGGTAATCGCCAAGTTTTTTGTTCAAGTCGAGTTTTCCCTGTTCATACAGTTTCATTACGGAAACGGTAGTAGCGGAAACTTTGGTAACAGATGCAAGATCAAAAATACTTTCCAGGCCCATCGCCGGTGATGGCTCGTATTTATAATTGCCAAAAGCTTTGTGATAAATGATAGTACCGTCATGTACAGCCAGTACTACACAACCGGGAAATGCTTTTTGTGCAATCGCATCATTGGCTATAGAATCAATGGCAACGAATTTATCTGTTTTTATCGCAGCCCTGACTGGTTTTATACCACCGTGCACTATTCCTTCGCCGTATTTGAAATTGCAGACAGATACAGGCAATGTGCCCCTGGTAACGATTGAGCCCGCCAGCAGATCAGCAGCCACATTGCGGGTAATGTCATCATCCTGGTAACAGGCTACCAGGTTCTTTGCATCGCAGAAATTAGAAGTTGCCAATACATTTCCAAAAACAAATGTTACAGTATTAAAAGATTGTAACTCATGTACTGTGTTTACCGCTGTTTCACTTATCATATAGTTATTAGCAGGCCGCAGATTATAACCATGTATGCCGATAACTACCGCATCATAATTTCCATCTTTTATGCTGCTTAAAAGATATCCAGCCTGCTTAAGGCTGTCTTTATAGGTAAGGAAATACGTATCCGCATTCCAGTCCTCTTTTAATCTTTTCCCAAACTCATTTAATACTGAAGTAGTATCCATACTTATATAAGCAATTTTCTTACCTTTTGAAAGTGGAAAAGCGGGTGAGGTGTTCCTTAATAACGTGATGGTTTTGGTTGCCACTTCATATTTTATCTCATTGGTCTTTGCATTCAGGTCATTCAGGAGATTGTTGGTGTCAACAGTCTTTACTTCATTCAGCCCAAGCTGGTACTTTGCATGCAATACCTTTTTTAATTTTTCATCAATGTCTTTCCAGCTTAATCTTTTTTCTTTAATAGCAATTTTTACCGCTTCAATCGTTTCTGGAACACTGGCAGGTAAACAAAGCATATCATTGCCTGCTACCAGGGCTTCAACAGATATAGTTCCATTGGGAAAATATTTTGCCACCCCTTTCATCTCCAGGGCATCGGTAAATGTAAGCCCGGTAAAACCGAGCTGGTTTTTTAAAAGATCAGTTACATTGTTCTTTGAAATGGAAGTGGCCCTATTAGCTGTATTATCAATAGCAGGAATATACAAATGGGCGATCATCACGCTGCCTACGCCTGCTTTGAACATGGCTTTGAATGGCATTAATTCCAGTGAATCAAGTTGTGCCAGCGATTTATTGATAACAGGGAGGTCAAAATGTGAATCCACATCCACATCACCATGACCGGGAAAATGTTTGGCGCAGGCCATAATGCCTGCATCCTGCATACCTTTCATATAGGCCACACCCAACTGTGCTACTTTATTTTTATCCTCACCAAATGAACGATACCCAATAACAGGGTTACTGGGATTATTATTAATATCAACTGCAGGGGCATAATTAACATGCACACCGATGCGTTTGCATTGCTCACCTACCGCTATTCCCATCTTATACATTAATTGTTCATCATTCATAGCGCCCAGTGTAAGCTGGTAAGGAAATTTAGTTACACTGTCCAGCCGCATTCCCAACCCCCATTCGCCATCTATTGTTATCATCAGCGGGGTTTTGGCAATACCCTGGTAATAGTTGGTGAGATTAGCCTGTCTTACCGGGCCTCCCTGGAAGAAACATAAAGCCCCGATATTGTATTGCTGAATATCATTGACCACTTTAGCTACATGGTCCGGACCGAGATTGGAATGTGCCCGTATCACCATCAGCTGTGCGATCTTTTCATCATCACTCAATGAATTGAAAACGCTATCCACCCATTGCTGCTGACTCAGGTTACTTTTATATTGTGCGAATGATACGACTCCTGTTATAGTGAGAAAAGAGGCTAATAGAATTTTTTTCATGCTGCTGACTTATGCAGCACAAGTTAGTATAATCATACTTTACAGGATTAGGGCTATCCAATAAAAAAACATACAGGGGTAATTTTCACTTTTGATAGTCACTATTATAAGAAAAGCAATATAATTTATTAATGTCATATTGATTATCCGGGATAATGGTAGTATAAATAGCAGTGCTGTCAGACGAGTAATTTTCTTTTAGGTGTAACAGCTTAGAAATCTGTTTGACAATGAAGGATTTTTCTGCTGAAATAGACAAACCGCGAAAAAAATGCAGTCAGGCCAAATCCCGTATTTTTGACGCTGAAGGAGAAGTACTGTGCCTGATAAAATTGTTTTATTACCAGATAATATAGCTAACCAGATAGCAGCCGGGGAAGTGATCCAGCGGCCAGCCAGCGCCGTAAAGGAATTGCTGGAAAATGCAGTGGATGCAGGGGCTACGGAGATCAAACTACTGATACAGGATGCAGGCAAGTCATTGATACAGGTTATGGATAATGGTGGTGGTATGAGTGAGACTGATGCAAGAATGTGTTTTGAACGGCACGCTACTTCCAAGATCAAAAGCATAGAAGATCTTTTTCATATAAAGACGATGGGCTTTCGTGGCGAGGCGCTGGCATCTATCGCGGCGGTGGCGCAGGTTGAATTAAAAACCAAAAGAGCGGATGATGAAACAGGCGTTTACATTGAAGTAGAGAACAGCGCCGTAAAAAAACAGGAACCCATTGCTGCACCTACAGGGACAAGTATTGCGATGAAGAATTTATTTTTCAATGTTCCCGCCCGCAGAAATTTTTTAAAAAGCAATGCCGCCGAGATGCGGCATATAGTAGATGAGTTCACCAGGGTAGCGTTATCATTCCCGCATATTTTCTTTTCACTGACCACGAATGGCCAGCAGCTTTTTCATTTGGAAGCAGGAAGTTTAAAACAACGTATTGTTCAGCTTCTGGGTAATAACTACAATGCCAAACTGGTAACGGTAAAAGAAGATACCGATTACATGAACATTTATGGTTTTGTGGGTAAACCTGATATGGCCAAGAAGACAAGGGGCGATCAGTATTTCTTTGTCAACAACCGTTTTATCAAAAGCGCTTACCTGAACCATGCGGTAATGAATGCCTACCAGGAAATGATCGCCACGGATAGTTTCCCGATGTATGTATTGTTCATTGACCTTGATCCGGCGGTGGTAGATGTAAATGTGCATCCTACCAAACAGGAAATAAAATTTGAAGATGAGAAAATAATATATGCTTTTGTGCAGGCGGCTATCAAACATGCTTTGGCGCAGTTCAGCGTCACTCCAACATTGGATTTTGACCTGGATGCTTCCATACAACAATTATCTTCTATACAACAACCGTTTACAGAAGAAAGACAATCGTCTGCTGCTTCTACTTCTCTTTTCAAAGGATTTACGCAAAAACACCAGGCGCATTTTATAGAGCCAGCGAATAAAACGGAGCTGAAACACTGGAGGGATTTTTATGAGAGTTCAGAGTCAGCAGTTCAGAGTCGGGAGTCTGACCCTAATAAAGGGGATGCTCCGCTCACTATTCATCATTCACCCGTCACCCAGAGTTTGCCGAAGGGCACCCCTTACCATGCTGGCGAGCTAACCCAGTTACTCAGCACCTATATCGTCACTCCTTCTGCCAATGGTTTTATTCTTATTCACCAGCAACTGGCGCATGAAAGAGTTTTATATGAACAACTGAAAGCAGCGGCGCATGGAAAGCCTATTGCTACGCAGCGCAGCATGTTCCCGGTTACACTCGAATTGTCGCCTGCTGACGCTGCAGTACTGGGAGAGCTGATGGCTGATCTGCAGGAACTTGGTTATACCATTGAGCCATTTGGTAAAAACAGTTTCGTGATCCAGGGAACACCCGCTGATCTTGAGGCAGGCAATGAGAAAAATATCATTGATTCATTACTGGAACAATACAAACATTTCAGCAATGAGCTGAAGTTTTCCAAAAGAGAAAAACTGGTGCGGTCACTGGCAAAACAACAATCCATTAAAACAGGGATCCGTTTAACGGAAAGAGAAATGCGGCAATTGGTCAATGACCTGTTTGCATGTGAGCAATCAAATACAACACCCGAAGGCAATCCCACGTATTTAGAATTTAAGCAGGAGCAGTTGGAAAAAATGTTTAAGGGCTAAGAGGAGAAAGAGGGAAAGAGAAAAAGAGTCAGTTCGAATATCCCCGTAATTAGTAAAACAGCTTCAAACTACAGATGCTAAACTCTTTATCTCCTTTTCTCCTTCGGGCTCTTAGCTTTTGACTTCCATAATTCATAACGAAGAAATATTTGGAATGATCTGTTTCTTTCTTCCCGCTGTATAGTTCCTCCCAAAGAAAATTTAATGTAAGGCTGAAGTCCGAATGAATATTTTGCACCAAAAGAAAAGCGCCGCCACCTGTATTGTGTTTCAAATAATAACTGAAAATAAGATTTGGCGAAAACGGAGCTGGTATCATTCCTGGTTGTGATGATTGTTTTACTGAATACCGAATCAGCCTGAGTTGTATTATTTCTCCTGTTGATATCCCGTTCAGTTATGCCGCTATAGAATTTATTCCATGCAAAACCGCCACCGGCAGACCAATCGGGCAAAACGAAATAATTGAACGTGACAGGTAGTTGGTGATAAAACGTTTTTTTAAGTGTATAGGAAGTAATGATTGTATGATTGTTAGCCCCGATAGTATCAAGGGAACTTTGTTGACTGTATAACAGATCTTTTGTGTATTGCGGTGCGCCGTAACGGAATTCCAATTGCAAAAACCATTTATCGTTTCTATACATCCTTCCGTAAACCGAAGGAATATAATCGGCCAGCGAACCTTTTCTGCCAAGCGAATTATACGGGGTGAACTTTTGGCCATCTATGGGCAATAGCTGGTGCAGGGCCACGCCGGCGCTGAAGGAAGTTGTTTTAGGTTTTGAACTATCCTTTTTTTGTTCATTTGCTTTTACAGTTGATAGTTCTGTTTTTTTCTGTATCGAATCAGGGGAAATTTTAGGGATAGAATCCAAGTTACTTGAATTGACTTTTGTGACGGATAGTGAATCGCTGATGGTTATAAAAGGTTTGTCCTTTGTTTCAACGGGTTCATTGCCGGTTTCTTTATTCTTTATTCCCGGTTGTATGGAAATATCAACCTGTTCATTTTCCGTTTGCTTTTGTGCTTTTTTATTATTCGGGTTCTTATTTTTTTCAATGATCCTTTTACCTTTTTGTTGCTTACTGCCGGTTTCTTTCTTTTTTGATTGTGCGCTTGTCACCTGTACTGAAAGGTTCTGTTCTTTTTTTAGTAAAGAGTTCTTTTTTCGGGTATGTAAACTGGTTAAAGAACTATCAGCAGAAGAGAGCTTCGAAACATCCTTCACTTCACCAGTTGCTTTTTCTCCGACTTTGCTTTTTATTACAGGTGTTGAATCATCTGTATTTATATTATTCTCAATGTCGCCTGTGTTTTCTTTTTCACCAACTGTCACCACCGTTTCTGTATCCTGTTTCTGATTTCCCCATTTATCCGGACGCATCAGCCACCAGCCCAATCCTAACAAAACAACAGCCAATAAACCCCATAGCCCGCAACCACGAAGCCAGACAGGAATAATGCGGTCGTCATGATCTTTTTCCAGCCGGTATTTCATATCCTCCCATGCCATATTCTCATCCGGCACCGGAAGATCATTCCATTGCTGTGCTAATTGTTCTTCGTATGGTAAACGATCACTCATTGAATGGTTTGTTCATTTATCATTTTCTGTAACCTTTTTCTTGCTTCATTTAAATGCCATTTACTGGTTCCTTCACTGATACCCAGCATTTCGCCGGTTTCGATATGGTTATATCCCTCCATTACATATAAATTAAAAACGGCTTGCGTGGCAGGAGGCAGTTGGCGCACCAGTAGTAAAATTTCCTATGCGGACATCTTTGCAATCACGGCTGGCGGCACATGAACACTCTCAGCCCGGGCCAGTTCCCCGGTTTCCATGTTGCTTTGTTTTGCTTTAATAAAATCAAGACAACTGTTTATGATAACAGTACGCATCCATGTATAGAGTGTAGCCTTTGCGGCATTATACCGGTGAATATTTTTAAATACTTTATAAAAACCTGTGTTCAATACTTCCAAAGCATCGGTTTCAGTTTTTGTATAGCGGAGACAAAGGTTCATCATGGCCCTGTAGTAGCTCCTGTACAATTGCTCCTGGGCCTTGCGGTTGCCGGCTTTGCAGCCGCTGATGATGCTATCTATGTTTTGTTCTTCGCTAATCAAATAATTTTTCTTTCGTTTCCGGAAATGTTCCTACAATTTCTGGAATATACTTCGCTTTCGCTGGTTGCCGTATTGTATGTCAATAAAATATTGCCCTGAATTAAGTTGCTGTACAGGGATGTTTATTTCATTATTACCAGCAAAGCCTTGTTTTTGCGTTTTATACACGGCATTCCCCGACATATTATATACTGTTATATTGATCCTGTTTTGTTGTTCAAGCCGGAGGCGTAAATTAACCGTATTGCTTGCAGGATTAGGATAGGAAGGTATTCTTCCGCCCGGCAATCCGGCTACACTATCAATATAAAGGCCCCAGCAAAACCAGTTGCTGCAACCGGTATTCGTTGTAATAAAAAGACAGGTATAATAGTAACCGGTATCTGTAAATGTGTAAGTTGGATTATTGGCAGTAATAATGATTGAATCATAAAAGGAGTTGGTCCAATGATAAATACGCCAGGTTTGTGATGTAATCGTTTGATTGCTTATTGCTGTAAAAGTAATTTGGTTGGGGTGAACAGGATTTGCTGTATAGGTGTATGAAGCAGCGCAACTATCTCCCGTCCCATGCACTTGCAGATTTTGCCACACAGAATCACGACAGCCTGGGATAGTATCGGTAATAATTAATCTTACATTATAAGTTCCTGCCTGGCTATACGTATGAACCGGGTTTGCCAGGGAAGAGGAATGGCCATCGCCAAAATTCCAGTCATATCGTAATTCATTTGATAAAGGATCAGGAGTAAAGTTGAACTGTTTTGAATTGGAAGCAAAGGTTGTATAAGTGAATGAAGCAGTCAAAGCGCACGGAGGCGGAGTAGTTACGATTATAGTATGACACAGAGAAGAAGTGCAGCCAGTAGTGGTAAAAATCGTCAGGCAAATGTAATGAATACCGGGAGTCAATACCTGGCTAAAAGAACTGGTTGTAGCGGGCAGCGGGAGACTTATTCCGTCAATTTTCCAGTAATAAAACATGGCAGTATCACCGGTGACTTGTGGCATAGCATTAAAATAATAAAGAGAAAAATTGGATGAATCCCTTGTCAAAGACAAATTTGACTGGCAGGTGACAGGAATATTTATTCCTATTAACTGTTGAGTGGTGTCACTGCATTGATTAACAGAATCGGCAAGTATATGTGTGACAGTATATGTTCCCGGGAAAGAGTAAGTGTGTGAGATGCCGGTGCCAAAGCCATTGGTTCCATCTCCCAATAACCAGTAATGCCGGTAGTTGACATTGGCGTTTGTGGCCTGGAACTGGGCGGTCGCCAGGTTAACAGAAAATGTAAAGGCTGCATCGCATTGTGCTTTTACTTTTATATTGACGCAGGAAAGAATAAACACAAATGATATTAATTTTCTCATGATAATAGTTTGTTGATTGTTATATTAATGAAGCAAAACCAGTCTTTCTTTTAGCTGTGCCTCAGTGATGGGTAAAAGATTTAAAGTAATGGATTGATCATTTTGCAAAGTAACAGGCACTATTGAAGCCAGTATCTTATGATCCCTGATGCCAATACCGATAACCGTGGCATCGGAGGCTATCAGCGACTGGGAATAGAATTTTAATGCTGTACTATTCCAGGGCATTGATATAACTGAATTGCGTCCTGTAAAGTGTACAACAACCGTAAGGCTGTCCAGGCCGCTTATATTACCGGGATTGACAGTATAATTGATCCTTGGGTCGTTTAAAAAACGGTCGCAGTTGATCCAGTTTACGCTATCTGCAAATAAAGTGCGGGAAAGGCCGAAAGTGTCAACGATCACCGCATTACCGGGGTTGGTATTGGGAACCCAGTTCACTTTATTTCCTGCATCTGCATTATTTACCTGGCCGTTAAAAACCTGCATATTATTCATAGATACTCCGAGAGAAGGTAATTTAATCTGCATACCATAGCCAGGCGCCAGTTTCAGCTCCTGCCCGTTTTTTGTCACTCTTACAAAGAATTCGCCGCCCGATTCAATAGGCTGGCCATTGGATACTGTCAGCGTCCTGTTCAGTATCATTTCTGATGGAGTCAGTATTTCTTTTACTTCAATCGAGATATCGCCTGTTACGGGCTGGTCATTCAGTGTAATAAAGGAGTTAGGCTGGAAAATGATCTTAGTTCCTTTGTTTGTTTGCAGGGAAATAATATTTGAGCTGTTCTGCGAAAATGTTTGAGAAGGCTTTTGGTTCTTTTCAAAAAATTCGCTGAGCGATTGATAATTGTATGAACTGGATGAATGGCTCAGCTCTTTCTGGCAACCTATCACAACAGCAATAATTGAAGAGAGGAAGAGAAATCTTTTCATAAACCGGTGATTTCATCTCATATACTGCGGGAAAGGCAAAAGGGTTGGGTAAACTAAGAGAATAAAACAGTGAAAAAGAAGAAAAAGAGTCTTCAAACTACAGACGCTAGACTCTTTATCTCCTTTTCTGCTTCGGGCTCGTAGCTTAGTATTTATTTCGTATTCCAACTATGAATTTCTCCACCGCCTTTCTTACATCCGTAGCGGATGCCTGGTGATTATTGACGAGAACAGAGAAAACAAGCAGCTTATTCTTTTTTGTATATAAAAAGCCACTGAGGCAAACGACACCGCTCAGTGTTCCGGTCTTGGCATAGATATAACCGCTGTCGGTTTTGTAATAACTGCTGATTGTCCCTTCGCCGCCGGTAGGAAGAATAACTTTGATACGTTCCATACCGAATTCATTCTTCATTTTATTAAGAATAGTAACAAAATCCAGTGGCGTAAACAGGTTATAGCGGCTGAGGCCAGAACCATCCACCCATCTTGGTTTTTGCGGCAGATCCTTGAAATCTGTTTTTAATAAGGTATCAATGATCTTTTCATCATTCATGATGCCGAGTCTTTCATTGCTGACCATTAATAAGCTTTGCTCTGCAAAAAAATTATCGCTGCGGTGCATCATGGGTTTGAGAAGGGAGTCGGTGGGTTGGGAATAGATTTTATGCCATTTTTTAATAGTCACTGATACTGTTCTACTATCGGGACCCTTATAAGAATAAGTTGTATCGCCTATACGAGGTAGTAGAAGGCCAAATCTATATTTTAAACTATCAGAAATAATATCTAAAGTCGTTAAGTAACTAAGCTTCCATGGACCGTTCGTACTATTAGTTATAAATGGCATAGAAGTGTTTATAAATTTCTTTTGTCCTTCATCCAGCCAAAAAATATTTTCTGACAAGTTTCTTCTTATTTCAATATTTGGCTGCTTTTCAAGCAAAGCATTTTTGGAAAGTAGATAAGTATTTCTATTAATAATAGAATCAAAAACAGAGTTCTGTGTTTTAAACATAGTTATCCTGTTCCCTTGAGGGTAGAGGGTATCTTTAATATTTCGTTCTGATATGTTGTTTAATTTAATATCAATAACATTTCCGTAAATCGGTATTGAATTTCTCTCTGCCATATAAGAGGCATCATAATCATTCCACGACCATCCGTTTCCCCAATGGGTATCATGCCAAATGGTATCGAGAATAGAAATTTGCTCTTTATACTTTGTAGCATTTAATGAAAGAAAATTCCAAACGGGTTGTTTATTATAATCTGAATGTAGAAATGTAGGATCACCGGTCGGTTGAATAGCTAATAACCATGGATCGGGTTCTGAAAATCCATACCTCAACCCCACCAAACTATCCCCCAGATACTTCATCGCTGCATAACAAGTAGGGATTTTTGTATTACTGGCGGGTACAAAATATTTATCACCCTGGTAATTGAACCAATACCTGTTGTTTTCCGGTTCGTAAATGCTGATACCAATATGGGCGGATTGCAAAGCGGGAATGTTTAATACATTTTCTTTAGCAGATTTTGCTATTTGCTTTTGAACAGAACAAGCGACAGTTAAGAATGCAAAAATAAAAAGTAAAAACCAGGAACGGGATCGTGATAAACCTGATACACCCATCATTTGCATTTTTAATTTTGACTTTTTTCTTAGAAGTTTATAACTCTACTACTCTTCCCGCTTTCGCACTTTCTAACGCCGCTTCAATAATGCGTATTGTTTTGATCCCGTCTTCCGGAGGAACCGGATTAGGTCCTTTTCCGGTTAATGATTTATAGATATCATCATAATAGCCCATATAGTTACCTGCAGAAGATGTTTGTTGTTTACAGATCACCTGGCCGTTGATCTCTGTATGTAATAATCCATCTGGTTGCGAAGGTGCAGCACACCATGTTTCCAATGAAGGGGTATCGCCGGCAAGGAGTTGCTGCTCCTGCATATCTGATCGCTGCTGTAAAAAACTTCCTTTCATACCATGCAGCATATAGCCCGGTACTGATTCGCGGCAGATGCAGGTAGCTTTTAAACGCACCCGGAATTTGTCATAATAAAAAAGCATTTCAAAATAATCGGGTGGGACTACATCATCCCGCATTTTCCATACATCTGCAAACAACGCTTTAGGCCAGCCGAATAATTGCAAGGCCTGGTCCACTAAGTGCGGGCTCAGATCATAAATGATGCCTGCGCCGGGCATATCTCCTTCTTTATGCGGCTTACCGCTATACCCGGGACGGTACCGGTCATACCTGATCTCCACTTCTCTCAATTCACCCAATAATTTTTCTTCTACCACTTTTTTTACAGCACGATAGTCGCCATCATACCGCCGGTTTTGATAAATGCTTAGTTGCAGTTTTTGGTTTTTCGCCAATGCGGTTAATTCTTCGGCTTCTTTTACCGTAATGGTAAAAGGTTTTTCTACCACTACATGCTTGCCTGCCAGCAACGCCATTCTTACCTGCTCAAAATGTAAATGAGTAGGTGTATTGACAACAATAAGTTGCAGTTCCTTATCAGCGATTAATTCTTCTACTGAACGGTAGAGCTTTGACCCGGGATATCTTTCTCTTGAGTCATCCTTATTTCTTTCAACGATAGCAGATAAGTCACATCCCGGATGGGCTTCGATGAAAGGGGCATGAAACAGTTTACCACTCATGCCATACGAACAGATGCCCGTTTTGATGATAGTTGCTTTTTTAGACATTTAATAGTAAAGATTGGGTATTGAATATTTTTATTTGAATAACGAACAGAAAGTTGAAGAGTGCCCTTTCACTTCGCTTTACTCAGTGTTCTGGATAAACTGCAACGAAAGCTGATAGTAATAATGCCGTTGGCTACACAATCATTTAACTAACTTCATTAAAGAACTTATCAAAAGAAAAAGGAGTTGCCGATCTAAGTCCTCCCTTTAGGGAGACAGAGGGTTTCAACTTCTCTCCTGCGCTCTCAGCCATCTTTCGGGTATCTCGTTACTGCTGGCCAGCAAATAATCTTTATAACTACAAGCGATAAAACGTTTGTCAGGTAACTGCATCCACCAGCGCCCTGTTTTTTTACTTTGCAAAAAAGTAGTGTCCACTTCAGCGAATGCCATGTGGTATTCATTGAAAGAATCCCTTTCATCTGTTTTTGCTTCGCGTTTGCCGCGGCTGCGCCCATCGAGTATATACCAGAGCATGTGGCTGATCTGTTTGGCGGTCAGGTCGTCTTTATCATAAGCGGGCTTATATCCATAGATGCCAATACTATTGACATTGGGACTCATACCTGCATAGCGGAGCAGGGTACAGGCTTCTTCGCCGGTAAGCCCGTTGGGAGAAACTGAACTGGCCGGGGCAAATGCATGGGCGATGGCCGATATATCAAAACTCACAAGATTACTGTTACGGATGACGGGTTCCATTTCATCAATGGCTTCTTTTACACTTCCCAGGCGGAAGCAATCGAAGCGGAGCTTATCCATGGTTTCCAGCATTCGCGGGTGTACATAATAACTCTGGAATCCGATATGATTATAATGACGGATATAATTGGGTTCGCCCGTCAGCATTTCCATTAAAAAATTTTCATGATGAAAAGGTGAATCAATATTCAGGTCTATCAGTGAATCTATACAGGAGGCTTCAATGGGTTTTTTCTTTTCGGCGTAAGCATGATACTGTGACAGGGTAAGATCATGCGAGCCACCGAGAATGATCACCGTTTTTCCATCGCCCATCAGTTCCTGTACCACTGTTTTCAATGCAGCATAAGAATCAGTATATAATGCTCCGGTCTGGATATTACCCACATCAGCGATCTTTATATCAGTGTGCCAGTAGTACAAGGAATAAAACTGCCGGCGTATTACATCAGGTGCATCACTGTCTGTATGGATGATCCCGGTACCGCGTTGCTCACCGCAACCGACGATTACTATCTGTACATCATCCAGGTCAGGAAATTCATCTTCAGTATAGATGGCTATGCTACTTCCTAGCTGACCATCTTTATAGGCTTCATCCTGTGATACCTGCTGAAGATTGACAGGAGAAAGAAAATCGGAAATATTGAGGTGGTCTGACATATAGCTGCAAAGCTAAGAGTTGAAAGAGAAAAAAAGCTAAGAGTTAAAAGAGAAAAAGAGGAAAGCTGCCCGGAAATGTAGAATTAATGAGGTTTGCAAAAATATAAGGCTTAACGATCTGACTCTTTTGTCTCCTTTCCTCTTTTGGGCTCTTAGCTTATCTTTGTCCGTATGGAACAATTGTTATCACAGATCGAAGCATATAAGAAAGAAATTGAAGGATTCGCCGCCAGCGATGGAAAGGCGGTGGAAGAATTCCGCATCAAATGGCTGGGTACAAAAGGGATAGTTAAAGAGATCATGGGGGAGATGAAGAATGTACCGGCTGATAAAAAGAAAGAATTCGGACAGATACTGAATGAATTCAAACTATTTACCGAAAACAAATATGAAAATCTGAGGGAGAGTACAGGTAACCGGCAACTAGCACCCAGCAACCAGCTTGACCTCAGTCTTCCCGGCGATCCGATACCTCTTGGTACACGTCATCCTATTACATTAATGAGGAACAGGATTGTTTCTATTTTTCAGCGCCTTGGTTTTGCGGTGACCGAAGGGCCGGAGATAGAGGATGACTGGCACAACTTTACGGCGCTTAACTTACATGAGCATCACCCGGCCCGCGATATGCAGGATACATTTTATGTACAACAAAACCCGGACTGGTTATTACGAACGCATACCAGCAACGTGCAGATACGGGAAATGGAAAAAGGTAAACTGCCTATCCGCGGTATCTATCCCGGCCGTGTGTATAGAAATGAAACAGTAAGTGCAAGGAGTCATTGCTTCTTTCACCAGGTAGAAGGGCTATATATTGATGAGAATGTTTCTTTCGCCGACCTGAAGCAAACACTTTACTTTTTCGTAAAGGAAATGTATGGCAAAGATGTGAAGGTTCGTTTCCGGCCTTCTTATTTCCCTTTCACCGAGCCCAGCGCCGAGATGGATGTCACCTGTTTTATCTGTGGTGGTGTGGGTTGTAATATTTGCAAGAAAACCGGGTGGGTGGAGATACTCGGTTGCGGTATGGTGCATCCAAATGTTTTATCTAATTGTCACATTGATCCTAATAAATACACCGGCTTTGCATTTGGTATGGGGATCGAACGGCCCGCTATGCTGAAATATGGTGTCAATGACCTTCGTTTGTTCAGCGAGAATGATGTGAGGTTTTTGAAGCAGTTTACGAGTGCGATATAGATTTATTAGCCCAATTGCATTACTATCAACTTCTTTGCGCACAATTCAAGGTTCAGAGCACTATTCAGCTTAACAGTACGTTATTGACTAAAGCTGCCGAATGAATAGATTTATCTTGCAGAACCTTCTTCTCCTTTTTCTGCTGGGTACATTTTTTTCCTGTAAACAAAAGAAGGTAATAAAATCAACAGGTTTTATTGAAAGAAGTATTGAATTGCAGGATAGCGCCGGGAAAGTTACAATACAGCTTCCCGCAAGACTGGATAAATATCATTTTTGGAAAGATGACGATAAGGATATTAATAATACCCGGGCTTATTACAGGCTCAATGATGATAATTATCTGTTCGCAAAAGATAAAATTCAAGAACATCGGTCAAAAGAATTAGATTCAATCTATCAATTTACGATCTGGCAAAATATTGTTCCTGATAAAAATTACAAGCCCTATCCATGTTTTGATAGATGCGATAGTCTGGATGTTTCTGAACGGGGAGGTTGTGTTACGGACGATCATAATACTTATATGCTTAATGAGATTAAATTTATCAATAAAAGGCCTTTCAGCATTCTCGCAGGAATAACTAAAGGCTATTGGAAAGTGGATTTCAAAAGAACGCGATTTGTAATAGCAAAAACATGTTTAAATAACAGGCAACTTATATTTTATGCAGAATGCAGGGGTGTTGATACAGTAGGCTTTCTGGACAAATTCTATAAAGCGATAAATTCGGTAAAGATTATAGAATATAAATTAGTTCGTCCTGTTTAAAAAAATATTTCATCCCGATCTCAACACTACTATACTTACAATCAAGCAACCCTTGTTAAAAGCCAAATGACAAACTGAGGGATTATAATTCTTCCCTGAATCAAAAATCTATCCTTTCAATGATTGCATTCGCTTATAACTAAAAAAAGCCGCTACTGCCAGTGCGATCACCGCTATATAAAACCAGGGAGTAAAGTTCAATGTAAAGCCAGCGCCTTCTGACATACTAAAACTGTTACCGGTTTTCTGTGTTTCTGCGACAAGGTCCTTTGACTGGTTGTTCAGGTCAATCATCAGGCCTATTAAAGCTCCCGCAGCTAATACACCCGCTGCGCCGCTAACCGCGATCCATGACCTGCTACCCGTGAATGAAAGTCCTAACCCGATAACGGCTAATGCTAATGCGACTATTGCATAGTAGTTTGGCTTCTGTGGTTTCATATCTTTTTTCCATTGACCATCCTGCTGGTTATTAAAAAGACCGCCCATTGACGGCATATTCACTTTCCAGTCGCTGCCAAAAGCTAATCCCAGCCCTGTATTGGTAAATGACATACTGACCTTGCTGAGATTTAGCAGGCTGTTCTGTTTTTCTTCCGGCGCTTTGCATTTTAGTTCGGCGAAAGGCAGCAGGAATAAAAGAATCCCTATGGCGAAAGTTACTGCCGAAGGTATCTTTGTTCCCAATACACCACCTGTGGGCGCCGGCGTATAAGATGGAGAATAAGGACTGGGGATTAGTGTCTCACTCATAAGTATAATTTTGCTTTAAGGTAAAATAAACTTTGCAAAAACCGGAGATGTTATCTTTACCAATAATTTATTCCTTGTGGTAATCAATACAATTTGTGTTAGCGGAGCCGGTACTATGGGCAGCGGCATTGCACAAACAGCCGCTCAATCAGGTTTCCATACCATCTTATATGAACTGAATGAAACTGTTTTGGAAAAAGCAAAGGATTTCATTGAAAAAAGCCTTCATTCATTGGTGGAAAAACAAAAGATCACCGCTATAGAAAAGGATAAAACGCTCCAAAGGATACAGTTTACCAGCGATCTGCAAACCTGCGTGGCGGATCTTTTTATAGAAGCTATCATAGAAAAACCCGGAGCGAAGATTGCATTATTCAATCAACTGGCTGAGCTGAACCGCAGCGAATGTATTTTTGCCAGCAATACTTCCTCGCTTTCTGTTTCTGCTATTGCAGGGAAGATAAAAAATCCGGAACGGGTGATCGGTATGCATTTTTTCAACCCGGCTCCTTTGATGAAACTGGTGGAAGTAGTCAATACCAATTATACCAATGAAGAGACAAGCAAAGCTGTAATTGAGCTGGCAAAACAAATAGGTAAAATACCTGTTGTTTGTAAAGATTCACCGGGTTTTATAGTTAATCGGGTGGCGCGGCCTTATTATATAGAATCATTGAGACTGATGGAAGAAGGCTCAGCTAACTTTTCGAAAATAGATGCACTGCTTGAAGCAACTGGTTTTAAAATGGGTCCTTTTAAGTTAATGGACCTTATCGGTAATGATATCAATTATGCAGTGAGTTGTTCTGTATATGAGCAATTGGATAATCCCGAACGATTAAAACCATCATATATCCAGGAGCAGAAAGTACATGAGGGAAAGCTGGGAAAGAAATCGGGCGGAGGATATTATCAGTATTAAAAATTTATTATTCTATGGTCTTAGTCACCGGCGGTACGGGGTTTCTCGGAGCTTACATTATTAAACTACTGATAGAGAAGAACTACAGAGTAAGAGCCATCCGGCGCAGCAACAAACTTCCTGCATTCATTCCCAAAGAAATTTTGGATAAAGTAGAATGGGTAGAAGGCGATGTACTCGATATAGTATCATTGGAAGAAGCTATGGAAGGAATGAATACGGTGATACATGCTGCTGCTATTGTTTCCTTTTCAAAAAAAGACCAGAAGCAAATGTACCAGGTGAATGTAGAAGGAACGGCTAACGTAGTGAATATAGCGCTGGAAAAAAATATCCGGAGATTTGTTCATATCAGTTCCATCGCGGCTATTGGCCGGAAAGCAGATGGCGGCCATGTGAACGAAGCAACTAAATGGGAAGAAAGCACAGTGAATACCCATTATGCCAAAAGCAAATACAGGTCGGAACTTGAAGTGTGGCGGGGTATCAGTGAAGGATTGAATGCAGTTATTCTCAATCCAAGTACTATTCTTGGCTATGGTGACTGGAATACCGGCAGCTCAGCTATTTTTAAAAATGTATTTAATGAGTTCAAATGGTTTACTTCCGGTGTTAATGGTTTTGTGGATGTGGAAGATGTAGCTGCTGCCACGGTACTGCTGATGGAAAGTACTATCAGCGAGGAACGGTTTATTATCAACGGGGATCACTGGCCTTTCCGAAAACTGATGGATACCATGGCGGAGAACTTTAAAAAGAAAAAACCAGCAAAGGAAGCCACGCCATTTTTACTGGGCATTGCATGGCGTATTGAAAAACTGAAATCATTATTTACCGGTAAAAAAACATTGCTTACAAAAGAAAGCGCCAAAGTAGCTGTCAGTAAAACCTGGTTTGATAATGATAAATTCCTGGGAGCCTTTCCGCAGTTTTCATTTACCCCGCTGGAGCAAACTATACGGGAAGCCTGTATAAAATATACTTCGAAGCTTTAATAACAGGGTTTTACGAAATGGTAACGGTTTCCTAAAAGTAATTCTCCGGGCATAATTACTATAGAGGTATAGCCCTGCAAAACGTACCTTAGCTGTCAATTCAATTCTATGCAAAAGATCCGTCATGTCTTTATTTTCCTGTTGCTGTTATCCTCTTTTATCGCTAGTGCGCAATTCACTGTTTCAGGCCGTATTATTGATTCAGCCACCAGGGAACCATTGAGCGGCGCTTCCGTATTTTGCCAGAATACTACTGTTGGTACAGCCACTAATAAACAAGGCGAGTTTTCATTGCAATTGAAATCCGGCGGGTACGAACTGATCATTTCCTATAGCGGCTTTCAGACAAAGCAGTTGCAGATCAGCAATGCCGACAGTAAAGTCCCGGATATTGAAATGGTAAAGGAAGAAAAAAGTCTTGGTGAGGTAATAATAAAAAGCAGCAATGAAGTAAAAGACGGGTGGGAAAAATATGGGAGCTTTTTCCTGGATCATTTTATCGGCGCTACACCCAATGCCGCAAAATGCGTATTGATGAACCCGGAAGTACTGAAGTTTTATTTTCTGAAAAAAAGTAACAAGTTAAGGGTACTGGCTACTGAACCCCTGCAGTTGGAAAACAAAGCCCTTGGTTATAATATGCGTTACCAGCTTGATTCATTCATGTATCATTATAATACGGATATCAATTTATACCGGGGCTATTGTCTTTATACAGAAATGGAAGGAAATGACAGCCTTAAAAAAGCCTGGTATTTTAACAGGAGAGATGCTTACTATGGCTCCAAGCTGCAGTTCATGCGAAGTTATTATGATAGCACGCTGACGGAAGATGGTTTTGTCATTGACCTGCTGGATGAGAACAATGATACCAAATTCAACAGGGTAACTGATGTATATGACACTTTATATTATGGCGCCCTGGACAGTACGGGCCAGGTAGAGATATGGTATCCGAGAAAGTTCAGTGTTACCTATGCCAGGAAGAAACCTGAACCTGAATACCTGAAAGCATTCAAATTGCCAAAGAATGTAGGTACGCAAACATCTTATATACAGCTAACCGATGGCATTGCTATCAAAGAGAATGGATATTTCTATGAACAAAAAGACTGGATCAACCAGGGGTACTGGAGTTGGAAGAATTTAGCTGACCAGTTGCCGTATGATTATACGCCATAGAAACAAGTCATGCCTTACCTCTACTTCAACGTTTTCCCTCCCATCACCTTTTCCCATAGTTCCGGAATGCGTTTGATCCAAACAAACTCTTTCATCTTTTCCCTGGCATCTTCTACAGGAGAACCGAAATAAACTTTTTTACCCGCAATAGAATCTTTGACCCCGCTCTGTGCATAGACAACAGCGCCTTCTCCTATGGTTAATGTTTTACTTACTCCTACCTGTCCCCAGAGAAGGACATTGTCCTCAATAGTAGTAGCGCCGGCAATACCTACCTGCGAAGCGAACAAACAATTTTTTCCTATCACTGTGTCGTGCCCGATCTGAACCAGGTTATCCATTTTTGTTCCTGCACCTATTATGGTATCCCCCGTCACACCGCGGTCAATCGTACAGCCTGCACCGATCTCTACAGCATTTTCAATCACCACCCTGCCGCAACTGGTCATCTTTTTATAATGGACATCCCGGTTGATCTTTTTATTATAATAAAACGCATCGCTGCCAATCACAGTACCGGCCTGTATGATGACATCATCGCCGATCACCACATGGTCAAGGATCGTGACATGCGGATGAATGATACAGTTGTTACCGATCGTTACATGGTTACCGATATATACGCCGGGCATGATCACTGTTCCGCTACCGGCAGAAGAGGTATCACTGATCATCTTCATGGATGGAGCAAAAGGCCTGAAGTGATCAACGATCTTCAGGTAGGCTTCAAATGGTTCATCCACTACAAGCAATGCCTTATCTTCCGGGAAATCAATTTTCTTATTGATAATGATAAAACTCGCTGCTGAATTAATACAGGTAGCATAATATTTTGGATGATCAACAAATGCAAGATCACCTGCTTCTACTTTATGGATCTCGTTAATGCCTGTTGCGGATGCAGTAGTGTTACCGGCGAGTACGGCATTGATCAACCGGGCTATTTGCTGAAGAGGAACAGGATTTTCAAAACGCATACAAACAAATTTTGCCAAAGGTAACAAGCTGTAAATTGGTGATTACAGATTAAAAGGGGTATTTACGTGCTTTTATCTATAGTTTGCGGTATTTTTTTTAAACCGGTAAATGAGGTGTTATGGAACAAGGATCATCATGGGTTTTACCGTCAGCAATAATAAAATGTATGATGAATGCTTATATGAAACTTTGTTGTATGCTGATGAAACGCTTATCCCGCAAGTATTTCATTGAATGAAAAAATATAACAGCATCATCAAATATCAGAACTGTATAAATGTTTTAATTGTAAATACCGGTACGTATTCATTGATTCCTATCCCGGGCATCAAAAAATGTGAATAAAATTATACCAAAATATTTTTTGGTTAGTGAAAATTATATTTAATATTGTGGTAGGAAATTTTATTTCCTGTACTTACTAACCCATCCATATATATGTTCCCCCCGATTCTTCGGGGGGATTTTTTTATGTCCCGGTTCCTGGTATGGAAGCAATAAGACAAGAGTTTCATAGAAGCTTAAAAATAGAAAATCGCTTTTCATCAGTCTTATACAGTGGTGCGTTTATCAATTAACAAGTAGTGTTAGCAATGTTTATTAAGCGAAAAATAGTAAAACGCTTTTTTCTGGATCCCGGTTATTTAGGTAATGGGACGGGGTACAGATAATTGAGATATCTTTACAGACCTAAATAAATATCCATGCTGAAATCAATGACCGGTTTTGGAAGATCCGAAAAGAATGTAGGCGATAAAACTTTTCTCGTTGACATCAAATCACTGAACGGAAAGCAATTTGAACTATCATTAAAACTTCCGTCTATCCTCAGGCCTTTTGAATTTGATATACGCCGGCTGCTTTCAGAGAAACTTATCCGTGGCAGCGTAGATTGCGGTGTTAGTTTAAAAGATACGGGCAATGCCAAACCGGTTACTATCAATACCGATCTGGCCAAAGCCTATTATAAGCCACTTGCCGAGCTATCCGCGGCGCTCAACCTTGATCCATCGCATATCCTGAGTACACTGGTAAAACTGCCTGAAGTGATAACTCCCAGCAGCGAGACATTGACAGACGCGGAATGGGAAGATTTTAAAAATGTATTGCTTGCCGCTATCAATAACCTGAATAATCACCGGCTGAATGAAGGCAAGGTGCTGGAGGATGATCTGATCTCCCGCATCAGTAATATAGTAAAGCAGCAGGACGAAGTGATCAAACTGGAACCGCTACGCAAACAAAAGATACGGGAAGGTATCACCCGGCTGCTGGAAGAAAATGTAGGGAAAGAAAACTATGATGGCAACCGGCTGGAGCAGGAGCTTATATATTATATAGAGAAGATTGACATTACCGAAGAACAGGTAAGGCTAAAAAATCATTGCGATTATTTCATGTCCCTGCTGGCTGAAGCCGAAGAATCAAAAGGGAAAAAGCTTTCTTTTATCCTGCAGGAAGTAGGCCGCGAGATAAATACGACCGGCTCCAAAGCCTATGATTCTACTATACAGAAATGCGTGGTAATGATGAAGGATGAACTGGAAAAAGCAAAGGAACAGGTGTTGAACGTTTTATAGTTCCGGAAGTTTACAAGTTTAATAGTTCATAGCCTATTTTTGCAAAAAACTGTTTCAATTGAAAAAACTGGTTGGCATATCGTACTTCGTACTTCTTACTTCGTACTTCATTTCCTCCTGCACTACCATTGACCTGTATGAAAAAAATGTGACCATTCCCGGTCATGCCTGGCAAAACAGCTTCCGGCCAACGTTTGATTTTACTATAAAAGATACTTCATCCCTTTACCAGCTATTTTTGGTTTTGCGGCACAATGAAAAGTATAATTATAATAATATATACATCAACCTGTCTGCAAAAGTACCCGGGCAGGACAGTGTAATAAAAATTCAAAGGGACCTGCAGCTTGCCACCAATGAAAAAGGCTGGCTGGGGTCGGGCATGGATGATATTTATTATCACCGGATTAAACTGGGTGACCCGGAAACCCTGAAAGCAGGGCAATATACCTTCACAGTAGAACAAATAATGAGAGATAATCCCCTCCAGAATGTATTGAATGTTGGTATTCGCGTAGAAAAGAAAAAATAACATGGCCATAACCGATGTACGAAAGAAAAAATTGCGCCGTGCTACCATCCTCTACTGGACCCTCCTGATCTATATTGTTGCCGCGCTTGTATTTTGGTTCATTACACTGGAAAAACAGAATAACATAATGAAAGACCTGCAGGTTGCACAACTTAATAAAACAGTTGACAGCCTTTCCGCCCCGGGTTTATACAACAGCCAGTTTGCGAAGATCAGTAATAAGTATAAAAGAAATAAAGTCAAATATGTGAGCGAGGGATCCATTTTTCTTTTAGTCATCCTGGTAGGAGCCGCTTTTGTTTACCGTTCTGTACGGAGGCAATTTATTATACACCAGCAACAACAGAATTTTATGATGGCCGTCACCCATGAATTAAAAACACCGATCTCTGTCATAAAGCTCAACCTGGAAACGATGCAGAAATATTCGCTGGATGCGGAGAAACAAAAGAAACTGCAGGGTATAATGCTGAAGGAAACAGCAAGGCTCAACTTTCTTACCAATAATATCCTTATCGCTTCCCAATTGGAAGGGGGGGGCTATCAATCTTCAAAAGAAGAGCTTGACCTGTCGGATCTTTTAAAAGATTGCATACAGGATTTCAGGAACCGTTTTCCGGAAAGGGATTTCAGATCGAAGACGGAACAGGGAGTGGATATAAAAGGTGATGCGTTGTTGCTGCAAATGATGATCAATAACCTGCTGGAAAACGCTGTTAAGTATTCACCTAAAGAAACTCCTGTATCAGCACTATTAAAGAAAGACAATAGTACAGTACAATTACATATCGTGGATGAAGGTCCGGGCATTGCTGAAGAAGAGAAGAAAAATATATTCAGTAAATTTTACCGTATCGGTAATGAAGCCACGCGTAAAACCCAGGGAACCGGACTTGGCCTGTATCTTTGCAGCAAGATAGCCCGTGATCACAATGCCGACATTTCGGTGACAAACAATACGCCCCGCGGAAGTAATTTTGCGGTCATTTTTAAAATATGAGTGCAGAAAAAAAGACATCCATTCTGTTGGTGGAGGATGAAGAGAACCTTCATGAGGCGCTGAAGCTGAACCTGGAGCTGGAAGGCTATGATGTAACATCCGCTTTTGACGGCGCTGCGGCGCTTCATGCAGTGAGTGCGGAATATTTTGACCTGATCATCCTGGACGTAATGCTCCCGGAAATGGATGGCATTACTGTAGCGGAAACAGTTCGCATCAGCAACAATGAAGTGCCGATTCTTATCCTTAGCGCCAAGAACAGCAGCGCCGACAGGGTGCTGGGTTTGAAAAAAGGCGCTGATGATTATCTCACCAAACCTTTTAATCTCGAAGAGCTTTTATTAAGGATACACAAGCTGATAGACAAGAATAAAAAACTGCTGGATAAATCTTCTCTCGGCAACAGCTATTCTTTCGGAGATAACATCATTGATTTCAAAGCGCAGGAAGCTACTGCAAAATCCGGGCAAAAGATACAATTAAGCAAAAAGGAAACGATGCTGCTGAAACTGCTGATCGAAAATAAAAATGAAGTAGTACCGAGAGAAAAAATATTACAGGCTGTCTGGGGATATAATGTATATCCTACTACCCGCACCATTGACAATTTCATACTCAACTTCCGCAAATACTTTGAAGAAGACAGCCGCAATCCAAAATATTTTCATTCGGTGAGGGGTGTGGGGTATAAATATTCGGAGTGATATTATCAACCCGGCTGCACTACTGTCCTGGGCTGGCCGAAGGATCAACTTTACTTGCGTCCGCCATCCGGCGGATCATCGTTTTGTTCGCTGCTAAGAATTTACCAGGTGTATTATAGTTATGCAACTTCCAACCTATGCAGCCGGTACTTTCGGTAATTCTGCTTAGCTTTTCTTACTTTCGGCCATCGTATCCATTGACCTTTATTCTAAAAAAACTACCCTGCCAATGAACTTTAATAAAATCCTCGATAAATACAGGAAGATTTCTTTTTCTCAACGCGATAAAGGCGACCGTTTCGAACGCCTCATGCAGGGATACCTGCAAACCGATCCTAAATATGCATACAAATTTAAAGCAGTTTGGCTGTGGAATGAATTTCCAGGCAAGTTAGATCTGGGAGGCGGAGATACCGGCATTGATTTAGTCGCATTGACAATTGACGGCGATTACTGGGCTATTCAATGCAAATGCTTCCGGGAAGATTCAATAATTGATAAACCGGCAGTTGATAGTTTTCTTACTACATCAGGCAGGTCATTTAAAAATGAAGAATTAAAAACAACCAACTTCTCCCTGCGGCTTTGGATCTCAACAACGAATAAATGGGGCCTTAATGCTGAAGAAGCCATAAAAAATCAGACACCGTCTTTTACAAGAATAAACCTCTACGACTTACAGGAAGCGCCGGTTGACTGGGCCAAATTAGAACAGGGCATTCATGGCGAAGCTTCCCGAACAGCTAAAAAAACAATACGGGCACATCAAAAAATAGCTTTAGATCAAGCGCATGCCTGCTTTAAAACGGCAGATCGCGGCAAATTGATCATGGCCTGCGGAACGGGCAAAACGTTTAATTCATTACGCATTGCCGAACATGAAACGAAAGGTAAAGGGTTTATTCTTTTCTTAGTTCCTTCCATTTCTTTATTGGGCCAGACTTTACGTGAATGGTGTGCCGAAGCGGATGAACCTATCAATGCCATCTGTATTTGTTCCGATGCGGAAGTTTCAAAGAAAAGAACGAAGAACGAAGACACGGATAATTTCAGTGTAATTGACCTGGCCCTGCCTGCCTCCACTAATACAGAAGAAATCCTTAACCAGTTTAATCATGTCAGGAAAAAAGGCAGTGACGGAATGACCGTTGTCTTTTCTACGTATCAATCTATCCAGGTCATAGCGAATGCGCAGAGAGAATTGCTCAAACAAAAAAAGGATTGGGAGAATTTGATCTCATCATCTGTGATGAAGCCCATCGTACCACCGGTGTCACATTGACTGGTGACGATGAATCAGCTTTTACCAAAGTACATGATAACAACTTTATCAAAGCAAAGAAGCGGTTGTATATGACCGCAACGCCACGGCTGTATAGTGATGAGACAAAAAGCAAAGCAGCGCAGGCAGATGCTGTTTTGTGTTCGATGGATGATGTCTCCTTATATGGCGAAGAGATTTATCGTATTGGATTTGGTGAAGCTGTCGCACGGGACCTGCTGACAGATTATAAAGTACTCATCTTAACACTCAGCGAAAAGGATGTGCCGCCTGCTGTGCAGAAACTGATAGCCGATAAAGAAAACGAGATCAATACAGATGATGCGTCTAAACTGATCGGCTGTATCAATGCGCTGTCCAAACAAATACTGGGAGATGAAGGTATTTTGAGATCGGCTGATCCCGATCCTATGCGAAGAGCGGTAGCTTTTTGCCAGAGTATTGCCGTATCTAAAAAGATCACCGCTGTTTATAATACCGCCACCGATATTTATACCAGCTCGCTGCCGGCGGAGAAAAAGGAACAAATGGTATCGGTAGCTTCTAAACATATTGACGGAACGATGACTGCCCCGCAACGTGACGAACTGCTCGGTTGGTTAAAAGCCGATATGGATAATAATGAATGCCGCATTCTCACCAATGTACGGTGCCTGAGCGAAGGAGTGGATGTGCCTTCATTAGATGCCGTGATGTTTCTGTCTGCCCGCAACTCGCAGGTGGACGTGGTGCAGTCTGTCGGCCGGGTAATGCGCAAAGCGCCGGGAAAAAAATATGGTTACATTATTATACCCGTAGTGGTGCCAGCCGATGTGGAAGCTGACAAAGCCCTTGATGATAATGAACGCTATAAAGTGGTATGGACAGTGCTGAATGCCCTTCGTGCACATGATGACCGTTTTAATGCTACTGTCAATAAGATCGAATTAAATAAAACAAAGCCTGCTAATATTTTGGTGGGTGGTGCGGAATATGGATTTGACGGCGATGGTAACTGGGTGAAAAAAAATGACATTGATACGCCGTCGAATAAAGATATTGGCCGGCAGATGGCCCTGCAGTTTGAGCAACTGCAGAGTGTAGTATTTGCCCGTATGGTAATGAAAGTAGGCGACCGCCGCTACTGGGAGCAATGGGCCAAATCAGTAGCGGAGATAGCACAGCGGCAAACTGAACGCATCAGCCGCCTGGTAAAAGATAAAGGTAAACACCAGCAGGCTTTTTCAACATTCCTGAAAGGGTTGCAAAAAAATATCAACCCTTCCATCAGCGAACAGGAAGCGGTGGACATGCTCAGCCAGCACATCATTACCAAACCGGTGTTTGAAGCCCTGTTTGAAAATTATTCTTTTGTCAGGAACAACCCTATTTCCAAATCCATGCAAACGATGCTGGATCTGCTGGAACCGCAGACCATTGAAAAAGATACCGGCACCCTGCATAAGTTTTACGAATCAGTAAAAATGCGGGCCACCGGTATTGACAATGCCGAAGGCAAGCAGCGCATCATCATTGAACTGTATGATAAATTTTTTAAAACCGCTTTCCCGAAAATGGTAGAACGCCTTGGTATTGTTTATACGCCGGTGGAAGTGGTGGACTTTATCATTCATTCGGTAAATGATGTATTGAAAAAAGAATTTGACCGCAGCCTCGGCGATGAAAACATTCAT
Source organism: Chitinophagales bacterium (assembly GCA_015654695.1). Classification (GTDB taxonomy): domain Bacteria; phylum Bacteroidota; class Bacteroidia; order Chitinophagales; family Chitinophagaceae; genus VBAT01. The sequence goes on along the minus strand of JAATGJ010000038.1, from coordinate 51,819 downwards.
ATACTTGATCCTTTTACCGGCACCGGTACTTTTATCACCCGCTTGCTGCAAAGCGGATTGATTGACCGGGAAAACCTAAAACGTAAATACGAACAGGAGCTGCATGCCAATGAAATTGTTTTGCTGGCTTACTACATCGCAGCAGTCAATATTGAAAATGCTTTTCATGATGCCATGGGACAAACGGAATACCATGCTTTTGAAGGCATTTGTTTAACTGATACTTTCCAATTAGGCGAAACAGAAGATGGCGAAAAGCTTTTTTCTGATATGTTTCCGCAAAACTCCAAACGGGTGCAAAGACAAAAAAAAGCACCACTTAAGGTTATAATGGGTAATCCGCCTTATTCACGCGGGCAAGAAGATGCTAATGATAATGCTCAAAATCAAAATTACCCGGTACTTGAAAGTCGTATTGGCCAGACTTATGCAGCCGGTAGTGATGCTACTTTAAGCAGAGATTTATATAATAGTTATATAAAAGCATTTCGTTGGAGCAGTGACCGTTTAAAGAATGAAGAAGGTGGCGTGATAGCTTTTATTACTGGTAGCGGGTGGATTGATAAAGGGGGGTATTCAGGATTTAGAAAATCATTGGAAAAAGAATTTTCATCAATTTATGTTTTTAATTTAAGAGGCGATGTGAGGGGCAGATCCGGGGAAGCGGCAAAAAGAGAAGGCCAGAATGTATTTGATATTATGACAGGTGTTTCAATAACTATTTTGGTAAAGAAACCAAAAGCACCCGGCAAAGCAAAAACGTATTATTTCAATTTTGGCGATTATTTAAACCGAAAAGAAAAACTGGGCTTTTTACAAAAAGCTAAAACAGTTGAAAATATTGAATTCGCCGAAATAAAACCAAACGATAAAGGGGATTGGATTAATCAAAGGACAGACGCATTTGAATCTCTGGTGCCAATTGCCCCGGAAAAGAAGTTTGATGTTAAGAGTAAATCAATTTTCATCACTTACGCGGTTGGTATAGGTACCAACAGAGATGCATGGGTATATAATCATTTCAAGGAGAATTTACTTTCAAATATGAAGCAATTTATTGGCTTTTATAGCAATCAACGCAGCGATTTTCAAAAAGCAAAAGCCAATAATGCGAATATTAAAGTTGAGAATTTTATTAATACTGATGATAAATTAATTAAATGGACCCGGTCATTAAGAGGTAGCCTGGAAAAAAATGCAAATATTTCTTTTAATGCAAACTGCATACAAATTGCAAGCTACAGGCCTTTCAATAAGCAATTCCTGTATTTTGACAAAAATGTTATTGAAAGCCCGGGTTTAAGTGATAAATTTTTTCCAAATGAGAATTTGAAAAATGTGATCATATCTATACCAGGAACAGGCGGGGTGAAGGATTTTTACACATTGGCTACTAATACGATTCGGGATTTGGATACGTATGGTGGCTGTCAATGTTTTCCGCTTTATTACTATGAAGAACGCCAGAAAACAAAACCTGGTTTATTTGACGATGGCGGCAATAGCGAATATATCCGCAGGGATGGAGTAAGTGATTTTATATCAGACAAGGCTATAAAGCAATATGGAAAGAATGTAACCAGGGAAGATATATTTTATTATGTGTATGGCTTTTTGCATAGCCCGGAGTACAGAACAATGTTTGCAAACGATCTCAAGAAAATGCTGCCACGTTTGCCTTTAGTGGATGATGTACGGGATTTCTGGTCATTCAGCAAGGCGGGCCGCAAGCTGGCAGAGCTGCACCTGAACTATGAAACGGTGCTCCCGCCTAAAGATGTTACAGTAGCGTTCGGCGACAAGGGCCCAAAAAAATCTATTGAAAAAGGGTTATCTAAAAAAGAAATAGACATACTTAACTACCGGGTGGAGAAAATGCGTTTCCCTAAAAAAGATCAGAAGGCCAGTATTATTTATAATTCACAAATAACAATTGATAATATTCCTGCCAAAGCTTATGAGTATGTTGTCAATGGCAAAAGCGCCATTGAATGGATCATGGAACGCTACCAGGTAACCATATACAAAGAAAGCGGCATCAAAAATGATCCCAACGACTGGGCAATAGAAACCGATAACCCAAAATATATTCTGGATCTGCTGTTAAGTATTATCAATGTAAGTGTGCAGACGGTGGATATTGTGAGGGGATTGCCGAAAGTGAAGTTTGAGTAAAGTAAAATTTTATCATCAGCTATGATATCAAATATCGTATAAGGCCGGGCCGGGGATATCGGGAAAAAGAGGAAGAATAAATTATTTTATCTTTTTGTTATGGCAAAAACAAAAATAGACTTAAGGAAAGATCCGAAAGAATATAGGAGATTAGCCGTAAAGGTTATAAAGAAATCTATTCCTGAAAGGAAGAAGAAAAATCCAAGTCCATACGTCGGTGCGGTGTTAGTTTTTCCTGATGGGTACGGTCGAAACTGCATGTAGAGGACAACTCAGAGAAGGCAGGAAGGAATTCAAACCTTAATCTGTTCTAGGGCTCTCTTTGTTCTTATCAGCAATTCCTGCTTATCATAAATAAACTCAGCTTTTGTAAACGCCGCCGCCTCACATTCCTGTAAAATGTCAAGGATATTTTTTGATTGATCTTCCGCAAGTCCTTTTGCTTCCAGCGCTTGCCGCAGACCGGACTTATTTACATTGCTGCCGTATAGATTAAGAGTAAAACAAAGATGGTCCCAGATAGCTTTTTGTAAAAGTATATAGAACTGGCTGTCGTTTTTCTCCATGGCATTGTAAGCGGGCTTCAATAATCCGTCAATGGTTGGCGATATCTTATTCTCATCTCTTGTCATAGCCTGTGCCGCCGCTTTTCTTTTTTTACTGAACCACCTGGTGGCTGCTACCAGGAGCAGCAGAAGTCCGGCACCGGCCCACCACAGGGGAGCATAGCTATTTTCGATACTATTTTTTTTCTGTGCAATAGCCGGCGATATCCCGCTTTCCTGTTCACTTATCTTTATTTCAACCGGGCTGGTGGATACAGCTTTATAGTTATTACTGTCAATATCAAAGAACACCAGTGAAACAGCCGGAATAATATATGTACCTGCTTTAGCGGCTACAAAAGGAAAACGAAATGTCCTGGTTCCTCTAAGTGGCGTATTTGTTTTGTCCAATGAATCTTTCATTGCAGCATCAAAGCCTTCCATACCATCAGGCCATTGAATAACGGGCGCTGATAGCTGGGTGAAATTTCCTTTCCCTTCAATAATTATAATAAGATCGCCTTCTTCATTTTTTGCCAGCCCATTTTTTTCTACTACAGCCCGGATGGAAAACCTGCCGGTAGCGCCAGTGAAATCTGTTGGTTTATTTTTTGCCGGGTGGGGTTTAACATGGATGGCTATTTTTTCAGTACTGATACTATTTTCATACATGATAGTATTACCAGGAGTACTGCTTTGCTCTTTATTTTCAAAAAAGCCTTCAACAACTTCCTGTTCCGGTTTCTTATTCACAGCGCTTTTCGAAAACTCCACTTTATTCATTACTTCCATCGCATCTATGGTAAACAATCCTTCCTGGAGCGGATACAACTGAACACTTCGTACCGTATGTACATCAAATATTTTCCCGTTCACTGTTTCAGTGCTGGAAACATTGTCATCAAGGCTTATTATATCCTGCACGGAAAATCCATAGAAACCGGGATTTTTTACAATGTCAGATTTTGACTGAAGCCGGGAGTATAATTTGAAAGTGGCTACTACCGGTTCGCCAACATAACAGGTTCTTTTATTCACCATCACTTTCATGAAAAGATTCTTTTGCATCTTTTCATACGGGTCTTCCCCGGGTTGCAGAAAGTAGGCGGAAGCATTTTCATCTTTAACCGCACCGGGGATTACTTCTATTACTGCATTATTGCTTGTTATAAGCCGGCCATTTACTATCGCCGTAGCGCCATGAATAATAAATTTTCCGGGCTTAGTGGCGACGAGAGTATAAACGACATTTTTAAAAAACTTTGATCTATTTGTGTGATAAATATCAGGGCCATTTACGAGCCGGAAACCTGTAAAAAGAGGTGGTGTCAGATCATCGTCTGTTTCAATGCCCTCTAATACATATTGTACACGGAAAGATTCGCCTGCGATAACAGGCAGTTGGGGAACCTCCGTTTTGAAAACGATCTGCGCTTTTGCTGCAAGTGATAGCAACAGTGATAATATGACCGTGACCTTTCGCATCAGGCAACTAAAGTAGAACAGGATTTGCAAAGCTGGTATTAAAATAGCTGGCCGGGAGAAATTCCCTTTAGGCGGCTAGAGGTCGCCCAGTTGGGGTCTTATGAGAATATCTTCTACGCAGGCCTGCGGCGAAAGCTGTGAAGCGGCGAATATCATTTTGGCTATGTCATCGGCTTCCATAATGCGTTTGGAAGAGTTATCATAATTCCTCCATGAATCACTCATAACAGCGCCTGCCAATACGGATGTTACTTTAATGCCATGCGGCTTCATTTCTTCCCGGAGGTTTTTGCTGAACCCGTATAGTGCGAATTTGCTGATGCTGTAAGCGCCGCCGTTATCATAAGCATGCAATGAGGCAATGGAACACATATTGAAAATATGTCGCCCCGATCCTGTCGAAGGCTGCTTCATCATTTCGGGTAATAATGTCCTCGTCAGGTGATAGGCGCTGTAAAGATTAACCGCCAGTTGGCTCTCCAATACCCCATCAGCTTCATTGTGTACACTTCCGGGTTCAAAGAGCCCCGCATTGTTTACCAATATATCAGGCGCCCCGGATTGCAAGCACCAAATTCCAAATGCCTGCGCCTGCTCTTTTATACTGAGATCAAAAGGTTTTGCTTTTATTGTAACAGCGGGGTAGCGGGTCATCAATTCTTCCACGGTTTTGTATAAAGCAAGTTCTCCTCTTGCGCATAAGAATAAATTATAACCATTGGCGGCGAATAATGCGGCTACTGCTTTTCCTATCCCTTTCGATGCTCCTGTGATAACAACATTCATAACTACGAAGTTTAAAATACGAAGTACGAACTTTTTCCGTTCATATAAGATACTTCTTACTTCGTAGTTCGTACTTTGCAATTATGAAATACCGTCACCTGTTCTTCGACCTTGATCATACAATATGGGATTTTGAAGCCAATGCCCGTGCCACGCTTGCTGAACTATATGAATCGCTGAAACTGAAAGAAAGAGGAGTGCATGATTTTGAATTGTTTTACAGGAATTATCTTGCTCATAATGATAAACTCTGGGAAAGATACCGCAATGGCTATATCAAACAGGAAGAATTGCGGGTGAAAAGAATGTGGCTCGCCCTGCTGGATTTTAAGATAGCGGATGATAAGCTGTCACAGGAAATGAATGTCCGGTTTTTGGATATGCTTCCTACAAAAACTATTTTATTCCCCTATACCAACGAGATACTTCACTATCTCACAGGAAAAAAATACCAGTTGCACCTTATCACCAATGGCTTTGAAAAAACACAACACAGTAAGCTGAAATATTCAGGCCTGGATGTTTTTTTCAAAGAAGTGATCACCTCCGAGGGTTCCAATAGTTTAAAACCCAAAAAAGAAATTTTTGATTTTGCTTTTCAGAAAACAGGAGCGATGCCTGCAGAAAGTATCATGATAGGCGATACTATTGATGTGGACATTCTCGGGGCGATCAATGCCGGTATTGACCAGGTACACGTCAATCACCTGACAAAAGAACCAGTACCTGTTATTGATAAAATGTTTCCCACCTTCACCGTTTATTCGCTAAAAGAGCTGGAAAAAATATTCTGAAAATTCTATTACTATTTAATTAAACAGTTTCTTGTAACAAGCTTTGGGTTTAGTAAGCCTCCCCTTGGGGGAGGTTTGGAAGGGCTTCTTACCATGTAGCAATCACCGTCACCCCCCCCTGTGGCTTATCGCCGATCTTCACATGGATCTTTGCATCTAAAGGTAATAACAGGTCAACCCTTGAGCCAAATTTGATAAAACCCATTTCATCGGTTTGATTTATGGGCTGGCCTGCTTTCAGGTAGTTAACGATACGTTTGGCTACAGCCCCGGCAATTTGTTTTACCAGTATTTCTTTACCATCTTTTCTATATACTACAGAATGCCTTTCATTTTCAGTAGATGATTTGGGATGCCAGGCCACCAGGTATTTTCCTTTATGGTATTGGCTGTAAGCTACTTCTCCGGTAATGGGGTTGCGGTTCACATGCACATTCAGAGGGCTCATAAAAATAGAGACCTGTATGCGACGGTCTGTAAAATATTCATCCGCCTGTACTTCTTCAATGACTACCACCTTACCATCAGCCGGGGCTACTATCGCATTTTCCTGTATCGTCAGTTTCCTTTTGGGAATACGGAAAAACGATATGATAAAAATAAAGAGACCAAGTGTGACGAAAAAAATGAGCCAGGTGATGGCAGGATATTTGAAACTGATAAAATAAAATGACAGCAAATTAATAGCGCCGAATATGATAGCTGATATGGCAATCGTTGTATAGCCTTCTTTATGAATGGTCATTGAGTTGGATTGATGTGCAAAGATAATGAAATGGGGAATGGTGAATAGTCAATGGTCAATGAGACTCCTAATGCATAAAGATATTTACATAAAGCCAGACAAAAGGTGTTGCCAGCAGCAATGAATCAAACCGGTCTAAAAAGCCACCATGACCGGGCATCAGGCTGCCGCTGTCTTTTACACCTGCCATGCGTTTAAGTTTTGATTCGAGGAGATCGCCGAAAGTGCCGGCGATGGCTGCCATAGCAGCGATTAAATACCAGTTGTAACTGTTTATCTCACTGGGCTTTTCAGCTATGTTTAATTCAAAAATTTTAGAGGAGAGAAATCCCACAACTATTATGCAGAGAATTATTCCTCCCATCGTCCCCTCCCATGTTTTTTTAGGAGATACTTTTGATAAAGGTGTTTTACCAATTAAAGAACCAACTATGTACGCCATAGTATCATTAATCCAAATTGAAATAATAGTGACGACTGGAATAACATAAGCATAATTAAAACTAAAAACACCAGTATCAATTTTGTCGGGGTAAGGTTCAACCCACCAAACAGTTAAATGTTTGAAGTCATAAAGATCCATCATAAATCCCCAGCTTAAGGAGATGTAAGCAAATCCAACCAATGTCATCCATTTAGCTTTAGAAGGGATAGTTTTATTTTGAAAAAGATAAACTAATAGAAGCCCGGCAAGGCCTAAAAAGAACAACCATTTCAGGCTGATCATAATTCCTCCCTTTCCTATAAGAAAGTCGAAATGAATCCACTGTATGCCGATGTTCAGAAAGAGTATATATCCTGAAAGCATTAATAATAGTTTGATCGCTATATCAATTTTTACAGTGTTGATTTTTTCTACAAGTTTCAAGTACTCCCACCAGCAACCAAAATGAATAATGGAAAATAAAAGGAAGAAGCTCCAGAAGTTCCACAGCAACCCGGTGAGCATCACAGCGACAAAAATAATAGCCGTTAATGCCCTTGTTCTGAATGTTTGCCAGTTAAATGCCATGCCTGCTAGTTGTTTGCTTAATTAGTTGAAAAGGGTATCTGCCATGTGCCGAATAGAATTAATGCAGTACAAGAGTGCCCTTCGCTTTGCTCCGGGTAAACTGCAACAGAAGATGAAAGTAATACTACAGCCCGGCTCATAATAAAAATATCAATTGTTTGATTGCTTTGATAACAATTCTGAACCATAAGACAGTCGTTTAAACAGCATAAACAAACCGATCAGTACAGGCAGTGCGATAAGCCCCCAGTAAGAAAGAGTTGATTCATTGATGGTTTCATTTACCGGTTTGCCCTGCCTGACAGAGATATAATATATCGTTACTACTAAAGCATTGTTGATAAAATGCGCCAGTATGCTAAGCCAAAGCCTCCCTGAATAATAATAAATCAGTCCCAGTACAGCCCCGAGAAAGAACCTGAACAGGAAACCATAAAAAGAAAAATGAACAGCGCTGAATATAATACTGACTATGATAATAGCTAGCCAGGGGCTGCGTGTAGAGCGTGTAAGAAAATTTTGGAGTCCCCCGCGAAATAAAGTCTCTTCACAAAGCGCCGGCAAAAAACCCATGACCACCAGCGACAGTATATAATCCCCCGAATTTTTAAATACCAGGATGGCCTGTGCCTGCTGGTTATAACTGGTTTCCAGTTTATCGAACTTTATCTTCCAGTCTGCAGGTATGGGTATTGCATGATTGATATAACTCAACCCGTCGCCAATAAACAAGGCCGCCCCGGTAATAAGACATACCACTCCTATTTGTTTGATAGTGATCCGGGAAGAAAAACCGAGCAGCTTTAAGGGCTGCCTGCTCAACAGGTAGGCTACTACTATAACAGGAATAAAGAACCCCAGGGTATTAATCACCTGCATTACCTTATACACACGGGAATAGGCGGGGTCGGCCACACCTGAAATAAATTCCTCATAATTTTTTCCCGTCATAGCTGTCCAGACTTCCCTGGAAATCAACCCGGAAAAAATAATACCGGCAATAGCGAAGGCGATCAGCATAAAAAAACCAGCGGAATAGGAAATGCCTTTCGAATTGTTATCGTACATAGTTTTCAGTGATTAAACCGTAAATTCGCAGGCTCAAAAGTAGTTGACCGCTGGCAGATGACCCTTACCCTGCTGATATTTATTTAAGGGTAAAACGAACGTGGCCGGGCAACAACAAACAATATGGTAAAGATCGGCGACATACAACTTCCGGATTTTCCTTTACTCCTTGCTCCCATGGAGGACGTGAGTGATCCGCCTTTTCGGGCCGTGTGCAAAGACAATGGGGCTGACCTTATGTACACGGAGTTTATTTCTTCAGAAGGGTTAATACGGGATGCTATTAAAAGCAGGAAGAAATTAGACATTTTCGATTATGAACGTCCTGTGGGCATCCAGATATTTGGCGGTGACGAGGAAAGTTTAGCGCTTGCGGCTAAGATCGTTGAAGTAACCAATCCTGACCTGCTGGATATAAATTTTGGTTGCCCGGTGAAAAAGGTTGCCTTGAGAGGCGCCGGCGCCGGTGTATTGAAAGATCTGGACCTGATGGTTCGGTTGACCGATGCAGTAGTAAAAGCGACAAAACTACCTGTGACGGTGAAAACAAGACTTGGCTGGGATGATAAAACCAGGAACATTGAAGAAGTAGCGGAGCGTTTGCAGGATGTTGGCATTAAAGCACTGGCTATTCATGGACGTACACGTACACAAATGTATAAAGGCGAAGCGGACTGGACACTGATCGGTAAAGTAAAAAACAATCCGCGCATCAGCATACCCATTTTTGGTAATGGCGATATTGATTCACCGGAGAAGGCAGTAGAGTATAAAAACAGGTATGGTGTTGACGGCATCATGATCGGTCGTGCGGCTATTGGTTATCCCTGGATTTTTAACGAAATAAAACATTTTATAAAAACAGGAGAACATCTGCCATCACCGACCATTGCTGACAGGATAGCTGTTTGCCGCAAACATCTCCGCAGATCAGTAGAATGGAAGAACCCGGTTGTGGGTATTAATGAGATGCGCCGTCATTATGCTAATTATTTAAAAGGCCTGCCGAACATAAAAGAATTTCGTAACAGGCTGGTAACGTTGAAGACGGAAGAAGAGATAAACGAAGTGCTCAATGAGATAGCTGTTACTTATGCAGGTTTTGAAATAGAGAAAACGCCCATCGAACTGGTGAACTATCATGAGAAATGCCCGGTATGATTATTTGCCCGGCTATTGTACTACTATCAACATCGTTGCGACGCTCCGTTCATGGTTCTGTTCGCTACTCAACAATACTTCATACATGCCTTTAACGACTTATCAGCAATTATTGTCAAAATATTCCGCTGAATATACTGCACTCAATGAAAAACTCGGCTGGTTGAGTTTTATCCGTCTGGCATGTTTCATCGGTATTATCGGGTTTGGTTATTATTACCTCGTTCATGATGCATGGTACTGGCTTCTTATAGCATTGGTACTGCTGGGCGCTTTCCTGTATTGTATCCGGCTGTATGATGTATTAAAAGGGAAAGCAGATTTCGCCAAAGCGTTAATTGATATCAATACAAATGAGATCAGTTTTTTGAATGGTCAACCTTCGGTATATGCTGATGGTAAAGAATATGCCAACCCGCAACATCCCTATTCTTACGATCTTGACCTGTTTGGTGATGGTTCATTATACAAGTTTCTAAACCGTACCACTACCACTTTTGGAAAAGAAAATCTTGCCCAGGCATTACTTCATCCTGATACAACAACAATAAAAGAACGACAGGAAGCGGGAAAAGAATTGTCAGGTAAATTAAATTTTCGGCAGCATATCCAGGCGCAGGGGAGTATTCATACAGCCGAACAAAAAGACCTGGATAAATTAAAGAGCTGGATCAATGCCGCACCCACTTTCAGCAGTTCGCTTTCTTATTACCTGTTATTGATATTTCCCCTGGCCACTTTGATTGTTTTATTTTCTTATTTCTTTACTGGAAACGACCGGCTGCTGAATATCTTCTTTTCCTTATTCACGCTTAACCTGGTGGTTACTTTTTCTTTTGCCCGCAAGATGATGAAACAGGTGTCTGTCTCTACGGCAGTCACTAAAGTGCTTGAGCAATTCGCTGGTCAGTTAAAGGAGATCGAAAAGCAGCAGTTTAGTTCGCCTTTGTTGCAACAGTTACAGGGCAGGTTAAAGCATAATAGTATCACTGCATCACAAACCATTGACCGGCTGGCTTCCTTATTCGGCTATCTTGATTTTATTATTAACCTGGCGGTGAGCATACTATTAAATGGCCTTTTTATTTTTCATGTACATATACTTTTTGCGCTGGATAAATGGAAAAAGAAGCATGCCGCAGATGTGATGAACTGGCTGGCAGTGATAGGCGAATTTGAATCGCTTCATTGTTTTGCCAATATGGCGTTTAACAATGCAGCATTTTGTTACCCGAAGCTATCAGCAAAAGAAGAATTGCTGGCAACTGAAATGGGACATCCGCTTATTCGCGGTGAAAAAAGAATTAATAACGATATTTCTTTTCATCAGGAGAAATTCGTCGTACTCACTGGTTCTAATATGTCAGGGAAAAGTACTTTTCTGAGAACGCTGGGCATCAATCTTGTCCTGGCAAGGACCGGATCTGTTGTTTGCGCCAAAACCTTTACTTTATTTCCTTACGACCTTCACGTAAGTATGCGCATTACCGACTCTTTGCAGGACAGTGAATCCCTCTTCTATGCTGAATTAAAAAGATTACATAGCATCATTGAGCATCTCCATTCGGACAGGAAGACGTTTATCATACTGGATGAGATATTGCGGGGCACAAACAGTAATGATAAGCATGGTGGTACTGTAGGGCTGATCAGGAAACTGGCGGCTTACCAGGCCTGTGGCATCATTGCCACGCATGACCTCACTATCGCGGAGATGTCTTCACAATATACCGGCTATATGGGTAACAAATGTTTTGAATCTGTAATTATTAATGATGAACTCTTCTTTGATTATACATTAAAAGACGGGGTTTGCAGTAAGCTGAACGCTTCTTTCCTGATGAAAAGAATGGGGATCATAGACTGATCTCAGGTCATTTTGATCTTCATTGCTTTCATCAGCCCGTAAATGGAAACAAGTGTCCATGTACCTTCCAGTATTACAAATGGCCAGTAAGTAATAAGAAAGGAAGCATAACAAGCCAGCGCAGCACCAATTACATTTATCACATAATAGGATTTGCCATTACCTTCCATCAGTTTTGCAGTGCTTAAGAAATAGGCCATGAGTATCAGCCCAACACCAACAGTACCGATAATATCATTGTATTCCATGGTGATTATAGTTTAGTTACAAATGATCCGGGGATTTACTGTAAGATAATCAATTAACCGCCGCGGTTCATTTCATCACTTTTTTTTGATAGCCTCTAAAACATCTTTGGCCATGGGAGATATAGTAGGACCGAAATAGTTGGTCAGTACTCCTTCTTCGTTTACAATGTATTTGGAAAAATTCCAGGATGGGGGTTGATTGTTCCAGCCATTTTTAGTGGAATCGGTGAGCCACTGGTAAATGGTATTCTGCTGCGGCGATGGGATCACAGAACTTTTTTTCATGAGGGGGAAAGTAACCCCATAATTGACTTTACAGAATGTAGCTATCTCTTCATCGCTGCCTTTTTCCTGTTCTTTAAAATCATTGGCGGGAAAACCAATGATGACTAATTTGTCTTTATTTTCTTCATATAATTGCTGAAGGTCTTTGTACTGGTCAGTATAGCCACAATTACTGGCGGTATTTACCAGCATTATTTTTTTCCCTTTCAATGTGGCAAAGTCCAGCTCAGTTCCGTTGTTTTCCACCCCTTTTAATGTATAGAATGAAACCGGTGGTTGTTTTGTCCCTGCCAGTTCTTTTGAATTTTTACCAGTCAGGTTGGCGAACCACATCCATGCGGGATAAACAGCCTTTAATACTTTTTGCCGGTAGGTCATATTTCTTGAATTTCTGTTCACTATTTCCACATAGCCTATAAAGATGATGATGAACATTAAGAGAACAATCAATATCCGTTTTAGTTTTCTAATTATCGGTTTTGTTGCCATATTCAATTACAGATTTAAAAGATGATTAAGCTCACGATTTCCGGATTAACTATTCACTACTCGCCGCTCATCTTATTATCCACTTAAACAATTTCAATCTTCCTTTGAATGGCGGGTATTTTATATTGGGGTCAAACCATACCGGCGTTTTCATGATCGCTTTTTTATGACTGAATGTATCAAAAGAATATTGGCCATGATAATTGCCGATACCGCTGAACCCGCGGCCCCCAAAAGGCAGATGGTGATTGGTCAGGTGCCAGCTTGCATTATTAACGCATCCACCGCCAAACGCTACACTATCCAGCCATTCCTTTTCTTTTTTCCTGCTGGAAGTAAAAACATAAAAAGCCAGTGGGTCAGGATTTTTATCCATGATTGCCCTGGCTTCATCAGCAGAATTAAAACCTGTAACCGGCAATACAGGCCCGAATATCTCATCTTTCATGACGGATGCATCAGCCGGAACGTCAGTAAGTATAGTGGGTTCAATAAATAAATTCTTTTTGTCAGTTCTGCCCCCATATACAATCTTTCCCTGCGATAAATAGTTGCTTATCCTGTCAAATTGTTTTTCATTAATGATCTTTCCATAGTTATAGCTTTCTTCCGCTTTCTCACCGAAAAATAGTTTCAGCGTATTTTGCAGCGCTTTTACCAATTCTTCCTTTTTGGATTCATGCACCAGCACATAATCAGGCGCTACACACATCTGCCCGGCATTGTTAAATTTCGTCATTGCGATTCGCCTGGCGGCTACTTTTATATCGGCGTCGCTTTCTACAATACAGGGACTTTTACCTCCCAGTTCCAGCGTCACCGGTACCAGTTTTTCCGCCGCCATTTTATAAATGATCTTTCCAACGGCGGTACTGCCTGTATAAAAAACATGATCAAAGCGAAAATCATTCATCATGGCAGGAATCACCGTCGCGCCATCACCCTGCACGTATAAAATATATTCTTTTGGAAAAACTTCTTCAATGATCGTTTTCATTATGGCGTCAGTGGCAGGAGCGAATTCACTTGGTTTTAGTACTACGCAGTTGCCGGCCGCGATAGCTCCCACCAACGGATTTATCAGTAACTGAAACGGATAGTTCCAGGGGCCAATGATCAATACTACTCCAAGTGGTTCTTTCATTATCCGGCTGCCAGATGGAAGGTTCAGCAGGTTGGTCGCTATTGATTCAGGTTCCATCCACCGGCCCAGGTTTTTTATAGCGGCATTTAATTCAGCAATTACTAAACCCGTTTCCGTTACCCAGGTTTCTTCGGGGCTTTTCTTCAAATCAGCAAACAGGGCATCATAAAGATCCTGCTCATGATTCAGAACAGACTGTTTCAGTTTTTTCAACTGCTCCAGCCGGAAGCTATAAGGTTTGGTGATTCCGGTGTTAAAATACCGGCGCAGCTCGTTCAGTTGCTCTGGATTTACTGTGGGGTTCATAGCAAAAGTTATTGTATTCAAGGTAATTTAAAAAAGAAGATGTCTCAAAAGTATCTTTAAGTACATTTTCCCGAAACGATGCACGATCTTATTTTCAGTAATCAGTTCTTAGCATCGTAGCGGCGTTGCGTGATTTATTTGCCTCCAGAGACAACCTTGCGTGGTAATAGCGCAACACATATATACGCAGCTAACCTCCATAGAGTTTGCCGCTAAAGACCTGTAAACACAACTATGAAATCTTTTTTTCATTGATTTACAGAAATGAATAAATTTTTTACCGTATCAATCCCGGTAACATTCAATTGCCTGTGGATTTTTCACCGGCAATTTGTTTATAAGATATTTTTGTCTTTACCATCACCACAGCCATTATCACTAAATTTGCCTTATTGAAAACAAAGAATTTTTACTTCACCGCGTTTACTTTTTTTCTTCTTGCAATACTGCTGTACTGGCCTGCGGATCTACCTGCCCAGTCAATTACTAATTATCCGGCAAATTATTTTCGCTGGCCGTTAAACATCAAACCTGAAATTGTCGCTAACCTCGGTGAGCTTCGTCCTAATCACTGGCACATGGGTTTGGATATCCGTACTGATCAACGGGAGAATCTGCCCGTGTATGCAGCAGCGGCTGGTTATATTTCAAAGATCCGGGTTGAAAGATCGGGTTTTGGAAGATGTATCTGGATTACTCATCCTAACGGGTTCACTACCCTTTATGCTCATCTCAATAATTTTTTTCCGGCCCTGGAAGAATATGTGACAGAACAACAATATAAAAAGGAAACATGGGCGATAGAACTCGTATTCAATTCAGAAAAATTTCCTGTTTCAAAAGGCCAGGTGATCGCGTACAGCGGTAATACCGGCGGCTCACAGGGGCCGCATGTGCATTTTGAGATCCGGGATACCCATACTGATGAATGTCTTAATCCATTATTGTTTGGGTTTCCATTGCAGGATAATGTGCGGCCAGCTATACTGAGGCTCGCCCTGTATGACCGTCGCGGCAGCATCTATGAACAATCATCCCGGATGTTTACACTTAGAAATAGTGACAGAGGCTATATTATTCCTAAAACTCCGGTAATAAAAACCGGGTGGAATAAATTGAGTTTCGGCATACAGGCTTTTGACAGGTTAACTGGTTCTCCAAATGAAGATGGTATTTTTTCAGCGCAATTATTTTTTGATGAACAACCGGTAACCGGCTTCTCGTTTGATAGTATCAGCTATACAGAAACAGGCTACCTGAATGCGCATATTGATTATAAATACCGCTTCAATGGCGGGCCTTACTTCCAGCATCTTTCTCAACTGGCCGGGGAACATAGCGGAGTATATCACCCAATAAATGGCAATGGGGTTATTGAATTAAAAGATACCGGTGTTCATTCAGTACGGGTAGAGGTAAAAGATGCATACGGGAATATGTCAGTACTGAATTTTTCAGTTCAGTATGATAACCTTATCCAACCTGTAATCAGTTTGTCACAGGGACAGCCGTTTTACCCCAACTATGTTAATATACTGGAGAAACCGGATTTTGAAATGTATCTGCCTGAAACATGTTTGTATGATACACTGCATTCTTTTTATTACCGGAATAATTCTTCTTCTCCATATTCCATCTCCGCACTGCACCAGGTAAATGATCCATCTGTTCCTGTACATGATGATTTGACTGTTCGCATTAAACCCGACAGGGCGATAGCTGCAGACAGGAAAGATAAAATAGTAATACAACGGACTTACCGGAACGATACGGATGTAAGAAAAGCTAAATGGGAAGGGGAATGGGTATCCGCACAATTTGGCGACTTTGGATATTACCAGGCATTCATGGATGAAATGGCGCCTAAAATAAATGACATAGGAAGAGAAGATACAGTAAACTTAAGTGCCGCCAGCCGGATTGTATTCACCCCGTCTGATAACTTTGGTATTTAAAGCTTCCGGGCAGAATTAGATGGAAAGTGGTTGCGGTTCACAAATGATAAAGGCAGGAACTGGATCTATATATTTGATGAACGATGCCCTTATGGTGTGCACGAGCTGAAAGTAACAGTTGAAGATATTGCAGGAAACACTACCATTAAAAGCTGGTGGTTTAAGAAATATCCATATACCCCGCCAAAGAAAAAGATGGTGAAGAAAAAAGGAAAGAAAACAACAAGCACCAGAAAGCAGGTGACGAAAAAGAAAACTACAGCAAAAAAAAGATAAACTATGGTTACGCTTAAAGAAGGAGATAAAGCTCCGGCATTTACAGGTACTGACCAGGATGGTAAAAAAATTTCACTGGCAGATTACAAAGGCAAGAAACTCGTATTGTATTTCTATTCAGAAGCCGGTTCACCCACCTGTACCATAGAATCCTGCAACCTGAGGGATAACTATAGCCTGCTGAAAAAAAAAGGTTTTGAAATAGCAGGGGTGAGTCCTGATGAGGAAAAAGTACAGAAGAAATTTGAAATAAAATATAAACTGCCTTTTCCTCTTATTGCTGATACTGCTCATGATATAATAAAAAAATACGGCGTTTGGGATCAAAAGAAATTATTTGGCAGGGAGTACATGGGTGTACTCCGCACCACATTCATTATTGATGAAAAAGGAATTATCCGGAAGATATTTTTACGCCCGAAGAATAAGGCCCATGCTGAAGAGATCGTAGCCGCAATGACGGATTGATGAATGTTTAAACATCTCCGGCTTAGCTCATAAGGCTGCTGCTGAGCAACCATTTTACTTTTGCAAACGATATATTTATTGAAACCAAATCTGCAAAAGATGAAAAAATATTGCTGGCTTGCCTGTTTTTTATTACCTCTTCAATTATGGTCACAGGATACTACCATGAACAGCCTGGTGAAAGATATGGATACGCCTGCTGTTGAAAAAAAAGAACCAGTTGAGATATTCAGTGGTGTGAAAGCTATTAATGCGAATACTACGGAAATGACCGGGAAAGGTAAAATGGATTTCAGGATCACGCATAATTTTGATGATATTGATGGCAGGGGTGGTGTGTTTGGACGCGCCCTTGGTTTAGATAACGCCAGGGATGTACGCATAGGATTTCATATCGGGTTAACCAACCGGCTTGATGTCAATTTTGCCCGCGTAAAAGGCGCCGGCTCGGTGAACAGGCTTTACGAATTAGCTTTTAAATATTTATTGACGCAGCAACTGAAAGATGATCCGAAACACCCGTTGTCAATAGCTTTATTTGTCAACGCGGCTGTTGCCTCAGCCAAAGCATCCGGATTACCCAATTTTGACGCCAGCTTCAGAAGTTTTTCAGACAGGTTGAGCCAGACTGTTCAACTGATCATTGCCAGAAAGTTTGGCAAAGTAAGCCTGCAGTTGAACCCCACCTTTGTCAATACTAATTATGTTATACAGAATGATGATAAAACTATGTTTGCAATAGGTGGTGCTGTTCGTTTCCCGGTTACCAGGAAGTTCAATATCGTTGTTGATTATTTTCATCCTTTCCGTTCCGCGGCAAGCAAGAATTTTTTTAATACAGTTGATAATACTTATAACCCTCCAACTGATGTTGTCTATAACCCGTCAGCGTTTAAGTTTTATGATCCGCTGGGTATCAGTTTTGAAATACTGACAGCCGGCCATACATTCAACCTTAATTTTACCAATGCTGCTGAAATACTGGAGAACCGGTTTATTCCCAGGACTACCAGTGCATGGCAAAAAGGCAAATTCCGCTGGGGCTTTACTATTTCCCGGAAATTTGTATTGTGGAGGGAGAAGAAGTGAAGGGTGCCCTTCGGCAAGCTCTCGATGACGGGTGAATGGTGAGTAAGCAAACATTAAATAACTGATTTGGTTTACCGCATAAAAGAGAATTCATTATTAGCACGTATAGCCGCCTGGAAGCTTAATAGCAAAAGGGTGGCTATTGTATTTGGTAAAACTATTCATTTGTGCAGGACGTCAAAAGAAGAATTGCTGAATGATACACGCTGGTTCCGGCATGAGTTAAAACACATAGAACAATACCAGCGCTACGGATCTGCGCGGTTTATTTTTTTATACCTGCGGGAATGGATGAAGAAAGGGTATGAAAACAATAAGTATGAAGTGGAAGCAAGAGAGGCAGAAGAAGATCAGAGCAACCATTGAATTTCTCCCAGGTCAAATTGTTCTTCCATCGAATGCTGAACAATTAATTTACCTTCCTGTGAAATGCCTTTTATTACGGCTTCGAATACCCGGTTATCTTTTTTCAGTTTTACAGTTTCATCTTTTTTATAAAAATGGGAAAGATATGGCGATAAAATATTGTCAAATCCTTTTGTGAGAAGCTCATTATAATAATGATCAATTATACCGCATAGTTCTTTTGCCAGTTCAACAGGTTCAAAATTTTTACCGGTAATCTGTTTTAATGAAACGGGGTTGACGAGATCTTCCGGGAATGATGTTTGGTTAATATTGATCCCTGTTCCGATAACAGCCCATTTCCATTGTGTTTCCCCCGGCTTCTTGCTTCCTGCTTCCTCGCTCATGGACCCAATAATATTCTCGATCAGTATCCCACCTGCCTTTCTGTCCTTCCAGTAAAGATCATTTGGCCATTTGATACGGGTATCTTCCCCGGCATATTTTTGAAAGAAAGTACATACAGCCAGCGCTATACACGCACTGAGTTGAAACTGCTGTGTAACCTTTAGTGGAGCGGGGTTTAGTATGATACTTAGTGCAATATTCTCGCCTTTTGAAGAAGCCCATTTTTTACCCCGCTGGCCCTTTCCCGCCACCTGCTCATGGGCAAATACGGCTGTTCCATGCTGAACCGAACCCTGCCTGTCCGGCAGACGGGCGGCTTGAATCAGGGTCAGGGCATAATTATTGGTACTGTCAAGGGTTTGCAGTTCAATAAATGGGGCGCCGATTGATGTGCGGAAAGGGGGGTATGGCAATTAATTGCTATTTTTGGCAAAATAAAAAAGTTTTGGGTCTAAGGCTATGGTTTTTATTTATGTCCGCCTGATGAACCTTAAACTATAAACACAGACAATAAACATAAACTGTATTATTATTGGAACAACTTGCATTACTGGCTAACCGTAAACGAAAAAGTGCCGCCCGGTTAACGAAGAATTCTAAGATCATCAAAACTATAATCGCCGCTATCCAGGATAAAAAAGGAGAGAATATTATTTCCCTTGATCTGAGAAAGATCAATGAGGCCGTATCCGACTTCTTTATTATTTGTGAAGCTGGCAATCAGCCGCAGATCCGTGCCATTGCTGAGAATATCGAGCTCCGGGTAAAGGAGAAATGTGATGAAAATCCCTACCATCATGAAGGGCTTGGTACTTTGCAATGGGTGCTGATAGATTATGTGAACGTAGTGGTACACGTTATGCTGAAAGAGACACGCAGGTTTTATAAACTGGAAGATATGTGGAGCGATGGGGTACCGGAAGAACATAATGAATAATGTTAAATAGTATTCTACTTACAACAATTTGTCATAATAATTATTAATTAGCAGGAACACGAGATAATATGTCACAAGAACCATCTAATAAGAACAATTTGCCCAAGTTTGGAAATCGTAAAGACGAAGACCCTAACAATCCCCCTAAAAAAGGCCCGCGTTTCAGTATATATTGGATATATGCTATCATTTTTGGTGTATTGATCGGGTTCCAGTTATTGAACCCTTTTTCACCCAATATGGGAAAAACCAATACGCTTGATTTTAAGAAAATGCTGGTCAAGGGCGATGTTGAAAAATACACCATTGTTGATAACCGCAAGATGGTAAAGGTGTATATCAAAAAATCAAGCATCCCTAACTATAAGGAACAACTTAAGGGGATTGGTAAAATGGCCGATGATGGCCCTCAAATGTCATTTAAGATCACCGGCGCTGAAACCTTTCAGAAAGAAATGGACGAATTCTTCAAAGCCAACCCCGGCAGTGAAGTACCCTATACCGTAGATCCTGAAAGCGACTGGTTCAGCAAGTCTATATCATTCTTATTGCCCGTGCTTCTTTTCATTGGTCTATGGATATTGCTGATGAGAAAAATGGGTGGCGGTGCAGGTGGCGGCGGTGGCCCCGGTGGTATTTTCAATATTGGTAAATCGAAAGCTACTTTATTTGATAAAGGAACAAAAGTAAATATCACTTTTGCTGATGTAGCCGGACTTGATGAAGCCAAAGTGGAAGTAATGGAGATCGTTGACTTTTTAAGAAACCCCAAAAAATATACTGCGCTGGGCGGTAAGATACCCAAAGGGGCATTGCTAGTAGGACCTCCGGGAACAGGTAAAACATTATTGGCAAAAGCCATGGCCGGGGAAGCGCAGGTTCCATTCTTTAGTCTTAGTGGTTCCGATTTCGTGGAAATGTTCGTAGGTGTGGGTGCCAGCCGGGTACGCGACTTATTTAAACAAGCCAGGGAGAAAGCCCCTTGTATCATATTCATTGACGAAATTGATGCTATTGGACGTGCAAGAGGAAAGAATGTGATGATGAGTAATGATGAAAGAGAAAGCACATTGAACCAATTACTGGTAGAAATGGATGGTTTTGGAACGGATGTGGGTATAATAGTGTTGGCAGCTACTAACCGTCCTGATGTATTGGATACAGCCTTGCTCAGACCGGGTCGTTTTGACAGGCAGATTTCCATTGACAAGCCTGACCTGGTAGGCCGGGAGGCAATCTTTAAAGTACACCTGAAGCCGATCAAGATCTCCAAAAAACTGGATATTCATAAATTAGCCGAACAAACGCCTGGCTTTGCCGGTGCAGATATCGCCAATGTATGTAATGAAGCAGCATTAATAGCAGCCCGTAAGGGAAAAGATGCTGTGGAGATGGAAGATTTCCAGGATGCAGTGGACAGGGTGATAGGTGGTTTGGAAAAAAAGAACAAGATCATCTCGCCAGAAGAAAAAAAGATCATTGCTTATCATGAAGCCGGTCATGCAGTCTGTGGATGGTACCTTGAACATGCTTACCCGCTGCTGAAAGTCACGATAGTCCCGAGAGGCACGGCAGCGCTGGGCTACGCTCAATACACACCAAAGGAACAATACCTGTATAATACCGATCAACTAACAGACCAGATATGCATGACGCTTGGCGGCAGGGCCAGTGAAGACATATTCTTTAATAAAATATCTACCGGCGCGCAGAATGACCTGCAGCAAATCACCCGCATCGCTTATGCTATGGTTAGTGTATATGGTATGAATGATAAAGTAGGGAATATCAGTTTTTATGATCCGCAGACGGAAAATACGTTTACCAAGCCTTATTCCGAAGAAACATCAAGAATGATAGATGAGGAAGTAAGAAAGCTGATTGATGAGGCGTATATAAAAACGAAAAAGCTGTTAACAGAAAAAAGGGAACAGGTGGAAAAACTGGCGGAAGCCTTATTGACAAAGGAAGTTTTGTTCCAGAGTGATGTGGAAACCCTGATCGGCAAACGTCCGTATGAAGAAAAGAAATTACTGGACGCAGTGGAAGATGAGGATGGCAAATTAAGTGAAATAGGTGAAATATCAGCCGGCGTTCCTCCTTATGACAGCGATATTACCAATAAAGCGTTGCCATAAAAGTGTAAACATTTAAACTGTTTTCATGAACGTTTCCACTTCCAAAGAAAATATTTTAAAAAAGATACGTAAGGCGTTGAGTCAATCAACGCCTCTTCCTTTTCCCAAAAGCGAAGGAACCGATTCAGTATATCAGCCTTTGCAGCAGGAAATGGCGGTGGAATTCGCCGAACAGTTTTCCAAACTGCAGGGAAGGTTTATTTTTTGTATCAATGAGCAGGAACTGGCTTTTCAGCTCAATAGCCTTATTAAAAAACAGGACTGGCAAAAAGTGTATTGCGTGGAGGATAAATTAATACAACCTTTCGCTGCCCAACTTGCTGACCGCATCGTCAAAACAGACCTGGCCCATTGTGATGTATCAATTACCGGTTGTGAATATTTGGTAGCGAGAACAGGCTCCATAGTATTAAGTGCCACACAGGAAAGCGGAAGGACTGTAAGCGTATATGCACCCATTCATATCTGTATTGCCTATACCAACCAGATGGTCTATGACCTGAAAGAGGCTTTGCAGGGGGTGAAAGATAAATATGGTGATAAACTGCCGTCTCTTATCAGTTTTGCCACCGGGCCAAGCCGTACGGCGGATATAGAAAAAACATTGGTAGTAGGCGTGCATGGGCCAAAAGAGGTTTATTTGTTTTTGGTGGAATCCTGATTATCTATTAAAATTTATTTGAGTACTTTTAAGTACCAATTTGAAATTCGAGTCTCAAATTGATACTTATGTTCATTCCGTTAATTAATTAATATTGCGATGAAAGAAGTCTTTTTTGTAGTTGAAGAAGCATTAGAAGGAGGATTCACGGCAAAAGCTCTCGGCGAAAGCATTTTTACTGAAGCTGAGACAATGGAGGAGCTTCGTGTAAATGTCAAAGAAGCTGTTGAATGTCATTTTGATACTGATAAAATGCCAAAACTTATAAGACTTCATTTTGTGAAGGAAGAAGTCATTGCAGTATGAAATTGCCAAGAAACATTTCGGCTGATGAATTGATTAGTTCCTTAAAGAAATTCGGATATACTGTTTCCCGGCAAAAAGGCAGCCATATACGCCTGACTACTATATCAAATGGGGAACATCATCTCACAATTCCAAACCACAGCCCGATAAAACTGGGTACGCTTTCCTCGATATTAAATGACGTGGCTGCGCATTTTAAACTGTCTAGGGAAGAAACGGTAAAGAAGCTTTTTGGATAACCGGCTTTTGTTTAATCTGGATTATCTTTATGTAATGAAAAATCCCGGCATCTACCTCCTGTTTGTTTACGGTTCCCTCCGCAGTGGCTTCCAGAGTCCGGCGTATGAATACATCAGCCGCTTTTTTAAACTTATCGGTGAGGCAAAAGTAAAAGGTAAGCTATTCGATATGGGCGACTACCCCGCAGCAGTACCCTGTACTGATGATCATTTTATTTTGGGTGAATTATACGACATACAGGATCAATCAGATTTTTCATGGGCGATAGGCCAACTGGATGATTACGAAGGAGTGAATGTAGAATCAGATGAGGTACAATTATACAAGCGTGAACTATCGGAAATAATAATAGACGATAAAAAAATTAATGCCTGGATGTATTGGTATAATGGAGATGTAAGCGGCAAGCCTGAAATTGTTTCAGGAGATGTGATTGCGTATATGAAAAACAAATAACAAAGCGAATTTCCCCCATTTAATTTGTGTCAAAAAAAATCTACTTCCTCTCTGACTTCCACCTCGGTGCACCTGATTATGCATCCAGTCTTCAAAGGGAAAAAATAATTGTTGAATTCCTTGATGGAATTAAAAATGATGCAGCAGAGATATTCATTGTCGGCGACATGTTCGACTTCTGGTATGAATACAAAAAAGTAGTGCCCAGGGGCTTTGTCCGCTTATTGGGTAAATTGGCAGAGTTAACGGATGCAGGTATTCCCATGCACTTCTTCGTCGGTAATCATGATATGTGGATGCGTGATTATTTTACAAAAGAACTGAATACCCCTGTTTACTATGAACCGAAAGAATTTGTACGAAACGGCAAGCGGTTTTTAATTGGTCATGGTGATGGATTGGGTCCCGGCGATCATGGATATAAAAGGCTGAAAAAGTTTTTTCGCAATCCTGTTTGCAAATGGCTTTTTGGTATACTGCCACCCATAGCTGGCATGGGTTTGGCCAATTACCTCAGCCGGCGCAGCCGTGTAAAGACGGGTACTTCCGAAGAAGTTTTCCTGGGGGAGGACAAAGAATGGCTTATTATTTACTGTAAAGAGGTGTTGAAAAAAGAAAATTTTGATTTTTTTGTCTTTGGGCATAGACACCTTGCCATAGATTTTCGTCTTTCCTCCCTCTCCCGGGAAGGGAGAGGGGGTGAGGCCCGTTATATCAATCTGGGGGACTGGATACGTTATTATACATACGCTGTGTTTGATGGCGAAAAGATGGTATTAAAACCCTATAAGGATAATGCCGATAAAATTATCAGGAACTAAATGAAGAAAAATCTGATCATACCAGTAGTGGTTTTTTTATTACAGGTATCTGTATTTGCTCAGACAGATACATCCTTTCAATTGGTTAAAACGATCAAAGGGGACATTATCGCTTTCACAGTGGACAACCTGGATAATATTTACCTGCTCAGCAGCAGCAACCAGGTAAAGAAGTTAAATGCGAATGGCGACTCCGTAGCTATTTTCAACGATGTCAAAAAATTCGGGCAGGCAACCCTGATAGATGTTTCCAATCCACTCAAAGTATTGCTGTTTTATAAAGATTTTGCGACAATCGTCGTACTGGACCGTTTTCTCAATATCAGGAATACAATTGACCTGAGAAAGCATAATATTTTACAGGTAAGGGCTATCGGGCAGTCGTATGACAATAAGATCTGGCTATATGATGAGCTGGAAAATAAACTCAA
Organism: Chitinophagales bacterium; assembly: GCA_015654695.1. Lineage (GTDB taxonomy): Bacteria > Bacteroidota > Bacteroidia > Chitinophagales > Chitinophagaceae > VBAT01. Next base: position 27,178 of record JAATGJ010000038.1, on the reverse strand, counting down.
AAAGATAGATGAGGATGGAACATTGTTGCAGGAAACACCGGACTTCCGGCAGTTATTCGGTTCCGCACCCGCCCCGCAAAAGATATTTGACCAGGACCAGTACATATACCTCTATGATTCCGCGCAGTCGGTTTTTGTTTTTGATTACTACGGGGCTTTGAAAAATAAAATACTGATCAGGGGCTGGCAAAATTTTAAAGTGGCAGGTAAATATATATTTGGCTCAACTGCCAACAGGTTATACCGGTATGATATTAAAACTTTTCGTGTTGATGAATGGAATATGCCGCCGGAGATATCCGGGGCTACATCCTTCAGTTTTTCTGCATCGCGGTTATATGCCCTGCGAAAAGACAGTATTACGATTTTCAACTTTCGCTGATAATCACTGCTAAGTATTCAATATTTTTACGGTTCAAATGACGTTGTTGCATGAATGATTTCCTGGAAAAGATATGGTTAGGCAATCCTGTTAAGAATTACCTGGTGGTGCTGGCGGTTATTTTTCTTGTTTTCATTTTCAAAAGATATATTTCCCACTATGCCGCAGGTTTATTATTCCGTTTGCTGAACCGTGTATGGAAAAACCTGGATAAGCAATCCTTTAAAAATCTGGTAGCCCAGCCATTGGGCTTGTTTTTCCTGATACTTGTTTCCATCATAGCATTACACAAGTTGAAATTTCCTGAAGAACTGAATGCTGATCTCTATGAGTATAGTCTCAAAAGGATCATCCATTGTATTGGTACTATCATCCTGATCATGTCATTCATGTGGTTGCTGTTACGGACGATTGATTTTATTTCCTTTATTCTTGAAAAGAAAGCCAACCTGACACCGGATCAGACGGACAACCAGCTCATCGTTTTTTTCAGGGATTTTTTTAAAGTTATTATTTCCGTCATTGGCATATTGATGGTCTTAAAATTTGCTTTTGGTTTTGATGTAAGTAATATGCTGACCGGTCTGAGTATCATCGGCGCCGCTGTGGCATTGGCTTTGCGGGAAAGTCTCGAAAACCTGATCGCTTCTTTTATTATCTTTTTTGACAAGCCATTTACCCTGGGTGACCTGGTAAAAGTGCAGAATATAACTGGCAATGTAGAGAAGATCGGTTTACGAAGTACCAGGATCAGGACGGATCAAAAAACATTTGTTACGGTGCCCAACAAACAAATGGTGGACAGCATACTGGACAACCTGTCATTGAGAACACAATTAAAAGGAGAACTCAGGTTGCAGGTAGCATTATCAACTTCTTTATCTCAACTGGAACAACTGGTCAGGGGCATTAAAAAAATTATGCAGCATAGAGAAATTGATAGCGCAATAGTCGTTATGAATGATATTGCGCCCAATGCATTTTTGGTGAATGCGGATTATTTCACCGGGCCATTAATACACCGGGAATTTATAGAAGTGAAAGAAGCATTAAACCTGCAGGTGCTGCAATTACTGGAAGAACTGAAGATAGAAATGGCCGGTGCCAGCATGGATATCCGGGTAGGAGAAGCTGTTAATGCGAAGGAGCGCCAATCGAATTGATGATTTCTCCAAGTTCTTTATCAAACAACCCGGTTTTACCATACTCTACAACGCGTCCTGTTTCTTTACCTTTTTTCATTACAATAATGGTGGGTACATTCACTATGTTCAGTGCTTCTGTAAGATGACCCAGGCTTTTCTTGTTGCGGTCCACACCTACCAGGGAAACCTTGTCTCGGGAAAAACCTGCTGCATCAAGCAGGTAATAAAGTTTAGGAATAATAAAATGAGAATCCTCACACCATGTTCCCATAAAGACGACCAGTTGTATGGAGTCACTATATTTTTTAAGTGCGGCAATCGCCGCTGCATTGGGAGAATATCCCAGCAGGCCATTTGCATACCATTTGAAAGTACTGTCATTCTCCAGCACTTCTCTTGAAATGATCCCTTTGAATATTTTACTTCCGTCTGTGTCAGGTGTTACTTCGTACTGGTTTTGAGAAAAAACAGGAACTGTAGCGATAAACAGAATGAGTACGGGTACAAAAAATTTCTTCATAATTATTGAGTAAGGGGTAAAAATAAAGGCAGGTTGTCAGAAGATGGAGCATTTACTGTTAAAGTTGCAAAGCGAAGCCCGAAAATTAAAAAGAATTGACGGCTGTAAAGCTGATTGAAGAGAATATTTTTACAGGGTCGCTTTCAGCTCAAGGAAAAAAGTTTTTATTTTTTCCAGCGACTGGATCATTGCAAACTTTTGCTCAGGGTTCTTATTTCTTTTGAGATAATCTTTAGCTCCTTCAATAGTAAACTTGCGGCGGCGGAGCAGATCGTAGATCATCACCAGGTTCTTTATATCAACCGGGCGGAAAAAACGGTCGCCTTTGCGGTTCTTTCTCGGTTGCAGGATGTCAAATTCAGTTTCCCAGTAACGGATCAGCGATTGATTTTCCCGGAACATAGCAGCTACTTCACCTATTGGATAATATTGTTTTTTAAAAAGTTCTTCATCTTCCGGGATATTAATAAGGTCAGATGTCAATCCTATATCTTTTAATGAACGACGTCCTCGTGGTGATCCCTGTTTTTTATTGGTTGCAGGAATAATGGAGGATGTCACTTCTAATTTTTCTACTTTCTCCGGGACGATGACAACAATTGCTTCGGCAGGGTTTGTCGCTGCCTCTTCTGCGGCATTGAATTCAAAAGTTATTTGTGCCAGTGATTTATCCATAGTTATAATATCAAAGATACAAATGATGCATATACTGTGCCGTAGTTATACAATCCTGTGGAAAAGTTGGAGAATAGCGTTTCTTTAATCAAGACTTTGATTCGAAGACGCCGCCTGTTTTAGTAACCTGTCAAACTGGTCAGGAGTAAGATCATTATAAAAAAAGTAAACAGGATCTATTTTTTGAGTGTACTTATGTACTTCATAGTGACAGTGTGGGCCGGTTGATTTACCCGTACTCCCTACCCAGCCGATCACTTCACCCCGTTTTACTGCCTGCCCTGGTCTTGCTTTTACCCTCACCATGTGACCATACAATGTTTCATAACCATAACCATGGGATATGACAACATGGTTGCCATATCCATTACCCATATTGCCGCTTATTTTTACAGTACCATCAGCCGTAGCATAAATGGGTGTGCCTTGTGGCGCCGCAAAATCAAGCCCCGCATGCATTTTCACTGTTTTATAAACCGGGTCAATCCGGTGACCGAAGCCGGAAGCGATCCGGCTGAGATCTTTATTGCTTACTGGTTGAATAGCCGGTGTATGTGATAAAAGCTGCTCCTTATTATTTACGAGGCCATCAATTTGTTTATAGGATTCTTTCTGTACTTTGATCCGGCTGCTGAGATTATTCAATGTATTGACAATGGAAAGCAGCAGCTCTTTATCTTCCAGTTTTTCTACAGAAGCTATTTCAATCTGTTCTTCCAGGTCCTTGGCCCTGGCGCTGTCAGGGATAGGATTGGCTTCAAAAATGGAACGGTAAACAGTATTATCTCTTTTTTCCAGCTCACCCATCTGTTGCTCCATGTCTTTTACCTTGTCTCTCAGGTCACGGTAATTGTCTTTGAGCATTTCGTTCTGAATGCCGAGTAACCTTTCATTAGGAGAACCAACAAAGCGGAAAGCAATAAACGAAATGAACATGGCGGTAACAAAAGCGGCGGCAATGAACCCGAAGATGCGTAATATCTTTATGCGAAGCGGGGTTTCCAGCTTTTCATAGCGAAGTGTATTGGTATTATAGTAATACTTGATCTTTTTCATAAACCTGAACCCCGGACGGAGCCGTTGGTGAGGATGTTGTGATTATGCCCTGTGGTTGCGGTCAGCAGGCAAACATTCTAATCATTACCTTTGCCGACCTTTACAGGGTTGACAAATATAGGGTCTAAAACAGCAAAAATCAACCCATTTATAACTCAGGATATGATGAATAGCGCAGATATACGCAAAAAGTTTCTGGATTTCTTCCATTCCAAAGGACATGTGATAGTGCCTTCCGCCCCGATCGTGGTAAAGAATGATCCCACGCTTATGTTCACGAATGCAGGTATGAACCAGTTCAAGGATTATTTTCTTGGGAATAAAAAAGCGCCGGATGCAAGAGTGGCTGATACACAAAAATGCCTGCGGGTGAGCGGCAAACACAATGACCTGGAAGAAGTGGGAGTGGATACTTATCATCATACTATGTTCGAGATGCTGGGCAACTGGAGCTTTGGTGACTACTTTAAGAAGGAAGCTATTGCATGGAGCTGGGAATTACTGACGAAAGAATATGGTTTGGATAAAGAGAGGTTATACGTTACCATTTTTGAAGGAGATGTAAAAGAAGGCCTGCCAAAAGATGAAGAGGCCTATACGGAGTGGAAGAAAGTAATGGCTGATGACAGGATCCTTTTGGGAAATAAGAAAGATAATTTCTGGGAAATGGGAGATACCGGTCCCTGCGGACCTTGTACAGAAATTCATGTGGACTGCCGGACTGATGAAGAAAGAAAAGCTGTGGACGGGAAAACATTGGTGAACAATGATCACCCGCAGGTGATAGAGATATGGAACAATGTATTCATCCAGTTCAACCGGTTAAAAGACGGAAGCCTTGAACCATTACCGTCAAAGCATGTGGATACAGGAATGGGTTTGGAGAGATTGGTAAGGGTATTGCAGAAAAAAACTTCTAATTACGATACGGATATTTTCAGCGGAACCATCAGTGAAACAGAAAAGATAACTGGAAAGAAGTATAATTACAGTGATAGCAAACAGGCCGTTGCTTTTCGCGTGATTGCTGATCATATTCGTGCTATTAGTTTTACTATTGCTGATGGACAATTACCTTCTAATACAGGAGCAGGATATGTAATAAGAAGGATTCTCCGAAGGGCAGTTCGTTATTATTATTCCTATTTGGATTATAAGCATCCATTGCTGAACCAATTAGTACCTGTATTGGCAAAACAATTTGAAACTGTTTTTCCTGAATTACAGAAGCAGGTTGATTTTGTGAGTAAGGTGGTGAAGGAAGAGGAAGATGCTTTTTTACGAACTATTGAAAAAGGACTTGAAATACTTGATACTATAATTCAGTTTACGAAAGGGAAAACCATAAGTACCCTAAATGAAAAGACTCATGTTTTTGATGATTTAATACAAGAGACTGGAAGTACAACCTTCTTATTAGGAGAAGGAACAGATAATCCGACTTATAAAATTCCAGGAGCTATATGTTTTGTTTTATATGATAGACACGGTTTTCCGCTTGATTTAACAAAGTTGATTGCTGAAGAAAATGGTTTGGGAATTGATGTAGATGGTTTTGAAGTCAAAATGAAAGAGCAAAAAGACCGCTCCCGTGCAGCCACTGCAGTAGATACAGAAGACTGGATTGTATTTGATAATTATGCTAGAAATGAATTTGTAGGTTACGACTCACTGTGGTCAGAAACAAAGGTTGTAAAATACAGAAAGGTAAAAGCAAAAGGAAAAGAAGGATATCAAATAGTCTTGGAAATAACTCCTTTTTATGCAGAAAGCGGCGGCCAGGTGGGTGATACAGGTGTGCTTATTTTCGGAGATGAAACGGTCCATGTAGTTGATACTAAAAAAGACAATGATCTTATCATTCATTTCACTGATAAATTACCTGCCAAAATAGATGCACCGCTTACGGCAAAAGTAAATCATAGCAGAAGAAAAGAGATCGCTCTGCATCATTCCGCCACACATCTTCTTCATGCAGCCTTACGAAAAATATTAGGCAATCATGTTGCACAAAAAGGTTCATTGGTCAATGAGCAACATCTTCGTTTCGATTTTTCCCATTTTGCAAAAATGACTGACGAAGAAATTACTAAAGTAGAAACATTGGTGAATGAAAAGATAAGAGAGAATATTCCTGTAGTTATTAAGCAAATGTCAAAAGACGAAGCATTAAAGCTTGGCGCTATGGCTTTATTTGGAGAGAAGTATGGCGATATAGTTAGAGTAGTCATCATTGATCCAAACTATTCAGTAGAGCTTTGCGGGGGAACGCATGTTGGAGCAACAGGTGAGCTGGGAATATTTAAGATCACGGGAGAGTCTGCCGTAGCAGCCGGCGTTCGACGTATAGAAGCTATATGCGGCAAACAGGCGGAAGACCATATCAATGAACAATTGGCATTGATAAAAGGAATTCGTGAGTCATTGAAGAATGCAAATGATATTACTAAAGCGGTTGAAAACCTGCAAGTGGAAAATGCTGAACTGAAGAAACATCTCGAAGCCATGGAGGCAAGACAATTGGTAGGAATAAGAAATGAGTTGTTGCAGAAAGATGAGATCATCAATGGAGTAAATTTTATCGGGGATATTATTGAAGTAAGTAATGCGGATGCATTAAAGAAACTTTGTTTTGATCTGAAGAATCATGTCCGGGATCATGTAGTGGTGCTTTGTGTCAATATCGGGGGCAAACCGTTTGTGGCTGTTGGCATTTCAGATACGGTGGTCGCAGCAAAAAATCTGGATGCCGGCAAGATCATCAAAGAACATGTAGCGCCATTGATCAAAGGTGGCGGCGGAGGGCAAAAGACATTAGCCACAGCAGGGGGACAGGATCCGGCGAATCTTAATAAAGTAATTGAAAAAGTAAGGTCTCTTCTTTAATAATAATCTCTTTGTTTTTTGGGGGTTTTGCCTTTTTTCTTTGGCCAGGGACGGTTCCTTGTTTCTATATAGACCCATATAGAGACAGCTAATGCCAGGAGGCAAATGCCTATAGAGGCTATAGCTAAGAAATTGACCATGGGCAGAGTGGGAGTGGTGGTTGCTTGTTCTCCAAAAATGCACTTTTATTTCCTATTCCCAACATGACTAGGGTTAGTAAAAATACTGTGAACACCATGAATTAATACGTATGGATGCCGTAATTGAAACAAGCCGCTTATTGTTGCGGACATTTACTATCAATGATGCCCGGCTGATCTATGATCTGAACAAGGATCCGGAAGTCGTCCGCTATACCTACGATCCCATAACTGACCCGGAACATGCAAAAAATATATTGGAAACAGTGATCCTGCCGCAATATGCCTTATATAACCACGGCCGCTGGGCGGTGCATATAAAACAAGATCTTGAGTTTATAGGTTGGTGCGGTCTGAAATACAGGCCTGAACAAAATGAAGTTGATCTTGGGTACCGTTTTAAACAATCATCCTGGGGAAAGGGATACGCCACCGAGGCGGCTTTTGCCAGTATAAAGTATGGTTTTGAGAAATTAAACCTGTCCAGGATCATTGGCAGGGCTGTGCCGGGAAATACAGGTTCATTAAAAGTTTTGGAGAAATGTGGTATGCAATTCCTGCGGGAAGAGGTCGTGGACGGGCACCCGGCAAAAACATACGAATTGATCAACCCGCTTATCCATTGAAACGGCCATTTACATATTTCAGGCTTTTAACATTTCCGAAACACTTCGTATTTAGAAAAATGTCATTATATTTGATCTACGAAACTTAACGTAGATAATTTATAAATTAAACACTGTATGAAAAAATTTGTCAGAAAACCTTTGCTCGTTATTCTTGGAGTGTTGTTAATGGCGCCTGTGGCTTTATTGGCACAACCCGGAGACAAGGAAAAAAGCAAGGATAAAGAGAAAAAGGATGCGGAACAGATCATTATTACCCGCAAAGGTGGTGATGATGATAAAGTAGTTGTGGAAGTTAACGGCGATAAAGTAACTGTAAACGGAAAGCCATTGGACGAATACAAAGGCGATGATATAACAGTAAAACGCAGTAAAGTAAAAACCGCGTGGGGTTATGGCGATTTTGGCCAGACCTGGAATATGAATAACGACAATTACAGAATGTTCAATGCTGACTCCAACCGCGCTATGCTGGGTGTTACTACGGAGAAAGCAGATAAAGGAGTAGAGATACAGGACATAACAAAAGAAAGCGGCGCTGCCAAAGCAGGATTAAAAGAAGGTGATGTTATAATAAAGCTGGATGATAAAGAGATAGACAGCCCTGATGATCTTACTAAGGCAATAAAATCACATAAGCCCGGCGATAAAGTAAGTATAACTTACCTGCGGGATGATAAAGAGCAAAAAGCGACTGCCGAGTTGGGTAAATGGAAAGGCTACAAGGTTTTTTCCGGCACTTCAGGAAATTATAATATTGATTTAGGTGATATGGACATGGGCCAGATCATGCCGAAAATACAATCAATTCCCCGAGCCGGTGTAAGGACTCCCTATGGAGGTCAAAACTTTAGCTGGTCAAGTGGTGGACCGAAACTTGGATTATCTGTTCAGGACACTGATGATGGTAAAGGTGTAAAAGTTATTGAAGTGGATGAGGAAAGTAATGCCGCCAAAGCAGGGATCAAAGAAGACGATCTGATCACTGAAGCAGAAGGTAAGGCTGTCAACAGCGCTGATGAAGTGGCTAAGGTCATCAAAGAAAGTAAAGACAAAAATTCCGTAATGATAAAATTATTGCGTGGTGGTAAAACACATAATATTGAAGTGAAGATTCCCCGCAAGCTTAAAACCGCAGATCTTTAATACATATATCTCGTGTGCATGTAGTAGTACCCCGCTTGCCGAAAGGTTTGCGGGGTTTTTTGTGAGTTGTAAAGAGCCATTTTATGAAATAAGTGTTGTCTTTTCAATTATTTAAGAGCCTGGTTAAGTTCCTTTAAGGGTTTGGGGTGTATTTTTGCAGGCCTGAAATATGAGTGAAATAAATTCATACGAAATAGTAATAGGCCTGGAAGTACATGCGCAATTACTTACAAAAAGCAAATTGTTTTGTGGCGATAGTATTGCCTTTGGCGCAGAGCCTAACACGCATGTTAGTCCTATTACCCTCGCACATCCCGGCACATTACCTAAAATGAATAAGAAGGCCATTGAGTTTGCTGTCAGGATGGGATTGGCTTGTCATTGTGAGATAGAGCAGCATAATTATTTTGCCCGCAAGAATTATTTTTATCCTGATCTTCCCAAAGGTTACCAGGTATCACAACATACTACTCCTATATGCAAAGGTGGAATTGTCACTATAAAAACCGCATCGGGAAATAAGAACATCCGCCTCAACCGTATCCACATGGAAGAAGATGCCGGTAAAAGCCTGCATGATGTGGATGCTGATAATACCTGCATTGATTATAACCGGGCGGGAACGCCATTGTTAGAAATAGTGACCGAGCCGGATATAAGAAGCGCCGATGAGGCATTTGCTTATGTAAGCGAGATAAGAAAATTAGTTCGTTATTTAGAGATATGTGACGGCAATATGGAAGAAGGAAGCCTGCGATGTGATGCTAATGTCTCTGTCCGTAAGAAAGGCGAAATAAAACTTGGAACCAGGGTAGAAGTAAAAAATCTTAATTCTATCCGTAATGTAAAAAGGGCAATCGAATTTGAGGCAAAGCGATTGACAGGCCTTTTGGAAAAGGGTGAACCTGTCATACAACAAACAAGAAGTTTTGATGCTGATAATGGCACTACGTTCGCCATCCGGGATAAAGAAGATGCTGACGACTATCGTTATTTCGCCGATCCTGATCTTACTCCTTTTCAGTTAGACGATCATTTTATTGAAACAATCCGTTCAGCTATACCCGCTTTGCCGGACGAAAGGATAAAAAAATATATTGAACAATATAAGCTTCCGGAATATGATGCGCAGGTATTAACAGAGGAAAAAGAAGTTTCCGATTATTTTGAGAAAATAGTTCAGCATACTTCTAATTATAAGGCGGCATCCAACTGGCTGCTCGGTCCTGTGAAATCATGGCTGAATGAAAATGCGAAAGAGATCAGCGATTTTCCTTTGCAGCCGGAGAAGTTAGCAGCATTGATAAAATTGGTGGATAGCGGCAAAGTGAATTTTTCCGTAGCATCAACAAGATTATTTTCTTATGTGTTAAATGATCCGTCAAAAGATCCGGAGAAGATAGCAAAGGAACAAAACCTGGTACAGCAATCAGATACTTCTGTTCTTGAGCCTGTCATAGACAGGGTTTTGGAAAAATACGCAGATAAAGTGGCTGAATATAAAAAAGGAAAGAAAGGGCTTTTGTCTTTGTTTGTCGGAGAAGTGATGAAACAATCAAAAGGGCAGGCTGATCCGAAGATCACAAGCGAAATGATCCTAAAGAAATTAAGCGCTTAAAAATTCCAGTACCGTTAAATAATAAATAATGAAACAAATTATCATGAGGAAATGGGGCTATGCTATTTTGGCAATTGTATGGGTTGCCTGTTCGGATAAAAGCAGTGAAAAGAAATTTGAAATAAGCGGTGTAGTCGCCAATAGTACTGCAAAGATGATATACCTGGAAGAACTGCCGGCAGGCAGTTCGCAGGGGATAATAGTAGATTCTTCTCATATCAGTAAAGAAGGGGGATATACACTAAAAGCTGAAAAAAAGGAATCGCTTATTTACGGGCTCAGGCTGGATAAGAATGATTATGCTGTATCGTATGTGATTAATGATGTCCCCAAAATCACGCTCAATATCGAACTAAACAAACTGAATAACCAGTATGCTGATAAAATTGAAGTAAAAGGATCACCAGCCAGCCAGGCGATGAAAGATTTTATAGCTGAATACAATAATGATCTGCAGAAGATATATGTTCTCAGCCGTCAGGCCGATAGTCTCAGGAATATGAGTGCCCCTGATAGCACTATCACACCGTTGGTTATAGAGTGGAAATCATTGGCGGATAAGGTGAGGAACTATACCATAGCATCTATTGATAAAGCTATTGATCCGGCGCTTGTCATTTTTGAGCTTGGCTATTACCAGACAACAGACAGGGGATTTGGTCTTGAACCACTGGAGATTGACCAGGTAAGTGAAATTGTTAATAAGCTTGAAGCAAGAGTACCTTCTCACGAGGGAGTGGCGGCCGTAAAGAAAAACGTGGACGAACAATTAATGCAAAGAAGTAAGGCGATGGAAGCGAAATGGGTGGGTAAACCCGCACCTGATTTTTCTTTACCTGATGTAAATGGTAAAGCAGTGGCATTAAGTTCTTTTAAAGGCAAATATGTACTGGTTGATTTCTGGGCCAGCTGGTGCGTCCCTTGCCGGCAGGAAAATCCAAATGTTGTAAGAGCTTATAACCAATTTAAAAATAAAAACTTTACTGTATTGGGAGTTTCTCTTGACAGGCCCGGGCAGAAAGATAAATGGCTTGACGCTATTAAAGCGGATAATCTTGGCTGGACACATGTCAGTGATCTGAAATACTGGGAAAGCAGCATCATACCGGTTTATAAGTTTAATGGCATTCCGTATAATGTATTGGTAGATCCTACAGGAATGGTGATAGGAGAAAATCTGAAAGGATACGGGTTAACAGCTAAATTAGAAGAAGTACTGAAGTAATACCGATTGTGCATCCGTAATAATCCTCCCGATAGTTATCGGGACCATTGGCATAAACGGCTGCAACATCGTTATTATACCGGAATTTGTTGGACTAATTTATAAATACAATTGGTATAAGATGATGACTAAAAAGGCCTGCCCTGAAAAGAGCCGGCCGTTGCTAACCTATGAAAAACACCGTTTCAAATATAATAATAAAGTTATTTACCGTAACAAATTTACCCGGTTTCTCCTGAGTGGCCGGTTAGGATTATTCTCAAGACGTTCCCGCCGAACGTCCCTGATAATTCTGATGAATGCCTCCTGATGGCCAAATACCTGGTTGCTTCTTTTTTCACCGATAATATCCCTGAACTGGGTTCTGTACCGGAGTCTGAGTTCAACAATCTTTTGTTGCAGGATCAATTTATCTGCTTTATTGTCCTTGATAGTTTGTCTCCATTCCCGGAAATATTTAAGAAATACAGGAGTAAATTTTTCCGCTTCATCCTTAGAAAGATCAAGACGTTGCTGAATATATTCATTCATCTTGTCACGAATCTTTTCGCCGCCTTCGTTCTCATCCTCTTCCTGGGCAAAAAGCCGCACACTGGTGACGAACAATAAACTTAATATGAAGAGTAGCTTTTTCATTTTTTTACATTCATTCTCTTTTAATTCATTAACACATCATCAGTACCAGCAGATGGGTCATCTGCCTGGGTGTCTTCTAAAAATTGCTGTATTTCTTCATCAGGAATATCTTTAATCAGTTCTTTGATGTCATTCGCCTCTTTAATTTCATCATTCTTAGTGCCAATAACTGCAAGAGCCCCGTCATCTGCTAATTCAGTGAATTCTTCAATCTCCTCGGTACTAACCTTTTTCATCATCTTATTAACTATTGCTTCAGGGTCTGTACTAACAGGCTTATTACTATTTATTAATAAAAGGCTGGTAATGGCAACAAACCCAATCACTACAGCCGCAGCAGCATAGCGGAACCATTTCTGTGCTGTTATTGAAACGACCTTTATTACCGGTTTAACTGATTCACTATTCACCGTTTTAGTAAGCCCTTCAAAATAACCCTGGGGAACACTAAAAGGCATTTCCTTTTTTAAACCGCCTAATAAAGGCGAAATGGTTTCTAATTCTTCTGCCGGAGTTTGATGATCGTTTATTACAGATGTGGTTACGGTTTCTGCCAAACCATCAAAAAAACCAGGAGGAACAGTATAAGGAGTTTTTTTAGAAATGCTATTCAGCAATGGAGACAAATAGCCCAGTTCTTCTGCAGCGTCTTCTGTTTCCAATGCTTTAATGCGATTTAACACCTGGTCAGCCAGCCCTTCAAAATAGCCACCCGGTACCTGGTAAACATTTTGAACCGGTGCATTTACCAGGGAGCTTTGTAACTCTCTCAATTCCTGTAATATGTTATCTCTCTGTGTCATTTTTACGTTTGTGAGACGATCTTAGCCTGTCAAAGTTTAATGATTTAAGATATAATCCTCTACTTTTTTTACCGCATGGTGGTAACTGGCTTTCAGGGCGCCTTCACTTGTCTCCAATACCCTGCTCATTTCTTCATAAGGCATTTCTTCATAATACCTCAGGCTGAAAACAACTCTCTGTTTTTCAGGTAATTGCTGGATGGCCAACTGTAGTTTCCATTCCAGTTTGTTGGCGTCAAAATTCTGATCTGCTTTTATCTTATTGCTCAGGCCGCTTTCCACATCGCTAAAGCTTATGGCTGCTTTTTTCTTCTGTTGCTCCAGGAAGGTCAGGCTTTCATTGGTGCCGATACGGTAAATCCAGGTATAGAGCTGGCTGTCTTCCCTGAAATTTTCCAGTCCCTTCCAAATCCGGATCAATACATTCTGTAAAACATCGTTGGCATCATCATGGTCCACCACCATCCGGCGTATATGCCAGTATAGCTTTTCCTGGTATTTTTTAATAATAGCTGTATAAGCTCTTTCTTTCGTAGCCGGGTTGCGAAACTGAACTAATAGTTCATTATCTGAAACAGAGGTTAGCGACATACTGTTGGTTTGGGATGGGTTAGAATGTCCGGCTCCTGGTTTGTTTAATGATTAAAAATAGAAAAGCAGGTTCAATTTTGAAAAGAACCTGCCTGATTATTCTGAACAATATCTTAACTATTTTTTTTACGATTGATCACTTTTTCCGCAGCGGCTACTATATCCGGTATATCCAAACCATATTTTTTCAATAATTCCTTTGGCGTTCCGCTTTCTCCAAACGTATCTTTTGTACCAACATATTCGATGGGTACAGGGAAGTTCTTAGCCGCACATTGAGCTATCGCATCACCCATTCCACCAAAAATATTATGTTCTTCCGCCGTTACCGCACATTTTGTTTTGCTCAATGATTTAATAACGGCTTCTTCATCCAGTGGCTTCACGGTATGAACATTTATTATTTCAACACTGATTCCTTTTTCTTCCAGGATAAGCCCTGCCTGTATTGCATTCCATACCAAATGGCCGCATGCGAAAATGCTTACATCAGTTCCTTCAGAGAAATGTTGTGCTTTTCCAATTTTGAAATCTGATTCTTTGGTAAAGATGGGCCAGACCGGGCGGCCAAAACGCAGGTAAACCGGTCCGTGGTAATCTGCAATCGCCAGCGTGGCTGCTTTGGTTTGATTATAATCGCAGGGAACGATCACTGTCATACCGGGTAGCATTTTCATCATGCCGATATCTTCCAGTATCTGGTGTGTTGCACCATCTTCTCCCAGGGTAACACCTGCATGGGATGCGCAGATCTTTACATTTTTTCCGCTATAGGCAACGCTTTGACGTATCTGGTCGTACACACGGCCAGTCGAAAAATTAGCGAATGTAGTTGTATAAGGGATCTTTCCACCAATAGTCAAACCGGCTGCAATGCTGATCATATTGGCTTCAGCAATGCCGCATTGAACGAAACGTTCCGGGAATTCTTTAATAAACTGTTGCAGTTTCATGGAACCCGCAAGGTCTGCAGTTAGTGCAACGATATTAGCATTTTTGCGGGCTGCTTCTGCAATGCCATCACCAAATCCGCTACGGGTATCTTTATTACCGGTTGATTGAATTTCTTTCAGCATAGTAAAAATTGACGGGGCAAAAGTAAGGTAAAGGAAGAAGAAATAAGTAACAGGCAATTTGCAATAAGCAACAGGAAAGAACAAATAGCGTAAGCTATTTTGCCTGTTGCCAATTGCCTGTTTTCAATTCAGTTCAGCAGGTTTGCCTGAAAAAATAGTATCATCTGCTTTCAGCCGCTGCTCCCATTCCCAGGCCGTTATCATCATTTCATCCAGTGAATATTTTGGATCCCAGCCTAGCTGTGCTTTTGCCAGGTCATTATTGGCGTAAATGGCGATCACATCACCGGGGCGGCGGGGGCCAATTTCATAATTCAATTTTACACCACTTATTTTTTCAAAAGAATGGATAGCTTCCAATACGGTTACACCATTGCCGGTACCTAAATTAAATACTTCGCAACCGGCTGTATTTTTTTTCTCCTGCAAATATTCAATAGCCAGCGTATGTGCATGGGCAATATCACATACATGTATGAAGTCTCTTATACAGGATCCGTCACGGGTGTCATAATCGCTTCCATATACCGTCATTTTGTTCAGCTTGCCAATGCCTGTTTGTGTAATAGCCGGCACAAGATTTTGCGGTCTTCCTATGGGCATTTCCCCGATCATAATAGACGGATGTGCGCCCACGGGATTGAAATAACGCAATAAGATACATTGTGTAGCTGCACTTTTTGCAAATTCATTGATGATCTGTTCGCCCATTTGCTTGGTGTAGCCATAAGGAGATTCAGCGGGTTTAGGTGGCGTTTTTTCCGTTACGATCATTTCATCCGGGTTGCCATATACCGTGCAGGAAGAAGAAAAAACAAAATACGGTATATTGAATTCCTGCACACACTTGAGCAGGTTGATGAGTGAATTGAGATTGTTTTCAAAATACATCAGTGGCTTTTCTACCGATTCGTTGACCGCTTTATAGGCAGCAAAATGTATGATGCCTTCGATGTCATGATTTTCCTGGAAAATAGCAAATGTGTCATCAAAGTTGCAAAGGTCCACTTTGTAGTTCTTTACTTTTTTACCGGTTATTTTTTCAACGCCTTCAAATATGCGGGGGTTTGACCTGGAGTTATTATCTACTGAGACAACATCAAAGCCATTTTCAATAAGGTCAACAATGGTGTGTGAGCCGATATAACCACAACCACCTGCCACAAGTATTTTAGCCATAAGAATGAATTACCGTAAAAATCAGTATTTTTTTTGAAAAGCAGGCAGAAACTAAATTCTAACGGATCAAATGAACGAGGTAGTAAACTCCGGTAGCTAATAAACCACTGACGGGAATGGTGAGTATCCAGGCCCACAAAAGATCAACGGTAACTCCCCAGCGAACGGCGGAAAGACGCTTGGTAGCGCCTACCCCTATAATAGATCCGGTAATAGTATGGGTAGTGCTTACTGGTATTTTCAGGTATTCTGTAATGAATAATGTAAGGGCTCCTGCAGTTTCAGCCGCTACTCCTTCAAAAGGGGTTACTTTAGTGATTCTTGTTCCCATTGTTTTAACGATCTTCCAACCACCACTCATTGTGCCAAATGAGATGGCGGAATAACAGGCAAGAGGCACCCACCATACCATGTGGTCAAGGCTATACTTACCTGGCTCAGCAGCGATCAGGGCTGCCATAATGATCCCCATTACTTTTTGTGCATCATTACCACCATGACCAATACTGAATATGGCTGAAGAAACTAATTGTAATCTTTTGAACCACGCATTGGCCCTGTGTGCATTCAGCTTGCTCAGATAAAGCGAGAAAACAGCCATTATGATAATGATAAGGCTAAGCAATAACCATTTGAAATTCTGGGCATGAAAAATAACTTTCAACAAATAAGATTCATAATGCGACTTCAGTTTTGCCGGATCAGTTTCTATGCTGAACCACAGGAATATAATAATGCCTAAAATGATAAGGGAAGAAAATATTCTTGGCCCCCAGCCTTTGCGGAAGGAATAAATGAACCATAATGATATAAGAAACGCCATGATCATACCTATCAGTGGAGCCAGGAAAATAAACGCCACAGTTTTAATTACCGGATCGGGATTGACAGCATAAAACCCGCCTGCATGGGCAATAGCGGCTCCCGCAAACCCTCCTATTAATGTATGGGACGAAGAGGAGGGAATCCCCCGCCACCAGGTAAATAGGTTCCAGGCTATAGCCGCAATAAGTCCTGAAAAAATCACTTCCAGCGTAATGAAATCACCTTTTACTGTTTTGGCGATGGTATTAGCTACACCATGATCTTTAAAAATAAAAAAAGCGACAAAGTTGAATAATGCCGCCCACAATACCGCCTGGAAAGGTGTCAGTACTTTGGTAGAAACAACAGTGGCTATAGAATTGGCGGCGTCATGAAAGCCATTGATATAATCAAAGATGAGAGCTAAAACAATGATGACAATAAGGAAGATGGTCATAAGATTAATTTGCTGATTAGCTAATATGCTGATGTGCTGATTGGTGTTAGTAGCCGTGACATTAGCATATCAGTACATTATCGCATTAGCACATTGTATTTAAGCGTACTTAATAATGATAGACTCGATCACATTACTCGCATCTTCACATTTGTCGGTAACGATCTCCATTACCTGGTATATCTCTCTTTTCTTGATCACTTCTTTGGCATCCGGTTCTGTGGCAAACAATCTTTCAATACTCATGTCAAAAACATCATCGGCCTGGTTCTCGATGCTGTTGATCTTTACCAGGGCTTCGGTGATTTTGCGCATATTCTTCATGTCTCTTAACTCCAGTACAGCGTTGCGTATCTGTATGGAACCCTGTTCTATCAGTTCGGCCATTTTCTGAATACCCATGTCGTTGGGATTGACACGGTAAAAATTGATTTTTTTTGCGGAAGCGTAAATATAATCGGCAATATCATCTAATGAACTGGCGAGGTAATGAATATCTTCCCGGTCAAAAGGGGTGATAAAATTGCGGCCAAGTTCAGTGAATATGCTGTGTGTCAGTTCATCATTGGCATGTTCCAGGTCTTCTATCTGGCTGATCAGCGCAGCTCTTTTGTCAAAATCGGGTTCTGCTACCATATCTTTTAGCACTGAGCCCATTTTGGCGCAATTATCAGCCACCTGTTCAAAAAGCTCGAAAAAGATTCGGTTCTTCGGCATGAATATTTTGAGAAAAGAATTGAGTCCTGCCATATTTGATAGTTTTTACTCCCTGTATGCCTGTATGGAAGAGAGGTTTGCGAAATTACCCGCTTGACCATACAGCTCACCGGATCAGGGCAGAGTTAATAATTATTTAATATAGAAGTAATAATTTAATAACAGGCTGGTAACATAGGTTTATTATAACACTATTTTACCTTGCAGCCCTTCAAAGCAGGGTTATTTTAATATTATTAAATTATGAACGGCACATTAAGACGGTGGGTTTTCCTCGGTTTTGCTTTAGTTTTCTATACAACAGGGTTTTCACAACGATATCTTTCCGACCTGGATTCCTCCTTATTTATTAAAGACACACTAAGGCCTTTACTAAAACGTCTTGATAACATCCACATGTCAGGATATATACAACCACAGTTTCAGTTGGCGCAAACAGAGGGTTCAAAATCATATAATGGAGGTGATTTTTCACAATTTTCAAAAAGCCGTTTTCTGCTCCGCAGGGCAAGGGTTAAGCTGGATTACTTTCTCATGACGAAAGATAAGTTTCCTAAAGCATTATTCACTTTCCAGTTTGATGCTACTGAACGCGGTGTCAATACAAGGGATATGTTCCTGCGGCTTTATGAGAC
Organism: Chitinophagales bacterium; assembly: GCA_015654695.1. Taxonomy (GTDB): domain Bacteria; phylum Bacteroidota; class Bacteroidia; order Chitinophagales; family Chitinophagaceae; genus VBAT01. Next base: position 8,861 of record JAATGJ010000038.1, on the reverse strand, counting down.
GAAGCACAACAATTTCGCACTCACCACAGGTCTTTTCGCCAGGCCTTTTGGGTATGAAGTAAACCTTTCTTCCGGTTTTAGAGAAAGCCCGGAAAGAGGAAGAATGTCGCAGATCCTGATGCCTGTTGAACGTGATCTTGGTGTCATGTTAACTTTCGAGAGACAAGAGAGAAAAAGCAAATGGAAGTGGTTAAAAATTGATGCAGGAGTATTTAACGGACCGGGTCTGTCGGGTACAACAGACTTTGACAGCCGTAAAGATTTTATCAGCAGGATTATCATCAAACCTGTAAGGCTTAATAAGGTGGAAATCAGCGGCGGGCTCTCTCTTTTACAGGGAGGATGGCGGCAAGAGACAAAGTATATTTATAAAAATGGCACTGCTGTGAATGGAGATAATATTTACGTTGTTGATTCTTCTTTATCCAATATCGGCAAAATTGCGCCGCGTAAATACTATGGCGCTGATGTACAGCTAAAACTCCATCATCCATGGGGTGAAACAGAAATAAGGGGAGAATACTGGTATGGCAAGCAATCAGGGTCAACCACCACCACTACAAATCCTGGCACACTCCCCAGTACACCAGTTTATATCAGGGACTTTAATGGAGCTTTCTTTTATTTTTTACAGAATATTATTAATAAGAAACACCAGTTATTGCTGAAGTATGACTGGTATGATCCTGATACAAAGATTAAAGGAAAAGATATTGGCAGACCCGGAACTAATTTATCTTCTACCGGGATGAGCTATTCCACAATTGGTATTGGCTATACTTATTATCATAGTGACAATATCAAACTGGTGCTGTATTACGATATTGTTAAGAATGAACTGACACAATTACCCGGCTATACCAGCGACATAAAGGATAATATTTTCACCTGCCGTGTCCAATTCCGCTTCTAAACCGGCGCTTAACATTGCGTTAACATTGGCATCATAATTCCTTAATCTGCGGGTAACATGACGGTAACCTTCCAGACCTTCCTTTGCCGGAAATAACCATTATGTATTTAAGGCTGCGAATGATGATGACTGTGCTGGTTTTAGGGCTTTTTTCTTTTGCAAATGCGCAACTAAAACTCACTGGTAAAATAACCAACTCAAAAAATGAACCTGTATCCGGCGTTTCAGTAAAAATTACGGGTTAAGCGGGCGGAGCCACTACAGATATTGAAGGACGCTATTCATTGAATCTTACCGTTGGAAAAAAATATGAGTTGGAATTTTCTGCTGTGGGTTTTCAAAGTAAAACTATCAGCGAGGTAGAAGTGATCAATGGCCAGGTCAATGAATTGAACATTGTACTGGAGACTCAAACAAAAAATTTGGAAGGAGTAGTAGTTAAAGCACAGGCTTCAACCGCACGTAAGGAAACGACGGCTTCCCTTATTTCATTTCAAAAAAACACCAATACTGTTGCTTCAGTTATTTCTGCAGAAAGCATACGCCGTTCACCTGATAGAAATACAGGTGAAGTATTAAAGCGTACGCCCGGCGCCAGCATACAGGAAGGAAGATTTATTGTAGTAAGAGGCCTGGCTGACCGTTATAACCAGGCGATGCTGAACGGAATTTTATTGACAAGTACAGAGCCTGACCGTAAAACATTTTCTTTTGATCTTATTCCTGCACAGATGATTGATAATATAATTATCAACAAAGCATTTGTTCCTGAATATCCGGGTGAATGGGCCGGTGGCTTGATACAGGTAAATACAAAAGATATTCCTGCCAAGGGGTTTTTTAATTTGCAGGTAGGAACAGGATTCAATTCTGAAACCATCGGGAAGAAATTTTATAAAGACCAGGGTGGTAAACTGGATTGGCTGGGTATTGATGATGGCACCAGGGCTATGCCTCCCAGCTATACGACGAAGTATCAATTTGGTATTTTGTCACCAGCTGAAAAAACAGCAATCGGGAAACAAATGCGAAATGCCTGGGAGGCAACAGAGTCATCATCAGCCCCGGTAAATGTATCTGTACAGGCAAACGGCGGGTTTAATACAAAAATATTTAGAAAAACAATTGGCGGAAATTTTGGAATTATTTACACTAAAACAAACAGGTATCTTAAATTACTAAACAGGCGAAACAATATAGATATAGTAAACAATCAGCTGGTAGCGATTGAAACCAACTACGATGATGACCGTTATGCACAGGATATTTCGGCAGGGGCGCTGGGTAGTCTTACCATACAACTTAACCCGCTGAATAAGATATCGGTAAAATCAATTATCAATGTTAATACCTCGAATTATGTAACGGAACGGAATGGAACTGATATTGGAAGACCTGATCCGCTGTTACAGGGAACGGAGTTTCGGTTTAAACAAAATACCTTTTTCACCGGACAAATAGCGGGAGAACATAGTTTGGCGCAACCCCTCAAATTTAAATGGTATGGAGCTTTCAATATTCTTGATGGTTATACTCCTGATCAGCGGCGTATTCTTTACTCAAGAACAACTACCCAGGAACCTTTTCGGGCAGTTATTTCTAATAGCCTTTCGCAACAAAGCGGAAGCCGTATTTATCAAAGCCTGAGCGACTACATTTATACAGGCGGTGGAGACCTTACTTATAATTTTAATTGGCTGAATCAAAAACAAAGCTTGAAAGGTGGTTACATGCTACAGGTAAAAGACCGTCTTTTTGATGCGGTACTTTTTGCCAATTACCTGCCAACAGACAATGATGCTTTAAAACAGTTACCCGCTAACCAGATATTCGCCCCGGAAAATTTCGGTGATGGATCAAGAACCAGTACGAAGTTTGCTTTTGATGCTATTATTAACAGGTCATACCGGTATATGGCCAATACCATCTTAAATGCAGGGTTTTTACAATTAGATAACCAGTTTACCCAATCTTTGCGGGTAGTGTGGGGATTGAGGGTTGAAAATTATGATCAGCTTGTAGGGAGTGTAAAAAAATGGGATCTGCGTCACACCTACACTAAAGTAACTGATTTTCTTCCTGGTCTGAATGCAACGTTGAAGCTTAACTCAAAAACCAATCTACGTTTATCGGGTTCACAAACTGTTATCCGCCCTGAACTTCGTGAACTGTCTGATTTGAACTTATATGATTTTGAATTGAATGCTTCTGTGCAGGGCAAGCCTACTTTAGAAAGAACGAAAGTTATTAATGGAGATTTACGTTATGAAATCTATCCGCATGCCGGCGAAGTATTCACTGCAGGGGTATTCTATAAGCATTTTGACAAACCTATTGAACAGATATTGAATGAAGGCGCCGGTGGGTCAAGTACCTTCCGGTTTGAGAATCCTGAATCCGCCACTTCATACGGCGCAGAAATTGAGATGAGAAAAAAACTCGATTTCGCTGATGTATTAAAGAATTTCACCTTCCAGGCTAATGTGTCTTATATCTACAGCCGGGTGAAAGATGCCGGATTTGAATTGAACAGACCGCTCCAGGGACAATCTCCTTATGTATTAAATCTTGGTTTGTTGTACGACCTGGAAAAAACGGGTTTCAGCGGTACAATTTTATTTAACCAGATTGGTGAAAGAATATACCTGGTTGGCGACAAAACTGCAGCCGCAGCTTCACCTGATGTGTATGAAGCGCCGAGAGCATTACTTGATCTGCAATTAGCCAAAAAATTTATAAAAAATAAAGCAGAGATCAGGCTGAATATTTCTGATATACTAAACCAAACACAGTATTTCTATCAAAATATCGGGGATAACACAACCTTTCAAAAAAACTCGGATGCTTACCGGTTTACCAGGAAGCTGGGCACCACTTTTAGTATAACGTTTAATTATTCATTGTAAAATCATTTAAAAAAATAGAAATGAAAAAGTACATTCTTTGCTTAACTGCCTTTGTTGTTCTGGCGGCTACCAGTTGCCGGAAAGTTGAAACGGATGGCGAAATACAAGTTGTAGTTGTTAATGGCGGTGGTAACGGCGGTACCAGCGGACAAACAATCACTCTTAAAGGTCGCATCAATGCCGATACTATCTTGCGGAAACAAAATACATATATCCTTGGCGAAAGAGTATATATGGTAGGTAATCATACCATGACAATTGAAGCGGGCACAGTTATTAAGGGTTCTGTTGGCGGGGCCGATGTAGCGGCACTGATCATTACCCGGGGGTCAAAAATTGTGGCTGCAGGGACGGCCTCAGATCCTATTATCTTTACTTCAGCCTCTCCTAATCCGCAATCGGGAGACTGGGGTGGTATTGTACTTTGTGGTAAAGCAAGTATCAATACAACGTTTACCGGTACAGGCGGTGGTGCGGGAATATACGAAGTAGAAGGAGGTATTAATAACAGTAACGGAGATGGCCTTGCCGGTGGCGGCGCTGCACCTGATGATAATGATAATTCCGGTACTTTACAGTATGTACGTATTGAATGGGCTGGTTATGCTATTCAGCCCGATAAAGAAATAAACAGTCTTACATTAGCTGCAGTGGGCAGGGGTACTATTATTGATCATATCCAGGTTGCTTATGCAAAAGATGATGCGTATGAGTGGTTTGGCGGAACAGTGAATTGTAAATACCTGATTGCTTATAAAACACAGGATGATGATTTTGATACTGATAACGGGTACAGTGGAAAAGTACAGTATGGGCTGGTGATACGTGATTCTTTGATCGCAGACATTTCAACTTCTGAAGCTTTTGAAAGCGATAATAATTCAACAGGAACTACAGTCACACCAAAAACCAGCGCTATATTCAGTAACGTTACAGCGATTGGTCCGAAAGCAACATTGAATAATACAGGAAATAGTTTATTTCGTGCCGGGGCGCAGATCAGGAGAAATTCAGCCATTTCAATTTTCAATTCCATCTTTCTGGGATGGCCACAGGGTATTTTAATTGATGCCTCTTTAGGAAATTCAACCGCTTTAAATATTGAAGACAGCACTTTGCGCCTGCGCAATGTGACACTGGCAGGTAATGCCACACCTTTTAAATTTACAGGAACCGGCGGAGCTACTATTAATTCTGATGCGACACTGACAGCTTGGGCTACCAACTCATACTATAATAATGATATTCTTACTAATACATCAGATGCAAAATTGATTCAGCCCTATAATTATGGAGCACCGGACCCTACACCTTTTGCAGGCAGCAGCGGTAACCAGAAAATTCTTAATGGTGCAGGCTTTACTGATCTTAAATTTACCGGGGATACCTTCTTCGATAAAACGATAACATTCCGCGGCGCTATTGCTCCTGCAGGTGAGCAGGCCAGTTGGTGGAAAGGATGGACAAAATTTAATTATTGATACTAATAATTTATCCTTATAAAAGAACCGGCTTCCATAGGAGCCGGTTCTTTTGTTTAACACTAAGATAATTTTAGCGTAACCTCCCTGTAATATATATCACTCATCTTTACACCAGTTCTTATCATTATCAGATCGTTCGTTCCTACATTACAAAATGGGTTAGCAATCTATTTGCAGCATTTTCTCATGCAGTTTTCCATCCCGGCGCCAGTCAGTACCGGGGTGGATTTTTTTTGTTTACAACCTGTGTAAAAAACTTTGTATTAAATTAAAACTACCGGATTTTAATAAAGACATTAATTCTACCTTGTATGAAATTTTATACTATGGACACAACTACAAATAGCCTCAATTGGTTTGAGATACCCGTTACAGATATGCACAGGGCCAAACATTTTTACCAGGTACTATTCAGCTTCCACATGGATGAAATGGAAATGATGGGGATGAGGATGGCTATGTTTCCGGGTGAAAGCAGCAGTGGTAAAGTTTACGGCGCACTGGTGCAAAGTGATTATCATAAGCCTTCTATGGAGGGGACCCTCGTTTACCTGAATGCAAACCCGGATATGACCACCGTTTTGGAAAAAGTGGAACTGGAGGGAGGGAAAATTTTAATGCCGAAAACACATATCAGTCCTGAGATCGGGTACATGGCTTTTTTCAGCGATACGGAAGGTAACAGGGTTGCGTTGCACTCGCAGGAATGATACAACAAATGCATATGCAGTACAGGCTACTAACAAACAGTCTTGCGAAAGCATGATCGTTTCTTAATTAGGATAATAGGGTAAACTAACACTATATAAAACTCGTATACTCATATTGTTTGCACAGTATCTTGTTATCGTCTGCATTCAGGTGCTGTTTTTTTTGCTGGTTAGTCAACGACATTGATTAGGAGGTCTGAGGTTCAGACCTTTTTGATTGTAATAAAGTTAAGTGCAGGTAAGTATCTTTTTCAAACGGTTAAAGAACCGCCATTATTTTCTACATTTGAATCAATATTAATTTTGTCTGCGATGCGTGTCTTTAAATACGCTTCTCCTCTTATAATTTACTATGGTTCCTGGCACTCTTTCAGCGTTATCGGCTGGCAGGTATGGTTGCCGCTGGTATTTGCATGGATCGCCATTCCTTTTATTGAATTACTGATAAAGCCAGATCCCGCAAATATGGAGGTTACGGAAGAAGACCTGGCGAAAAAGAACAGGGTGTATGATATTTTATTATACGGGATTGTTCTTTTACAATACACATTACTCATTAAGTTTTTATATGCTATGTCACATGATAAGCTGGCCTGGTATGATATTGCGGGACGTATTTGGGTCATGGGTCTTTTGTGCGGGATATTCGGGATCAATGTGGGTCATGAACTTGGGCACCGGGTAAACATATTCGAACAGGCAATGGCTAAAATGCTTTTGCTTACTTCTCAATACATGCACTTTTTTATTGAACATAATAAAGGAGAGTAGCTACACCGGAAGACCCAGGCAGTGCCCGGTATGGAGAATGGGTGTATAGCTTTTATTTTCGCAGCATTGTCTTCAGTTATTTCAGTGCCTGGCAGATCGCTGCTAATGAAGTAAAGAAAAAAGGCAGGCTGGTTTTTTCTTTATATAATGAAATGATACAATTCACTTTGATACAGGTTGCTTTTGTAGCGTTACTATTTTTTGGTTTCGGATGGCTCACAACTTTGTATTACCTGGCCGCCGCCAGTATCGGTATCTTTTTGCTGGAGACTGTCAATTACATTGAACACTATGGTCTGCAAAGAAAAGAACTTGCTGATGGTAAATATGAGAGGGCCAAGCCTGTGCATAGCTGGAACAGCGATCATATTATTGGCCGGCTGATGTTATTTGAACTAAGCCGTCATAGTGACCATCATTACCTGGCCAGTCGCAAATACCAGGTGCTGCGTCATCATGATAACTCACCGCAAATGCCTACAGGCTACCCGGGTATGATGCTGCTATCATTAATTCCGCCGGCCTGGTTCTATGTGATGAATAAGAGAATAAAAGCTATGAGCTGATTTTTTGTTTAACCATTTTAAACAGCTATTTTTTTGCATTTGCCATCACGTAGGTTGTTACCTGTTGCGCCTGTTCTTCAGTCAGCCTGGCTTTTGGTATCATGGATTTTAATATAGAAGTCCAGCGTTCAGTAGTATATGCAACCGGATCTTGCAGATCATGGCAGCGGTTACATTTTGTTTCAAATATTGTTTTACCTGCTGCCATAGATTCAGGCGTATTTGTATTGATGGCCGGCTGTGTCGGCTTAGGCGGTTCGGGAAATTCCGTTCTTGCCGAAACAATAGGTACTGTTTTTTTATGACAGGCAGTAATAATAACAGCACAAATAGTAAGAAGAATTATAAGTCGCTTCATAGCAATAAAATTATAAGTAGTAAAATTTTCAGGAAATAATTGTTCCTCCAAAGTAACTGTGCAGGGCAGCAGGAAGTTTGATTGCCTCAGTGGTTTGATTATTCTCCAAAAGACAGGCAACAATTCTCGGTAAGGCTAATGAGCTTCCATTAAGCGAATGAACTAATTGCATTTTCCCTGCCTGATCTTTGAAACGGATCTTCATCCTGTTTGACTGGTAAGTTTCAAAATTAGAAACAGAGCTTACTTCGAGCCATCTTTCCTGCGCAGCGCTATATACTTCAAAGTCATAAGTAAGTGCAGAGGTAAAACTCATATCGCCGCCGCATAAGTTTAGAATGCGGTAGGGCAGTTCCAGGCTGATCAATAGCTCTTCTATATGAAGTACCATCTCTTCATGTGCTTCGTAACTTTTATCAGGATGCACCAACTGAACAATCTCCACTTTTTCAAACTGGTGAACACGGTTCAAACCCCGTACATCCTTACCAAAACTTCCGGCTTCCCTTCTGAAGCAAGGTGAATAAGCTGTCATCTTTATGGGCAGATCATTTTCCTTTACTATTTCATCCCGGTAAATATTGGTGACCGGCACTTCAGATGTAGGGATCATATAAAAATTATCAGCCGGCATATAATACATCTGTCCCTCCTTATCGGGCAACTGCCCCGTTCCATACGCAGAAGCTTCATTCACCATAAACGGCGGCAAATATTCTGTATAGCCGGCTTTAGTATTAAAGTCTAAGAAGTATTGAATTAATGACCGTTGCAGTTTAGCGCCTTTTCCTTTGTACAATGGAAAACCGCTGCCGGTAATTTTAGCTCCGGTTTCAAAATCAACGATGTCATATTTTTTGATCAGGTCCCAGTGGGGGACAGAACCGGCAGGTAATAGGGGTTTTACACCACCTTCTCTTAATATTATATTATCAGCAGGTGTTTTACCAACAGGCACTTTATCAGAAGGAAGATTAGGCAGTTTTACCAGTTCATCCTGTAACTTTTTCTCTATCTCGCTTAATTTTTCTGAAATAGGCTGAAGGGTAGATTTTAATACAGCGACTTCCTGCTTTTTTGTTTCGGCTTCTTCTTTCAGACCTTTTGCCATCAGCCCACCGATCTCTTTGGAAGTACTGTTCACTTTCGCCTG